>JAEYWD010000116.1 GCA_023429135.1 Bacteroidota bacterium | reverse complement strand
ATTTAGGAACAGGAGATCGGGTTATGATTCATAGTTTACAATCCAGTAACAATAATGCATCCGGTTTATTTGAGAATAATGGTGGATCAGGTTCTGGATTGCTTATTAAAGCTGGTGCCGGAGGCCATGAATATCCTATATTTAATGCCATGACATGGGCAGGTATTAGTCGATTTTATGTAAGAGGTGACGGTAATATAGGAATAGGTACAACTTCGCCTCAAAACCTCCTCGATGTTAAAGGCACCATTCACGCTCAGGAAGTTAAAGTGGACATGAATAACTGGAGCGACTTTGTATTTCACCCCTCGTACCAGCTTAAACCGTTAACGGAAGTGGAACAGTTTATTAAAAACAATGGCCATTTGCAGGATATCCCCTCGGCTGCCGAAGTGGAACAGAACGGAGTAAATGTGGGTGAGATGCAGAAGAAGCTGTTGCAGAAGGTGGAAGAGCTGACACTTTACACCATCGAGCAAAACAAAAAACTAGAGGAGCAGGCAAAAATTAATGCCATGCTGATCAAGAGAATTGATGAAATGGAAAAAGGAATGAAAACTAAATAATTCAGATATATGAAACCACTTTACAAACTATTTGTGTATTTCCTATTCATATTTATGGGTATGGGAATTACCAAAGCCCAAACAACAGTTTACTACCGGTACGACAATGCCGGTAACCGCAAATTGAGAACAATAACCCTGGCAACTGCCAATGCAGCTCAAAGTTCTCTTAAATCGGGAGTTGATTCCACCTACCTCAAGGAAGAGGTTAAGGAAAATAAATTTGAGGATCAGATTAATGATCAGAAAATCAATATTTATCCTAATCCTACCCATGGAGCACTGCGGATAGAGATTACGGGTTTCGAACCTTCGCAGCAATCAGCCATCAGGGTATATAACCTGAAAGGTGGTTTGATAACCACTCTCACCCCGTTAACTGGGAACGATATTGTGGATCTGTCAGACAGTCCTTTGGGAACATATGTGTTAAAGATCCAGTTAGGAGGCAAGGAGAGCGAATGGAAAGTCGTGAAAGAATAGTGAACAATTAAAATCCAATAAGATGAAAAAACTAAAAGTAACATTATATTTATTTTTTTTATTTACCTCAATAAGCTCATTTGGACAACAGAAAGTGATCACGCTTTCTGCACCGATTTCCGGCACACAAGTATATGAGGCAAGAGATCAGGTGTTAATACAACCAGGATTTAGTTATGCTCCTGCCGGCTCTCAAACGTTCAATGCAAGAATCAACGAAAACCTGATAGTGAATGTTGATTATCAGACTGCTGTAGATCCTTCAACACGAACACTAAACACCGACCTTCCTGTGGGGACCTCATTGGGTAAAGCAGGAGTAAGTAGTAGCGGTGCGGCTTCCTTTAACCTTCCTATAACTGTTTCACCAGGTACGGCTGGTATGCAACCAAATTTGTCAGTTAATTATTATAGCAACCGTGTTAACGGGTTACTTGGCTTTGGATGGAATATTGATGGGTTCTCAAGTATCACTCGCCTACCAAAGAATTTGCATTATGATGATCAAATAAACGAGATTGAATTATCTTCCAATGATCGGTTCGGTTTAAACGGCAACAGGCTATTGGTCACAAACGGAAATGCATATGGTGGGGATGGAACTACCTATTCCACTGCATCTGAATCTTTTGTTAAGATAACTTCCTATGGAGCATCAGGAAGTGGGCCTCGTTGGTTTAAGATGGAGACTAAAAATGGTATTACTGTTGAATTCGGCAATTCATCAAATTCATTCTTGCAGGCACAGAATAAAGAAGAAATACTTTTCTGGTATATTAGCAAGATTTACGACAAAAAAGGTAATTATATGACCTTTACTTATCATTCCGATCGTGCCATGGGAGAATTCTGGCCTGAAAGGATTGATTACACAGGAAACACAAACACTGGACTGACGCCCTACAATTCTGTTAATTTTGTTTATGAATCCCGGTCGAATGATGTTTTGACGTCTTTTGTAGCGGGAACGACTATTGTTCAGAATAAATTACTTTCAAAAATTAAGGTAAAAAATGGAACCTCAACAATAAGGGAATATGAATTAAAATATTCATTTACTGATAAGAGCATGTTAAATGAATTTATTGAACATGGAAGTTCAGGGAATGCTTTTAATTCTTATGTTTTTAGTTATCATAATTATGAGAATGCACAGGGATTGGCGAATTATACGTCTCTGCTGATAAATCAGAATATTTTTGCAGATGATTTTAATGGAGATGGTAAAGATGAGTTGATACTTAATGGTTGTATTTATAGCTTAAATTCAGGTAACGACTTTACTAAGAATGGGGGCAGTGTTATTCCTTTGGGGAAAATAAAAACAGGAGATTTCGATGCAGATGGAAAAGCGGATGTTGTATTACCCTTAGCTAATAATACTTCTGGTTTTGCTTTTTATTCATCAACAGGACTGAATTTTACATTTGTCGCTAATAGGGGTAAAGGTTCAACTGGAACACCTGATTTATATGCGTACGATTTTGATGGTGATGGAGATGTAGATATCTTTAATCGTAATCCTGCGAATAATACTTATAACATTTCCTGGGGGAGCTGGACAGCTCCATTAGTAGGAAATGCTGATATTTCCTTAATTTGGGGGAGTAAACAGTACTGGGGCGACTTTAATGGGAATGGCAAAATAGAACTTATGACTTTAGATGCTTCCGGGTACAGAATTTATGAATGGGTAAATAATAATTTTACCCAACGAACCTCTGGTTCTACACCTAATAGTAGCCATGCAGTTTTTGCAGGAGATTATAATGGTGATGGGAGGATGGATTTTTTATGGGGAAATTTACCTCGAACAGGGTTACGTCACTTTACAAATATCAAATCCAATATCTCAAACGGTAATAGTTTTATTGTTACCGATTTTGGAACTGATATATTTGACGACACTACTATTGGTTTTATGGACTATACTTCATATGATATGGATGGTGATGGGCAGGATGAATTTATTGGTTTTGACCCTGCTGAACATATTTTCTATACTTATAAGTATAAAAATTCCCAATATATAAATGTGCCCAGTTTGGATGAAATTGATGGCCCCATTTTAACAGTGAAGGATTTTAACGGCGATGGTATAACAGATTGTTTATGCCAGAGCATTTTAGGGAATAAGATCAGAATTGTTTCGGTAGGCGTAGGGAACCAAAAAGACCTTCTCTCCACAGTCACTAACGGGATGAATCATAAGATTCAATTTACTTATAAACCGACGACTAACTCCTCAGTATATAGTAACCCTGCCAATTGTTTTTATCCTTTAGTCCCTCTTACTAAACCCATTTACGTTGTTGCTTCAGTAAAATCGGATAATGACCCCTATGCTCAAACTGAGGTTTCTTATACCTATGAAGGTGGATTTTCTTACAAAATAGACAACAGTTTTATTGGTTTTTCTAAAATTACATCTCAAGATCTATCTCGAGGGACTAAAACGATTAGTTATAATTCGGTAAACCAGACTTACTTGTTCCTCGAACCATTTAAAAAAGAAGAATATGCAGATAATAAGCTGATCTCTGAAAGCGTATATACCTCAGATATAAAAACTTTTGGTAACAAAAGAATCTTTCCTTATATCAAGCAAACTGTTTCAAAATATTATGAGTTAAATACTTCTACATTGTATAATACAATAACAAATACTGCTACTTATGATGATTATGGGAATTTAACTCAACAAAAGACCAATTATAATGGAATTGCAACATCTACAATCGATAATGTATATGGTAATTACGACAGTTATTGCCTGAACAGGTTAACAAGAACTACTTTAACCAAAACCAGAGGTAGTGAACCGGTTTTTACCAGTATAACCAGTTTTGACTATCAGGCACAAGGTTATCTTACCCGAAAAACAATTGAACCTGGGAATGTTAAGCAATTGTTTACGGATTATCGTTACGATGATTATGGAAACATTAATAATATAAAAGTCACACCCGATGGTATAAATGGTCGTGTTTCAATTATGACATATGATACTAAGGGGAGATTTTTGAAAAAGCAGGAAAATATAAGAGGTCATTATGTTGAATACACTTACGATGAAGGTTTAGGAGTGGTAACACAACAAAAAGATCATAATAATTTAACAACGAGATTTGTCTATGATGAGTTTGGACGTTTGATCGAAACCAAGCAACCCGATGGTAACTCTTCTAAACTCACATTGGGATGGGTAACAGGAACAAGTCCAAACAATGCTCGATACTATATCAAATCTGAAATCCCTGGGAGTCCTGAAGCATACCAATATTACGACAAATTTGGCAGAGCCATTCAACGCAACAGGCCGAGTTTGGATGGAAGAAGAGTCATAACTGATACCAAATACAATAGTCTGGGACAGGTTGAGTATACAACTTTACCATATTTCTCCGGAGAATCTGATTCTGATAGAAAGACCAATACCTATGATAAACTAGGAAGAATAAAAACAGAAGTTGCACCTGGTGTTGATTTAGTTTATAGTTATGATGGATTACAAACAACTGTTACCAATAATATTTCAGGGCAAACCAGTACACAAATTGCCGATGCTTCCGGTAATCTCGCCAAATCATCCGATCGCGGTGGCGAAATTAATTATACATACTACAGTTCAGGTTTAACCAAATCCGTTATCACTCCGGTTAAGACTATTGAAATGAATTACGACCAGTTTGGAAATCAAACTCTATTACGCGACCCTGATGCAGGGGAATATACATATTCCTACAATGTTTACGGAGAACTTCACACACAAACTGACCCCAACTCTCGGACAACCACATTGAATTATGATGACTTAGGCCGTTTGGAAAGCCAAACAGGTGGTTCTTTTGATATAAGCTATACGTATAAAGGTAATGGACAACTTGATAACATTTCATCTACAAATGGAATTACCTATACCTATGGATACGATGAACTGGGTAGGTCTAATTCAAAAACGGCATCCATCAGTGGATTAACTTTGACTACCTCACTTAATTACAATACAATTGGTCAGGTATCCCAGGTTAGTTATCCTTCGGGTTTTATGGTGAATTATAATTATCAAAATGGTTATCTAAAAGATATCAGGAGAAACGATTCCGGTAAAACTATTTGGAGCCTTGGGGCGGTAAATTCAAAAGATCAGTTAACCCAGGTGGTTTACGGTAATAATATCTCGGGTTCAAGAGGATATGAATCCCGTGGATATTTGCAAACAATCCAAACGGGAGTTGGTAATAATATACAGAACCTGGAGTATCATTATAATTCTAAAGGATTAATGGACTGGAGAAAAGATAACAGGCGAAGTCTAGTCGAAAATTTCGGTTATGATGATTACAACCGGTTGAATAGTGTGCAAATAGGAACCAGTGCATCAAGAGCTATCACATATTTACCAAACGGGAGTATAGATACCAAATACGATGTAGGATCATACGTTTATGATGCCACACATCCAACTGCTGTTGCCCAGGTGTCGAATACCTACAATTTGATAAGCCAGGAGCAGCAAAATATAACTTATACCTCTTTCGATAAAGTGGCTTCCATAACCGAAGGGTCAAATAATGCCACGTTTACCTATGGTCCCGACCTAAACAGAAAATTTGTCGAATCCAACATTGGTGGGGTGAATATAAAAAAGTATTACAGTGGTCTTTTTGAAAGAGAAATAAAAAATAGTGTGACACGCGATTTGCATTATATAATGGCGTATGGCGAAACTGTTGCAATTTATGAAGCCACGGGTGGTAATGGCCAAATGCATTATGTGCATAATGATCATTTAGGCTCGTTGAACGTTTTTACTAATGAGAGCGGGACCATTGAACAGGAACTGAGCTTCGATGCGTGGGGTAACCGTCGCAATCCTGCTACCTTGCAGAACCTTACAAATGCTCCCTCGGGTTTAATTACTGATAGAGGTTTTACAGGACATGAACATATGGATGCATTTAAGCTGATCAATATGAATGGCCGGGTTTATGATCCGCTCTTAGCGCGATTTTTAAGTCCCGACAATTATGTGCAGGCAAACAATACACAGAACTATAATTCGTATTCTTACTGTTTAAATAACCCATTATCTTTTGTGGACCCCTCGGGCATGATTTATATGTATAAAGAGATGCCTGTAGGTTTAGGGCCTGGTGACCGCATAAGTTTCTCTTTTGGTGGTGGCGGCGGAGGTAGTCCCGTTCTGAATTGGGATAGAGATTATACATATAATTGGATTACCGGAGGGTATGAAGACCCATACAGCGGAAGCACTTTGCCAAAGGATCAAATAAATAATTATCTTTACAGTAAGAGAAATGGACCTATTCTGAGTGGTAAAGATGCGTTGAGGGTTGCCCAGCAGATAACAAAGGGTTTTGACCTATACTCGGTGAGTGCCTATAAGAGGACTACATACGTTCTTGTTCCAGGAGGTCAAAATTACGGGATAGATCATTTTACTAATAGACTTGAAGGATATAGTACTTCGAACGTACTGGATGTAGGTGGAACAACTATAAGAGATCTGGTTATTAATGATGTAGATGGGGAGTATACTGTTGCCCAAAGAGGAGGGAGTCTATCAAAATGGTTAAGTAATTTTTGGAACAATTCTACAGTAATGAAAATAATTCCTGATGTAATTTACATAAATACTTCATTATCTTTCAATCCTGGGAAAGGTCCCGGATCAGGAACTATAGGTTATGCTTTGCCAATTAAAGGGAAACAAGCATTTCACCTTTTTGCTTATTCATCAAATAGTGAGCAGTATGGATTACATGCTGGAATTGGCATAAATGTGGGCTATTCATCGTATGTTGGTGACTCTAGAAATTTTGACATGTACCAATCTTTTGCTGGAAATTCAATTGGAGCAGAAGGTGATATTTTGTTAGGCTGTGGTTATTCAGCAAGTGGGGCTGATAAAGCCGGCGCGATCCTTTATTCTTATGATGTCGGATTTGGACCAAGCTTTGGTTCTTCCTCAAATTTCAGCACAACTTCTATTTTTCAAATATGGTAATACTTAAAATAAGTAATTATGAATTATCAAACATTGTATGAATATATACCTGGAATTAGCAAAATCTTTTATATAGTTCCGATTTTGGTGATTTCAATTTTGTCTTTTGTAGGTGCATCTGTTTTAAAACGAACTTTAGAGAAAAATTTCAGAAGACAATTAATCTTGTTTCTTCTTTATCTGTTTGGAGGCATATCATCATTTATGCTTATATTGTCAATTGTAAAAATTCCCGATATTGTTTCATATGAGACCCGTTTAAAGAAAGCAATTCAAAATAAGACTTACTTTCAAGTTGAAGGCGAAGTCAAAAATCTTTCTTTACAAGAAATTAATGGTCAGTTTTTTGAAAGTTTTTCTATTAATAATATTAATTTCGAATATTCCGATTATAATAATATTGATGGGTATCATATTACATCACATAATAATGGTATAATTAAAAGAAATGGTCAGAAATTTAAAATATCCTATTTTCCCAAAGATTCTATTAATTTAATATTGAAAATTGAACGTAAAAATTCACCCCGCTAGCGCGCATGTTCGGCAGTGTTGGTGGAGCTCCCGCTAGCGCGGATGTTCAGCAGGGAAACTGGAGCGCGATTGTATCGCGTTCCTTTCTTAAATTGAATATACCGGTCAATACTTCACCGTCGTTTCCGAACGACATTTGCGTAGCAAGAAGTAAAGGATAACAGAGAACCGGGACAACCCGGTTTTTTGTTTATAGCGCACACTTGAAACTTGCCAAGCAAATAACATTGCACGCGTTACAAACGCGCACTAGCCTAGGGGGAAGTTGGAGAAATATCATCCCTTGTAATAATAACTAAAAATGAGTTAAAAAAGTTAATTTTGTAAAAAACAAAAGCATATGACAACAACAGCTTTACGTAAGGAAGTGCAACAATATATAAACCGTGCAGACGAACGATTTTTAAAAATGGTTCATGCCATGAGTAAAGAATACGATAATACTTTGGTTGTGGGCTATACGTCCAAAGGAAAACCCATTACTCAGCCGGAGTTGAGGGCCAGGGTAAAAGCTGCATCGAAAAGGGTAAAATCGGGAGATTACATAGCTCACGAAGACCTGGAAAAAGAAGTTGAAAATTGGTAGCCCCGAAGAAACTGCCCATACGATGGGACAAGCTGGCTAAAGAAAGCCTGGACGATATTTACAACTACATTAACCAGGACTCACCTCAGAGTGCAAGGAAGGTAAAGAAAGAACTGATCAAATTAGTTGGGTCGTTAAACGACTTTCCGGATAAATACTCCAAAGAAGAATTTTTAGAAGAAGAACCGGAAAATTATAGATCCATCAGCAAATGGAGCTATAAGATTATTTATGAGGTTACCGAAGAAGCCATTATCATTGCAGACATATTCCATACCAGCCAGCTCCCGTCCAGAATTGGCGAACGTATAAAACCCAGGAAAAAGAAATAAAACCCACTCTTCCACAGAGTTTGCTATCTAACTATAAACCAAGTTAACGAAATTGTTTGGGATAGATAGAAAATAGCAAATGCTATGAAAATAAAGTGTCATAGCAAATGCTACGACAAACGTGGGAATAGGCACTGGCCAGGATTTAGCTTCGTTTGAGACCTCTTTGTTAATTCCGTTGCAAAAGCGCGCTAACCATTGCAAACTATTGATAATTATTTTTCCGCAAGAAATAATCCCTTCCGTTCAGCATAAATCCTCCTCTCTTTCCAACTAGTAAATTATTATATTTGTCCTTTCGAATTATTACCTCGTATGAAGTCTGTGTTTAAATTTCTTTTTGCCATTTATTACTATACTTTGTATTTCCCCCTGGCAATTTCGTTAATGGTGATATGTGCCACGCTTGCCATGGTTTTTGCCCTTTTATTCGGTCAACGTGCCGGCAGCTTCTGGGGGAGGGTATGGGCTGCGGGTACCTGTATGGTGTCGTTTGTTCGGGTTACAGTCACTGGTAAAGAATATTTGTCCGAAACTCAGTCGTATGTTTTTGTGGCTAATCACTCCAGCTCATACGATATTTATTCGATGTATGGCTTTTTAGGTCGCGATATCCGCTGGATGATGAAAAAAGAACTATTCCGGGTTCCTTTCTTAGGCCTGGCTTGCAAGCTGGTGGGCCATATTTCTGTGGATCGGTCAAATCCTAAAAAGGCGACAGAAACACTTAAAGTTGCACAGAAAACCCTTCAAAACGGGACCTCGGTTGTTTTCTTTCCTGAAGGAAGCCGTACACGTACCGGTAAAATGGGGTCTTTTAAGCGTGGGGCATTTATTACTGCTCAGGAAATTGGTTTACCGGTGGTGCCGGTTGCCATTAAAGGGGCTTTCGATATTATGCGTCCCGGAACAAAAATTATTAAACCAGGGCATATTTACCTGCATATTCAACCGCCTTATGTTTTAAAATCGGCATCGAAAGAGGAAATGCAGGCCGATGTTAATCATGTTTACGAAATAATCGAAAAACGTCTTAATCAATCTTAACTTGCGGGTAGGCGACAAAATCATTCATACCATCTGGCTGCATCCTGAACGGCCAACTGTGGTTCAGATCATCGATCAGCGATTTCTTCCTTTCCGGTTTGTTGTCGAAGATATAGCTACCGTTGAAGAGATGTTTGTTGCCATCAAAGACATGCATCTTCGCGGCGCCCCGTTGATTGGAGCTGCCGGGGCTTTGGGTATGTATCTGGCCGCTGTAAATAAAAAAGATGTTGTTAAAGCTGCAGAGTATCTTATTTCTTCCCGACCTACAGCTATTAATCTGGAGTTTTGTGTAAACCGTGTGCTTCATAAAATTATGTCTGTACATTCGGAAGATGAAAAGGTGAAAGCCGCCCTCAACGAATCGCTTGCGATTATTGGCGAAGAGCTGGAGAATTGCAGGAGAATCGGGGAATTTGGTGTCGAAATTATTGAAAGGATCAGTCGCGCTAAGAGTGGCGAAACTGTTCATATTCTTACCCATTGCAATGCCGGGTGGCTGGCGTGTATCGATTACGGCACTGCCACTGCTCCTATGTACTTTGCCCACGATAGAGGAATAAAAATTCATGTCTGGGTCGACGAAACCCGTCCGCGAAACCAGGGTGCAAGGTTAACTGCCTGGGAACTGGGCCAGCATGGAGTACCTCATACAGTGATTGCCGATAACACCGGTGGTCACCTGATGCAGCATGGAATGGTCGATTTGGTGATTGTGGGAAGTGACCGCACCACTGTTACCGGCGACGTTGCCAATAAAATCGGGACCTACCTGAAAGCTCTGGCTGCAAAGGATAACAATGTGCCTTTTTATGTAGCTTTACCTTCGTCGACATTCGATTGGAACTTAACCGATGGAATCAGTCAAATTCCCGTTGAAGAGCGCGATGCCGAGGAAGTGAGATATATTGAAGGAAGAGATGGCGAAATAGTCCGTTCTGTAGATACATTGCCCGAAAAAAGCAACGCTCTCAACTACGGCTTTGATGTTACTCCAGCACGCCTTATAACCAGCCTGATTACCGAACGTGGGGTGTGCGATGCTCGCAGAGAAAGTATCCTGAATTTATTTCCCGAAAAAGGAGTTTAGCACCGCTTCTTTATTATTTTTGTTTAATTGAAGAGTAGGTACCTGCAGGTGTACCTTTGGACTAGCTATCATTTCATTACAACACTTTAACGTTTACCGTATGGATTTACTACAACTGAAAAGAGATCTAACCGTAGAGCTGGAGAAAAACATTCTTCCCTACTGGACAAAATACACTGTCGACAATATGAATGGCGGTTTTTTCGGCCGTATTAACAACGAAAATATTGTCGATATCACCGCAAATAAAGGAAGCGTTCTTAATGCCAGAATTCTATGGACGTTCTCGGCTGCCTATAACGAGCTTAAGTCGCCCGATCTGATGCGCATTGCTTCGAAGGCTTATCACTATATTCAGAACTATTTTATTGATAAAACTTATGGCGGTGTTTACTGGCTTTTGGATTATACCGGCAAGCCTGTCGATACGCATAAACAGATCTATGCCCTTGCATTTACAGTTTACGGTCTGGCCGAGTATTACAAAGCATCTGGTGAAAAGGATAGTTTAAAAACTGCCATCGACCTTTACAAGGTTATAGAGGAGAGAGCATTTGATCCGAATTATAAGGGATATTTCGAAGCCTTTCAGCGCGACTGGAGTTTGATTGACGACCAGCGCCTGAGCGACAAGGATATGAACGTGGAAAAAACCATGAACACCCATCTTCATGTGCTGGAAGCTTATTCCACACTTTACGATGTTTGGAAAGATCCTGAACTTCGGAATAAAATAGAGCATCTGATAGAAGTTTTCCTTAAACACATAGTTAACCAGGAGACCGGTCACTTTAACATGTTTATGGAAACGAACTGGACTGTGGTATCGGGTAAACTTTCGTATGGGCACGATGTGGAAGGTGCATGGTTGCTGCAGGAAGCTGCTGAAAAAATTGATAATCCGGCGATGCTCGAAAAGGTAAAGGAAGTTGCCATTAAAATGACCGATGCTGCACTTTTGGGTGTCGATCCGATGGGCGGATTATATGCCGATTATATTCCAGATATGGGCAACGAAACCGAACGCGAGTGGTGGACCTTGGCCGAAGGTGTGGTGGGTTGCGTAAATGCTTACGAGATAAGTCATGATAAAAAATACCTGGATACCGCCTTCGGCTTTTGGGACTTTATTAAGAAATTTCAGATTGACAGTCGTTACGGAGAGTGGTTTTACAGAGTCGACGAAGAAGCAAAACCAATACTCTCGTACGATAAGGTGGGGCAATGGAAATGTCCGTATCACAACTCCCGCATGTGTCTGGAAATTATGAGGAGAGTAAAAGGGGAGTAGGATTGAGGGATGTTATTTTTTACTACTTTTAATAAGTTTAATATTCATCAGCTATGAACCCAAATAATTCCTGTCGTATGAAAAACTATTCGTCTGTTATTAAGCTCGCACTGATATTTGTTGTTACCATTATTCTGTTTTCCTCGTGTGCCGATAAGGAACCGGTTGATCAATGTCTGAAAGGCTATACCTATGGCTTTTTTGGTGGTTTGTGGCACGGATTTATCGCTCCTTTCGATTTGATAGGAATGCTCATTTACGACGATGTTACCGTATATGCTCAAAACAACAATGGCGTTGGATATGCACTTGGCTTTCTTTTAGGCAGTGGCGGTTGGGGATTTTTAAGTGGTAAGGGACGTTGGAAACGCAAACGGGAACAAGTTCAATTTTAAATGGATATATTATCTCCTTCAAGTTTTTATTTCTATAAGCAGAAGTAATTTTTTATTCTGATTTATTCCATCTATTTTAGCGATCAAATGATTTGAAGGGTGATTCTAGAAGATTAACTGTGTATGTTATTAGCCAGGGAGGTTCTTAAATCGGAGCTTACATATTTTGAGGATTTTTTTGCTGATTCGCTTAAAACCCCTCTTCCCATATTACAAGGAATGTTTAATTATATTCTTAAAAGTAAGGGAAAACAGATTAGGCCTATGTTTGCGCTACTCAGTTCGAAGCTTGGCGGCGCTGTAAACGAGCAAAGCTACCGTGCAGCCCTGGTTGTTGAACTCCTGCACACTGCCTCGCTTATTCACGACGATGTTGTTGACGAATCCATGGTGCGGCGTGGCGATTTTTCAATTAACGCCCTTTGGAGGAGTAAACCTGCTGTGCTTGGCGGAGATATTCTGAGTCTGAACGCTCTTTTGGTAACCCTCACCAATAACGATCATAGAATTCTCGAAATATACGCGGGGGCTATCGGACAGATTATAGAAGGCGAAATTCTTCAGTTACGCAAATCGTTTAAATTAAACCTCGACGAAAATATTTATTTCGAAATCATCAGAGCCAAAACTGCTGCTTTTTTTGCTGCGGCTTGTGCCGCCGGGGCTTCATCAACATTTAAGGATGAAGAGAATGTTAGGAAATTGTATTCGTTTGGGGAGAAGGTGGGAATTGCTTTCCAGATAAAAGACGATCTGCTCGATTATAGTCTCTCCGACATAGGAAAACCTCGTGGTCACGACATTGAAGATAAAAAAATAACCTTGCCGCTTATCTATACGCTTAACCATTGCTCCCCTAAATTGAAACGGAAAATTGTCAGGATTATTAAGAGAGGGAAAGATGAAGATGCAATAAAGTTTGTTGTAGAGGAAGTTATTAAGGCAGGAGGCATTGAATATGCGCAATTAACCATGAATAGATATCGCGACGAAGCTATTGCCGTACTGAACAGTTATCCTCCTTCGGATACTCGCAAGGCTTTGGAAGAACTGGTGCGTTATACTACCGACCGGACTTATTAAAACAATCTGCCAAAACCTGTGTAAGGTTTCAGCTCCATAATCTCGAATTCAATATATCTTTCCCGGACCAATGGGAGATGGTTCAGAATATTTTCTGCCATTTGCCGGTCGCTACATTCAAGAATGAGAACAGCACAGTGATTTTCATTGAAATAAATCTCCCGTACCAGATCCTTTTCTTTCAGTTCCCAAACCTTAAAAGCTTCCCGTTTTAGGATGCTCTCGGCCATATCTTTAGGAAGAGGATTTAACTCTTTCTCAATTGCCAGTATTTTCATTTTTCGGTGTAGCTTGCCGGGTCAAGAGCTTTTACCGACCATTTGTTCAGGAAGGTTAGTATCTTTTGATTGTTGTATCCTTTTCCTTCTTCTAGCAAATCGGTTGCCTGCGTATGAATTCTGCGGCCTTCTTTATTCAGAACAACCAGTGCAGGAAATCCAAACCGTTGGGGGAATTCTAGTTCTTTAAGCACCGGAAGGTTCTTGTTTTCTTTCGAATAGTTAACCAAAATAAAAACGTAGTTGGCTTTTAGTGTGGAATCAATTTGTTTATTCTCGTGAAACAACTTATGCATGCGCACGCACCACGAACACCAGTTCCCTCCGATCAGAATCAAAACATGCTTGTTTTCGGCCTTGGCTTTTTTTACGGCAGCCTGTATATCGGCTTTGGCATTAGCTGCAGGATTATAAATATTAACAGTGCTTTGCTGCGCCATTATGTTTAACGCAAAAATGGCAAATAGCATTACAAATACGAAACGACTGGTTTTCATAACTATTGATTTTGGAGGCAAAATAACAAAAATTGCCGGAAATAACCGCTTAGTTAACGTTTAACTTGCGCAGGCCATTGTTGGTAGCAATCCAGATATAACCTGGTTCGGCAGTTTCGATATCGTTAATCCAGGTGTCGATTTGCGGATCGAGTTTGTACGATTTCCAGGATGTGCCATCGAAGCGGTGCAGGTTTGTAAAAGCCTGGTAATGTTTCTCGGCCATCCATAAATTACCTTTTGAATCGATATCCAGAAATGGTATGGTTTTAAAATTATCGGTGGTAAATGTTGAAACCTTTTCGTCGCTCCAGGCTCTATCTCCAAATTTGTAAAGTTTAACACTGGTATTTATCCAGATGTTGTCGTTCTTGTCAATTTTCAAACTGTAAATGGTAGGTGCTGTACTAACCTGACTCGTTATCTGGCTAATTGGAATTTTGAGTGTGCTTAATTTCTTTACCTGGAAAACAGTATCCGAAGAAGCAATCCAGAATGAATTATCTTTTGCTGCTTCAAAATCGATGGCTGCAATATTGTTTGGAAAAGAAATTACATCGCCACTAAGCGAAAAAATTGATTTATTGGAAAGGACCCAGATTTTACCGCTCGCGTCTTTATCCATTAATTTATAGGTTTCGGAATTACCTGCTGTTTTAATAATTGTATTCTGAAGGTTGCGGTCGTAGCTTAAAATCTGATTGTTTGTGGATGTTGCCAGGGTATTGTTGTAGGTTTCCGCATCGTAAATGTACCCTATCCCTCCTTTACTCATCGTTTTTTCATTGGTAATATAGGTTAATCCATCAACAAAGTTTATGCTGTTGGATAGGTAGTAGTTTGAAGCCTTTGATGGAGCTGAGCGTGTTATTAGCCAATAACCATTTTCGTCGGGAACAATTTTACCAACAAAGTTTTGTTCTGTATCAACCCCGTATAAGCCTTCCGGATCATCTTCTTTACTGCACGAGAATGCCAACGATATAATTACCAACAGAAGTGAAAGTTTTACCTTCATATTGTTTTTACTTTTTTCTTTAGATGCAAAGTTACCAAAAAGGTTGCGTTATAAAGTTAAGGAATGAAAGATTGAAGGAATGAAAAGAATGAAGGGATTTAAATATTCATTAATTTTGGTTCAAACTGCCTGAAATATGAAAAATTTAAAACTCCTAAGAGAAGAAGCGCTTCAGTTTGTGGCCGACAAAGACATTGCTGTTGCGGGAACATCGCGCAATCCTAAAAAATTTGGAAACGTTGTGTATCAAACATTAAAATCGAAAGGATTGAACATTTATCCGCTTAATCCTAATGTTGATGTCATTGGAAGCGATGCCTGCTACAGATCGTTACAGGATTTACCCGCCAATGTAAAAAATCTGGTGGTGCTTTTAAAGCCCTCCGAAACTGAAAAAATTATTAAGGATGCCATTGCAAAAGGCATTACAAAAGTCTGGATTCAACAAGGATCCGAATCGGCCGATGCTGTAAAAATTGCCAAAGATGGCGGACTTAGTGTTATCACCGGGAAGTGCATTCTTATGTATGCCAATCCTACTGGTTTTCATAAGTTCCATATGCGTATGAATAAACTCTTTGGAAAATATTAAGCCATAAATTTAACTCTGACTCTTCTCAATACGGCTCCAGCAGTATATACGGTATCAGCATTTCCTCCAGGGATATTCCTCCATGTTGAAACGTGTTTTTGTAATAGCTCACGTAATGGTTGAAATTGTTGGGATACGCAAGAAAATCGGCTCCCGATGCAAATATGTACGATGTGCTTACATTAAACTTGGGTAACCGGATGGAATGAGGGTCCTTCATCTCAAAAACTTCCTTAGGATTATAATTCAGACTTTTTCCCTGCTTATATCTCAGATTGGTGGTGGTGGTGCGATCTCCAACCACTTTAACAGCGTTCGAAACGCGAATGGAGCCATGGTCGGTGGTGATAATTGCTTTTTTTCTTTCGGACGACAAAGCTTTTATAAAATCGAAAAGATACGAATGCTGGAACCAGCTTAATGTGAGCGTTCGGTATGCAGCTTCATCGTCGGCAAGTTCTTTAATCATATCGAGTTCGGTGCGCGAGTGTGAAAGCATGTCCACAAAGTTGTACACCAGAACGACCAGGTTGTTGGAGTAATAATTTTTGAGGTTTTCGACTACGCGTTTGCCGGTTTTCTGGTTCAGTATTTTTTCATAGGTCATTTTGTAATTCAGACCATTGCGCTGCATTTGCTTTTGAAGTAGTTCGTCTTCATGTAGGTTGTCAATGGCTTCTTCTTCGGCTCCGTTCCACATATTAGGGTAAACTTTCTGGATATCGAGTGGCATCAATCCCGAAAACATGGAATTGCGGGCGTATTGGGTTACGGTTGGAAGAATTGAACAGAAGATATCTTCCTGCTCAATTTTCATAAAATCTTTTATGAGTGTTGAAAGTACCCTCCACTGGTCGTAACGGAGATTGTCGACTATAATCAGGAATATGGTTTCGTTTTCTTTCAGAAGCGGAAAGCATTTTTCCTTAAGAATGTTGGGGGAAAGCAGCGGTTTTTCGCCTTTATCCTGGAACCAGCCCTGGTAATTCCTTTTAACAAATTTTGCGAAGTTGTTATTAGCTTCTTCCTTTTGATATTTTAGGATTGGAGTGAGTTCACTGTTATGAAGCTGTTCAATTTCGAGATCCCAGTAAACCAGTTTTTTGTAAACTTCAACCCAGTCGTTAAATGTCGAGGCAAACTGAATTTGACTGCTTAACTGGTTAAAATCGGCCTGGTACGACGAAGTAGTTTTTTCACTTACCAGTTTTCGCTGTTCAGTAATTTTTTTTATGGAAAGCAGGATCTGATTCGGGTTAACGGGTTTTATCAGGTAATCGGCAATTTTGGCACCGATTGCCTTTTCCATAATGTTCTCTTCCTCGTTTTTGGTGATCATCACCACAGGAACATCAGGCTGTATTGCTTTAATTTTATCAAGAACCTGCAATCCACTCAAACCTGGCATATGCTCGTCGAGCAAAACCAGATCGAAAGCACGGGAGGATATTGTGTCTATTGCATCAGCACCGTTGGTAACGGAGGTAACGTCGTAACCTTTGTCCTTTAAAAAAATGATATAGGGCTTGAGGAGATCAATTTCGTCGTCTGCCCAGAGTATATTTATATTTTTCATACCAATAAAACGTTTTGCAAAGGTATTTAATATGAGCTGGTTTGCAAAACAATTAAAAAGCCCGCCAAACCTGATCCGGTCGCCCTAAAAGTTGATCTGGTTTAAGAAAAAGTTGATCTGATTGCCTTAAAACCTGATCCGACAGGGTAAAAGGTTGATCCGGTTGCCGGGAATTCCGATCGGGCAGGGGGCTCTCCTTAACTCTTCTTTAAAACTATCATTTCGCTTTCAAGGGCTTTAACAGTTTCAACAAAAAGTTTAAAATCGGCATAAAACTGGGGCGGTATAAAGGAGTTTTTCAGCTCAAATCTGAAAACTAATTTGAGTATGTTTTCGTTCAACTCATGATTTAAAGAACAAGTTGCAAACTCTCCCTGCATAGCAAAGGTTCTGTTACCCGGGATTGATGTTAATTTATAACCTTCTGGGATATTTATAATTATTTCGCGGGTAATAGATCTTTCGAACTTTAAATCGACCGGATGAATTCGTTGTTCTTCTGTAAATGGGTTTTCTATAACGGAGTTTTCTTTAAATGGGGCAAATAACAACGAATCGCCTGCTGAAATAAAACTTCCCCGGGTTGTTTCCCTGATGGATACCGGAAGATTGTCCGGAGTACCAATATTTTCTTCTTTCCTCTTTTGCAGAGCCAGTTGTCCTGTAAACGAGGTTACAACTTCTCCTTCGTATTGGCCATTTTGGTCTATTGTATATTTTTCAGTCTGATTAAGTTCTGTGTTTGCGGTGCTTGAAATAGGGATCCACCCCGAGTCGAGCAGGTTGATAAGCAAACCTTCGCCATTCAGATCGTCCAGGCTCAAAATATCGTATGGACGGTTTGGATCGGTTGCATCGAGCAGGTATCTTTTACCTTCGAGTTCCACGGAAACAATCAGGTGGTTGAACTTCCTTAAGAAGCCCAGTTCCTTGTAAACCTCGCCGTACGATTTTGTGCTGATGAGAACAGGACGGGCCTGTACCCCAGCCCGGTTAAGGGTATTAATCAAAAGCATATTCACATCGGAGCTGTAACCGGTTTTCTTTTCAAAAATCTTTTCCATGGAATTGCTTGCCAATATTCTGAATTCGCCATTCCACCGGATGTTTTGTCTTATGTAATCGTATATAGCAACCATGCGCTTCAGGCCAGCCGGTACACGCCTGAAGCTGTCGATCAGGTTCTTGTTTTCGTCAAAAGCTTTAAGCATATTCTTGCCAAAATCGGGCTCTTTGCTTAGTCTTTTGGTAAAATCTTTCCATTCCATACCTTCAGTAATTCTGAAGCCGGTCATAATAGAATTGTAGAGCGATATCCTTTCTTTGGTTTCATAAAGGTTTTCGGTAGTTGTAATCATAATAGGTTTGAGGAATGGTACCACGTAATAATCGGGATATCGGGCAAACTCAATTGGGCGGGTAACTGCCGAGGCAAGAAGGAATTCTCCCTTCAAAATCTGTCGGCTGCTGTCGGGCATAAAAATTTCCTTGCGAAAAGCAGGAGTGTTGCGGGCCGAAAGTTGTGTTTTAATACAATTAAAATAAATGTTTGGACGGTAAAACTGGATGTATTGCGATGTTTCGGTGCGATTAACGTCGAGCTTTGCTTGCGGCATATTGGAGAAAAAAGCAAAATTGAAAAAGTAGGGTGTAGTTAAAGTCATGTCGCTTTGTAAAACCGGTATGTCGAGCTGGAACATCCAATCGCGCAATTTTATGAGGTCGAGTGAGACGATTTTATAGGAATATTCGATTACCGATCCGGGTTTTACATTGGGTAGGGTAAAGGTGCAATTCCACATATTCCGGACGTTTCGTGTCCACTGAATGTTTTTCTGCTTCATTTTGGTTTTTGTAACCTTTCCATCTTCATAAGTGTATGTTACACCCGATATTTCCACTACTTTTTCATATTCGTCGTACCCTTGGTAGGGGATACTAATGGTGGCATATTTTTTACCGGCTTCGGTAAATATTTTTGTGCGGACCTGGTAATGGTAAATTGTACGTAATTCCTGAGCCGAGAAGTAGTAATGGCGATCGAAATAATAATGACCATAATTATTGAGAACAGCAGCATCGGCTGCAGGATCGAGGCTACAATAGGCCATTGTTAGTTCTTCTTTGGTTGGTTTGCCCCATTTTTCCTTTGGCGCCTGCGCCATTAATCCCTGAAAAACTATGAAAGTCAGCGTAAGTGTTAGTAGTGAGCGCATAATAAAAATGTATAGCTAAAAATATAAAGTAAATGACAAAATTTGAGATATCAAATGTTGTTCCGATACTTGTTTTCAGGAAACATTTTTAAGTACAATTTCTTACCTGAAGTTTAAAGTTATTTTCACTATTTCACTCTGCGTTCCCAACCTGATTGGGGCTCCCCACAATCCCAGACCGGACGAAACATAAAAATGGGTGTTTCCTGTCTTTTTATAACCATAACCTAACTCATACATCCGAGCAACAATTTTATTAAAAGGGAAAATTTGTCCATTATGGGTATGTCCTGATATTTGCAAATCGATGTTGTTATCAACAGCATCTTTCAGGTGATATGGCTGGTGATCCAAAAGAATAACCGGCAGATCTTTTCTGATATTTTCAGTGAGGTGACCAAGTGGTTTTCGGTGATGGTTGGTGCGGTCGTCCCGGCCTATCAGCACTACTTTATTGTCTATAGTTACAGTAGTGTCGCGAAGAAAGTTAATTCCCGATTTTTTAATAACTTCGATGGCCTTGTTAAGATTACCATAATATTCGTGGTTACCCAGGATTGCAAAAACGCCATATTTTGCTTCCAGCTTCCGCAGTTCCGTATCCATTTGCTGTCGTTCTATGGTATGGAGGTTACGGTCGAACAGGTCGCCGGCAATCAATATTAAATCGGGGTTATGTTTGTTAATCATCTCAACATACCTGGCCAGGCGGTTTTTTCTGATCATATCGCCCAGATGCACATCGCTTACTGCTACAATATTCAGAGGTTCCTGGCCGGGAGCGCCTTTATTCACTTCAATATTTAAATTAACCAGCACAGGGTTCGAAAACCGGATGTAGCCGATTGTAAAAAGTATCCCAAAGATCAACAGAACCGAACCGAAATAAATGAGTTTTACCTGCTGATAATTTTCACGGACAAACTCTGGAAAGATTCCGAAAAAGTGATTACCAAGCCGAAAAGCATCAGCCAGTATAACCATGAATAAAAAATAGATCAGGGATATAATCCATACTCCGCCAATATTATCGCCAATAGCTGTAATCAAGGGTGAAATTTTACCTTCCAGAAAGACTGAGATAACATATCCATAAGCTAAAATCACAAACACAACGGAGTAGATTGTCTGAATAAGAGTATCTTTTGGCAAAGCTTGCCGTCCGCGCCAGAAAATGTAAAAATTGATTAACGTATAGAGGGAAAAGAAAATCAAAAAACCGAGTTTATTCATAAAGCATTGTTAAATTTATTGAATAGCAAAATTGCTGGAGCTTTGTTCAACAATTTTCGGGCTAAAATCAACATTTTTTTTTATTATTTGGCAATGCACGGTAATTCTAAGGTTTAGCATTGTCATAATTTTTTTCTCTTTAGTTTTTACAACTGACATAATTTCATGGCGATCCGATTTTTACCCAAGCTATGCTTTTAAATTCCGGAATTTAATTTTAAGAAACTTGCTACTTTTGAAGTGTTGTGAATTGTTTTATGAATCTCCTTATGATTAAGCTTTTAGCATTTGGCGCGTTATTTTTATCAATTTCCTGTACTTTCGATTCCCGCGAAAAAAAGGAAATTGCTGATTCTGCTTCAAACGTTCCGGGGAATGATTTGCTCGGCCGAGCCATAGAAAGTACATCTATAAATCTTTTTGAAAAAGAATTGGGCGAGCTGCTTATTGAATTTAATACTACCGATCTTTCAATCCATATTTATAGAGAACCCGATATTGACAATGTATATCAGAAACTTGGACCCGTTCATACCGAAGTCGACTTTTTAACCGATGAATATCTTGAAGATCCCGAATTAATTTTCAATCCTGAAGATTTGAATTTCGACGGATATGCCGACTTGAAAATCCCTACAAATTCTGGTGTTGAAAGCTTTTGGTATACCGTTTTTCTGTTCGATCCCAAAAAGAAGAAATTTATTGAAAGTGAAGAGTTGAGTTTGTTAACCTCCTTAAAGTGCGACCGCGTGAAGAAACGTCTGTATTCGCTCGATATCAGCGGAATTGCAGGCAATTATTACATATACAATACTTATAAGTGGAAAAACAAGAAACTCTTTCTGGAACGCTCCGAAAAGCAGGATGGAACCTTCGAATCGCCTGATGTTTTTTTGCGTACTGTTTTGAAAACAAGACCTGATAGTCTGATGGATACGCTTGCCATTGTAAGAATATGGAAAGAACCAGACAGAGAGCGCTGGTGCCTGGAGAAAGGAGAGTGGAAGGCTTTGGACGGGACGCCGTTTCCCGGAGAAAAGGTTATCCGCATGGATGGACGTGATGGCGGATGTTATTGAAAGAATTACAGTCCGTTTACATACCTGCAGAAAAGTCAAACCCTATACCAGCTTGCATTTGCAGTCCGGTATAGGGAAAGAATCATTAGGTTTATAATTGGGTTCTATTGTTGTTTTTTTTCGAAACGGTTATAAACCATTACTGTTATCTTGTAGGTGACATACATTAAGACTACAAGGCTGGCCAGCCAAAGGATCTGAGTAATCATAGCTTCAATTTATAAGGTTAATAAACGTGTTCTTTTTCCAAATCTTTTACATCAGCTTTTTTGTTGTTTATAGCTCTCCAGGCATAAACGATATAAGCCAGTACAAAGGGAATAAACAGCGATACATAACTCATTGCCGTAAGTGTATAATGGCTCGAAGAGCTGTTTGCGATTGTTAACGAGCTTTGAAGGTCGGCAACCGACGGATAAAAGGCGGTATTGTTAAACCCTGCCACCAGAAATAAAGAGAAAACGGTTAAAATCGTTCCGATTCCAGCCATCCAGATAGCTTTGTCGCGCGATTTATCAAAAGAAACCACAGGCATAATAATCCCTGAAAGTACCAGCACAACACCAATCAGAAATAACACTAAAACCAGGGGCATTTGAATTAAGTTGTGAAGGTACTTGAACCGTTCCATCGTAACTGCTCCCGATACCGGGTCTACTGCAAATCCTTCGGAGAAAATTAAGAATCCGACAAACATCAGAAAAAACACAACAAATGGAATTGCATTGTACAGCAAGTGTTTTCTGGAAGAAGCAATTACCTCTCCATTGCTTATTGTGTTGAAGAAATAGAGGATTGCCAGCACTCGAGACAGGAAAAATACAGCGAGACCAAGCGATAAATTCTGAATATTCAAAGCAGCTTCCAGGCCCCTGCTTGCCATAGTCCATTCGGAATGTCGCTGACTGTCGATGGTGAAGTTTGAGCCTGTAAAAAATGTGCTGACAGCAGCACCTAACAGAATGGTGCCTAAAAGTCCGTTCACGAAAAGAAATGCATCGAAAGTTTTGGTTCCAAGAAGATTCTCCGGTTTTGAGCGGAATTCGTACGATACGGCTTGAACTACAAATGCTAGTAATATCAAAAACCAGACCCAGTAAGCGCCACTGAAACTTGTACTGTAAAACAAAGGGAACGATGCAAAAAAGGCACCTCCGAAGGTAACCAGCGTTGTAAAGGTAAATTCCCATTTACTTCCAACGGTATTAAGAATGAGTTTACGGCTGTCGGCAGTTTTCCCAAGCTGATATATGAGCGACTGGCCACCCTGTACAAACAACAGGAATACCAGAATTGCTCCGAGCAGCGATACCAGAATCCACCAGTAATGCTGCAATGCTGTATGCGATAAAGTTTCAAACATTATTCGTTTCCTCCATCTTTAAATCCAAGGCCAATTTGTTTTACCATAATTTTTACCTCGGCAATTAACAAAACTGTAAATACAACTAAGAAAATGAAAAAGGTTGTGATAACCGACCCTGTGTTGATATGCGAAACACCAGTGGCTACAGTCATCAGGTCCTGAATAACCCAGGGCTGGCGACCTACTTCCGTTACAACCCACCCTAACTGCGATGCGAGGTAAGCCAACGGGATACTGATGAGGGCTGCACGGAGGAACCAGCGTTTGTTTTCGATCTTGTTTCTCATCAGGTAGATCAAAGCCAGTACAAACAGAATTACAAACCAGAAACCGAGTCCTACCATGGTTCTGAACGAGTAAAATGTAAGCTTTACAGGTGGAATAATATCGGTTGGCGCAGAAAGACTGCCATAGCCCAGGTGACGATAATTTTCGTCAATTATTTTAGCGGCCTCGCTCATTTTAGCTGTATCTTTTGTTTTTTGCGCTACACCATATTCTTTTAAGGCATTCATGGCAACTTTGCCTTTTTCTATTCTTTCGGAGGTTGGCATTATATTATATTCAGCATTTCCTTCTATTATA
Organism: Bacteroidota bacterium; assembly: GCA_023429135.1. GTDB lineage: Bacteria > Bacteroidota > Bacteroidia > Bacteroidales > JAAUTT01 > JAAUTT01. Next base: position 19,950 of record JAEYWD010000116.1, on the reverse strand, counting down.
TCCTTAATGCCGGGTACATATGCATTGGCATCCATAAAGGCCATCGACGAAAGAAAATTGGGTATTTCCAGTTTTGCTGCAAATTCTTCTTTACCCGTAGGTTCACTTTTGCTCTGGAATAAACCTATAACCACCAGCGGAGCTTTGGTCTGTCCTTCATAAACATTTTCCATAGCAGCAAATTTCATGGGCTGATATTTTGCCATCAACCGTGCCGAGTGGTCGCCTGTGAGAATGATAAAAACCGACATTACCAAACCAAACACCGCGGCAACCACCATACTCATTTTGGCCAGCCGTACCTGACGTTGTTTCAACAGAAACCATGAACTTACACCTATTACAAACACTGCCGCTAATACATAACCCGAAGAAACGGTATGCAGAAATTTATTGATAGCTACAGGCGAGAAAAGCACTTCCCAGAAGCTCGACATCTCGTTTCGGGCTGTTTCCGGATTGAAATGAACTCCGGTAGGATACTGCATCCAGGAGTTTGCAACAAGAATCCATAAAGCCGATAAATTAGCTCCGATTGCAGTTAACCATGTCGAAGCAAGATGGAATTTCTTGCTTACCTTATTCCAACCGAAAAACATAACAGCAACAAAGGTGCTTTCGATAAAGAAAGCCATAATACCTTCCACAGCTAAAGGAGCTCCGAAGATATCGCCTACAAACCAGGAGTAGTTCGACCAGTTGGTGCCGAATTCGAACTCCAGAATTATTCCGGTGGCTACTCCAATGGCGAAGTTTATACCAAAAAGCGTCATCCAGAATTTAGTGATGCGCTTCCATTCCTCGTTACCTGTTTTTACATAAATGGACTCCATAAAAGCCACAATGAAAGATAGCCCTAAGGTGAGAGGTACAAAAAACCAGTGATAAATGGCTGTAAGGGCAAATTGCGCCCTCGACCAGTCTACCAGTGCGGGATCAAAATTTGTCATAGGTTCAAATGATTAGTTTTAGTTTTCAAAGCGATAGTATCTGTAATGCCGATTCGAAAATAGAAAATAGGTTTGGATTAACCTTTACAGGGAGGTATTACAAATATAATACAAGCTCAGGTGTCAGTTTGTTTAACTCATTTTAAATGAAGATTTTGAATCGGGTAAATGATTAAGTTTAGCATTTAGGCTTATTTGCTCTCGTAGTATTTGCTGTGCTCGGGGTTATGAGGTTGATAATGTCGTAATACCCCATCGTGATTGGCAATTTTGACTATCCACGCTGATGAAAAGACTCCGTAATTTTGTGTTGTTAATAATTCAGCTTTCAGGCTTAATCGGAACTGACATTCAATATTAAAAACTTACATTATGATCAGGCACGTACTATTTATACAAGGTGGAGGTGGAGAGGACGATTATAAGGCAGACTCTCGGCTTGTCACTTCTTTGAAAGAGGCTTTAGGCAACCATTATGAAGTGCATTATCCTCCTTTACCTACTGAAGCCACCCCGGATTTCGGAAGAATAAAACAGATAGAAGAAGAAATTTCCAGAATCAGCGGCGATATCATTTTAGTGGGACATTCTCTTGGAGCTTCTATGCTCCTGAAATATCTCACCGAAAAAGAAATCAAAAAAAGGAATTTAGGAGTTTTTTTAATCTCCACACCCTTTTGGGAAGGAGACGAGGATTGGAAACAGGGTTTGAGATTACAGGATAATTTTCCTGAAAGGGTGCCTGGAGATGTTCCCATTTATCTTTACCACTGCCGCGAAGACGAGGAAATACCATTTGAACACATCGAACAGTATGAGCAAAAGCTTCCGCAGGCAACTGTGCGTAAATTATCTGGCTGCGGACATCAGCTTAACAATAATTTAAATATCGTTGCCAGGGACATTATGTCATTATGAAAATTCTTTCCGGCGATGGACAAGTTAAAAATTAAGAAGGAAGTTGCGCAGATCGGTGGCGTCCGATAGATTCATTTTCTTTTTTAAGCGAACCCGGCTGATTTGCACCGATGATGCTTTGATATTGAAAAATCGCGCTATCTCTTTGGTATCGAAATTCATTTTGATACAGGCACAATGCTTGATATCGTTGGGCGAAAGAAGAGGGTAGGTATCGGTAAGTTTTTTGAAGAATCCCGGGTGCACTTCCTCAAAATTGGCAATGAGCATCTTCCAGTCTTTGTCTAACTGTTTATAGCTGTTGATAATCTCGAATATACGTTTGAATTCTTTGCGGTGGATGGAAAGCTTTTTGTTGTCGAGCGTTTTTTCGAGTACAGCTTCTATTTCTTCCAGGATGGTATTCTTCTGATTGATATACAGCGCATCGGCAGCAACCTGTTTTTGTTTCTTTTCTTTTAGAACATCGTTGGTTACATCTGCACGGAATTCAATAAAACCCGAAATGTTGCGATCGCTGTTATAAAGAGGGATATTTCTGATTTTCCAAATATGCTTATCGGCAAAAGTTACCGTTCTCTCTGTTGTTTCGTAATGGTTATGTACCAGAGGGCAGGTATAACAATGCTTTCGTGAGTTGAACCAGAGTTTGTAACATTTGGTCCCTATGTAGGAGTCGTCTTTTATGTTCAACTGCTTTTTTCCGGCATCGTTCAGCCATATTACGTCGTGGGTTGGGCTGTAAAAGGCAATCACTTCCGTGAAGGCATTTAATATATCAGTCCGGAGTTTTTGTTCCTTCTCGTTAAAAAGTTTTTGTTCCAGGTCGGACGTTATATCGCGGCCAACCATCAGTGTAGATGGTTGAGCACTAAAGGTGAATGGTATAACATCCATTTCAGTGTAAAACTCTGTTCCATCCATGCGCACCATTTTCAGATGAACTGTTTTAGGCGAAGTTTCGTTCAGGATTTTTTGGGCTGTATCGTAATATCCCATTGCCACCGTGTCCTTAAGGGTCTTGCCAATAATGGTGTCGGCGTTTTTGCATTGCATCATTTTTAAACCGTTCGGATTGATAAAGATGTATTTGCCCTCCTGGAAAACAGCAACCAAGTTTGGCGAATTCTCTACAATTACATTGAAAATATTTGCGTTATCCTCTTTGAGTTGACTGCTAAAAATTCTCAGTTCATTATTAAGAGCTTCAAAGTTGTTTATCAGAAGATCAATCCTTTCCATATCCAGCCCTGCAATACTTTAATTAGGTTCGTTTTTTAAAAGACTATCAAACTTACAAATTAAAGTTTAAATGATAATAAACTGGAAGTTATAAACTATTTCCTGATAACCGAAAAAATCTTTACAGGACCAAGCAACCCCGATGGTTGAACCTGCCAGTTTTTCGCAGAAAAAACGCCTCCGTCTCCTCGGTTTTGTGGTAATCGGGGTTGGAAATTGATGTTATAGAATTTTTTCCACTCAGTTCCCGATTGCTCCAAATGAATAATTCTATTTACCATATTATTGGCCACGATAATCTCCAGTTCGTTTGTTTCTTTTAAAAGTGAAGCGTCGACTATAGTTTGGTAATTATCTCCCAACAAGGTGGCTACGGATTTGCCGTTTATTTTTATTTCGGCACTTTCTTTAACCTCACCCAAGTCCAGAATATACTCTTTTGCTTTTGGCCCGGAGATGGAAAATTGTGTTTTATAAACTACATGCCCTGAGAAATATTGGAGGTCGTTATTGTTCAGGTCGGTTAACGATTTTAGTTCCTGCAAAACCATTGACTGTGGTAGTGTTGGGCCTCCACTCACAAATGAAACTTCCCATGGACCCTTTATTTCTGCCAGTAAATCCTTTTTATTGAAAAAAGGGTAGAGTGTACCTTTTATTTTTTCCTTCGATGCTTCGGCTATAATGCTTTCTCCCGGGTATAACTGAAGGTAAACCGATGTTGAGTTTGTTCCGGTTTTAAGCTGGGTTAAACCCGATTGCCCGGTCATAGCATTAAAGAGAACTACTGACCGGGCATTCAGTTGAAGAGGGAGCCAGCCATCGAATTTTTCCGAAGAATTATTTACAAGAAAATATAGGGTCTTCCCGTCCGATACTTTTCGTATAAACTGAATTTTTTCACCCACCAGTTTTTCTTGGCGTATATTACTGTGCATTAGTGCTTCATCTATGTTTTGGCAAATCAAAATTGAACCTTTCCCATAAACTCCTTTAGTAATACCTTCTTTTACAGAAATAAACCTTATATTTTTTATAATCGACTCTAGTTCTTTTTCCTGGTTTATGCCTTGAATTCCGGGAACTTTGCGGGGGAGTTCGTTGCAAAAAATAACTGTGGCTCCCTTGCTTACTATATTCTTGAGTATGTGGTCCCAGGTTTTATATGGCATGTAACTGCATTGTGGAATAACAACTGTTTGATAATTACCACTGCCAATGTTTATATGATCTTCTCCTAAGGTAGTTTGAAGAAGTTGTTTGTCGGTAATTAAATCGAAAGAATAACCTTTTTCGTGCAATTCTCTTATACTCCTTTCAAAGTATGAATTTATGAATTCTTTATCCATTCCGTGAAAGTGGCGTAAAAGCTCATTTGAAGGTTCTGAAAAGCGGTCGGCCAAAGGGTAATAACAGAGTATATCGTTGTCGGGCCTGCTGTTTTGTAAAAATGCCTGACAATGTGCAATATAATTGTTCAGAGTTGGAAAATGTATCCAGAATGGATTTGTAGGCTGAAAATGCACCGCAGCATAAAACAACCATCCTGGCCATGGCTCGTCCTGAGGAGAGTAAGCCATACCATGATAAAAAATATGGTTCACACCGCCAAGGAAATATCTGTCGGCCGATTTTTTTACACGCGACAATGTCGAAAGAAAATGTTCGTCGAGCCATGTGGCAGCTTCGGCTGATACCAGCTTTTTCCCTGTTATGTTGGCGGCCGAGGAAGCAAATTTAAAATGAACCACATCATTTCCTTCGGTTTCCGGAATATCGGCAATTGCATATAAATCCAGGATGTTGGCCGGCGATCCATGCGATTGGTTCCTGATTATTTTTCCTTTACTATGCGCCCATTTACGCCAGGCAAGGGTATAATTCTCAAGCAGCAGTTCGTTAATAGTTTCGCGGTAGTCGTATATAACTCGGTTGTTTACTTCATCGGTATCTTTTTTGAAAAGAGCTGGTAAAAAATCAGTTAAATTATAACCTCTCCGTTTCGCGAATTCGTTTAGAAAATCGGGTGTCCAGTTAGCTTCTCCCAGGGCATCGTCTACCTCGTACGAGTCGTTAAACAGCGCCCTTATTCCGCCAATATCGTGACCTGAAAAAGACTTGTCGAACTTATCGAAATATTTTTTGATAGCGGCTTCTGAGAAATGGTCAATGGCATACCCTTCGCCACCGGGAGCTGCACGTTCCACCATTTTCCCATGCAAGGCCTGGAAGATGGCATAGATTTTCCATTTACCTGAGGGAGCCGTCCAGTTAAGATTGTCTTCCACGTTTAGTTTCGATGTAATATCAATTGCCTGTCCATTTTCTCCGTAAGCCATAATTATTTGGGGTTTTAATATGCCAGGATACCGGATTTGGTCTATAGCAAGCAATTGCAGGTTGTTATTGGATGTAACGGGCTGTTTCAGTTGTTTAAGATCAAGATTTTTTCCATTGGCGGTTCTGAGGTAACCGTCCGTTTGATATTGAATCTTTTCTTTCAGGCTTTCATTACTGTTGAGTTCATAGGTTTTGAAGTAAATAGTTTTTGAAGCATGGTCCTCCTGGATCCATGGACCTCCGAAAGGCCATCCTGTGCCGTTGGCCATATCTATTCCCAGATCGTATTTCTGAGCCGTTTTTAAAGTGTAATCCAGCATTTTCATCCATTCGGGTGTTAGATAATCGATAAACTGGCTTTCGTAACCTTTCACCCCATAAATGGGAACTATCTCCATTCCTCCCAAACCTGCCTTAGCATATTCATTTAACGAGTACGACAGATCTTTTTCGTTCACGGCGCTTCCCATCCACCACCAACGTGTCCAGGGTTTCGATTCTCTGGTAACCGCGGGCCATTTTATCTGTGAAAACTGATTCTGGCTGAGGAATAGAAGAATGATAAATATTACTAACCTTTGAAAGGGAATCGTATGTCTCATGTGTTTTTCTTTCTATGGAGGTTATTATAGATCATTTGAATATTCCTGTCCGGTTCAGGTATTGTTTACTATTACCCGTTTTTTTTATGGTAATTGTTCCAGTTACTTCCGGTCCGTTTTTTATGGATTTCTCATTAATTTTTACAATTTCGCGTGGACCTTTGTCTTTGTTAATATTCCACATATAATCACCCTGAGCATCCATATAGATTCGTTTCATATTCAGAATCAGTTCGTCGTCTTTAACCTCGCCTGTAAGGTAATCTTCGGCATCAACTATTTCTCTTCCCCACGACGAGCCATGTACTATCTGCCAAATACCATCCGATTCCAGTACGGTGACATCATGAAATTCGCCGGCAAGGTAGATGTCTACATCGTTATCTTTCATTACCTTATAAAATTCGCTGTTTTTGCCGCCGGCAAGCATCAGCCGGCTGGATGAACGTGATTTAATATCGCCCCATATTCCCACATGTCCCTGAACAATTTTGAATTTTGCGTCTTTGTGGCTTTCCAGCACTTTTTTAAACCATTCGAGTTGCTCTCCGACAACCGCAATATGCATGGAGTCATCTATTACTTCAAAAGTTTCTACTGTAATAACCAGTAAACTTCCTTCGCGCACATAGTAAGCAAGTCCTTTCTTGTTTTCCGGCCCATTAAGCGGCATTTTAAGATATTTTCTATATACATCTTCCAAATGTGGAATTAGCTCCAGTTTTTGTTTTGGCCACGGATCGTCGCCCAGTTCGTGATCGCCAACGGCTGTATAATACTTTAAACCATGATCCTGCATTCGTTTAACCCACCCTGAATAGTAAATTGTTCCCATATGTTCCACACATTTAGGACTATCCCACCAATGACCGTTTACCAGATCGCCGTCCACCAGCACAAAGTTTGGTTTTTCACTTTTTACCTGATTAAGGAAATAATTTACAGCAGTATCGTACCCCGGCCAGGGATAAGGAATGTCAAAATTGAAGAAATCGGGGAAGCTTACAAATTTTACAGGCTTGTTGTTTTGTGCTGATATCAAGGATGGAGTTATAATGATAATACTTAAAATAATAATCCTTGCACCATTTGAGTTCAGGAGATTTAGTGTTTTCAATGTTATTCAATTTTAAAAATAAAAGCTGATGATGTCATATATTTTCCTCCCTGAGCAGCGCCGAAGAGATACGTGGGTTTCTCGTTTTTCAGTAAGAGCGACGGTCGTTCCAGACGTCCATACCGGCTTAAGTGCTTTGGAGGGTCTGGCTCTTTAATGTATTCCTTTAATGGGAGGTAAGCAATCTCAGGATCATTCCAGTGAATTCCATCAGGAGAATTCATGATCAAACCTGCTTCATGATTGAAATAGCCCATGTCGCGGGCTATCATCCAGTACCTTCCTTTCTCCTGCCAAACAAAAGCATCTTCCAGTTGGGTGTTGTTTCCCCTGGTGGAAAAGTCGACAACGGGATTCTTTTCATATTTAGAATAGGGCCCTTCAGGGTGTTTGGCAAATGCAAGACCATATTTACGGTTTCCTTTTATACGCACGGGGCCTGCACTTTCGTATTCGTATGTATTCCACGATTTATAGTAAAGCCGGAATACTCCATCCTGATCCTTCAAAACTGCCGGATTGGTTGTGCAATGGTCGTCCCACGTGCCCGGAGAACCGGTTTCAAGAATAGGATTTTCTCTTCTTTCCCAAGGACCAAAAAGAGATTGAGCTGTTGCGAGTCCTATTCTTTTGGTGTTTGTTTTTCCGTTGGAATTACCCATGTAAAAAAGATAGTATGTATTGCCAAACTGTGTGATAAAGGGATTATGACAAGTAGTTGCATCCCAGAAACCTGTTCCGCGGGGAGCCAGAACCGTATCTACAAACTGAAATGGGCCTTCAGGGTAATCGGCAACAGCATGGGCAATCTCACAGGCATTTATCCATCCTCCCATTCCACGACTTGCATCCCATCGGGAAAAGAATAGGTGAATTTTTGCATCGGGAGCTTCGATAGAGCTATTACACCATACGTAATAGCCTTCCATTTCGAGGGCACGGCCCACCGGTTTCAGCCTTCTGCAAAAGGATGAAACCGGATATGGGTTGTGCAGTTTTTCAGGAGCGGAGAGTCCTAATAAAGATGAAGCCCCGGTTAACAGCATTATGTTTGAAATAAATAAACGCCTGTTTATCTCCATGATATTAAATATTTAGTAACCGGAATTTTGTTCATACAATCCGATTTTTACATCGAGTTCTGATTGTGGAATTGGGTAGATTATATAATCCTTTTTGAATGCTTGCATTTGTTTTTGAACATCTTCAGCCGGAATCCAGGCATTAATTATTGTTTCTACAAGACCGGAACGAACCAGATCGTGCCAGCGAAGACCTTCGTTTATAAACTCGCGTCTTTTTTCTTCCATCAATTGAGGGAGAGTTGTTTGGCTCGCATTTGCCATTAGTCCCGCTCTGACGCGTATCTTATTCATTATGTCATCAACTTCGGCCTGGGTTCCTGCTGCCCCATTCAAAATGCATTCAGCCCGCATCATTAACACATCAGTATATCGAAAAACAATAAAGTTGATGGGCCAGTCGAGTCGGTTGGAAGGAACCTTTGTCAAATCGATATACTTTTTCATGAACGAACGGGTCTCGGTAACTCCGTTGTATGTAAATCCAGGTTCAATGGCAAAAGTTTTGCGAATGTCGCCTGGTTCAAAGGTGTTAAGAAGGTTTTCGGCTACAGGACGAATTGTTAAACCGCCCTGAACCTGTTTTCCCTTCGAAAGAAAATAGTTGTCGGGAGCCAGGAGCCAGGCAAATGTTGAGCCAATTACCGGTGATGATCCTGTAATGTACTGAATATCAAAAACTACTTCTGCATTATTTTCGTTCGAATAACTGAAGATGTTGGCATAGCTGGTTAAAAACGAAAATTTGGTGCTGGATATTACCTCGTTAAGCAGTGTAAATGCCTTATCCCATTCGTTAAGCCCTAAACCGGGACCTGCAATGTCGTAGGTTGGACCCGAGCGGGTCATATACACCAGGGCAAGCAACGTTTTGGCAGCGAAACGGGTTACTCGGCCTTTGTCGGCAGCGGCGTAAGTTTCCGGTAAATTTGCAATAGCTCCAGTGAGGTCGTTAATTATTAAATTGTAAATATCTGAAACCGGACTTCTGGGAATTGTATTGGCCTCGGCAGCAGTTACTGGATGATCTATAAGGGGTAATTTGCCAAACCAGCGAACCAGATCGAAATAAAAGAATGCGCGGAGAAATTTAGCTTCTCCTTCCAAGCGGGCTTTAAGTGTAGCATCGGTGATAACAGATCCGTTGGTTTTAAGTTTTTCCAGAAAAACATTAGCTCTGTAAATGCCGTTAAAGTTCGAAAGCCAGGCTTCTGAAATATAAGGGTTGTTTGCTATTGTTTTATGGAAACTGTTAATTCCTTCCCAGTCGCGAACGCCTCCGTCGGAAACTGCATACAGGTTATCCGATCGGGTTTCTGAAAGATTCAATAAACGATCGGGGTAAGCCTTCAGGTCGTTATAAATGGCATTAACTCCCTGGACGAAGTCGTTGGGATATTTATAAAATATTTCGGTTGTAGCGCTTGAAATTGGATTCTGATCAAGTTCGTCAGAGCATCCTGCAAAGAATGCAATTATAGCAATTATGAATATTGTTTTTTTCATGGCAGCAGAATTAAAATGTGAAGTTTAAACCTAGAATCAGCGAACGGGCAATTGGTAAACCGCCATAATCGCCCGCTTCGGGAAACGAGGTGTTGCCGCTTAAATCGGTATTGGAAGCTTCGGGGTTAAATCCTCCGGTATATTTATCTTTACCAAACCAGTTTTCGGCCGTGATATAAATTCGTGCGCCTTGTACAAGCGAACTTTTTATAACCTGTTTTAGGTCGTATCCCAGGGTGATATTCCTAATTCTCCAGTAATCAGAAGAATAAAGCCAGTCGGTATTTTTTATTCTGCCGAAAGTAGAATAGGCCTTTCCAACTTTCCCATCGCCAGGATCGTCAGCAGATTTCCATCTGTTTGCAAATGTTCCCAGGGCATTGTCAACATATCCCTGGCCGGTTCTGTTAATAGCTCTGCCCAACAATGAATAAATTGAGCCGCCTGATTGACCCTGCACCAATATTGACAGATCAAACCCTTTAAACTTGAATGAATTGGTTAATCCCCACACGTAATTTGGATTTGGATGCCCCACAATTACCCGGTCGTTGGCATCTATTGTACCATCTTGGCTGGCATCGAAATATTTCGGGTCTCCAACTGTTTGAGAACCGTAAAGAGCAACTTTGTTATCAATATCTTCCTGCGTTAAAATACCGATTTGTTTTACCACGTATATACTGTTCATTTGTTCTCCAACCTTGAGGATTGAATGAGGAATATCAAACAATGAGGGAATAAAAATCTGATCCTGACCGCTTGCCAGAGTCACAACTTTGTTGGAGTTATGGCTTAAATTACCTGAGGTTGTCCATTGAAAACTGCCTGTTAGGTTACGGGTGGTAATTTCTATTTCCCAGCCTTTATTTCGCACCTTACCTGTATTGCTCAGATTGGTGGCAAAGCCTGTAACTTCAGGAACTGGTACGTTGAGCAGTAAGCCGGTATTCAGTTTGTTATAATAATCAAACGATCCGGTAATCCTGTTTTCAATAAATCCAACTTCCATACCTAAATCAATTGTATTGGATTCTTCCCAGGTTATATTAGGATTTACCACTCCACTGGGTGCCTGACCTATTGCCTGAACACCGTTGAACGTGTAGTTATATGTTGCCAGTATAGGGATGCTGCTATAATCGCCTATGTTATTATTCCCCGATTTTCCCCAGCTAAAACGAAGTTTTAAATCGCTAACAGGTTTGATTCCTTTCATGAAATTTTCTTCCGATACTCTCCATCCGAATGATGCTGAAGGAAAAACACCCCATTTGGTGTTGGAACCGAAGCGCGACGATCCATCCCGACGAATACTTCCGGAGAGAAGATACCTGCCGTCGAAACTATACTGAACTCTTCCAAAATAGGATAGAAGTACATTTTTGGTCTCGGTGGTGCTGCCGGTTACTGCTGTAGCTTCATTCAGCGTTGTTACCACGCTGCTGTTGTATCCTCCGTTTGATGTTACTTTAATATCGCTAAGCTTATCGGAGTTATATGAAGCTCCTGCCAGAAGTGAAATGTCGTGTTTCATTGCAATGGTGGCATTATAGGCAAGCGTATTTTCGTTTACAAAAGTTTGTTTGCGATAGCCTGTGGAAGACCCCGAAGTTAAAGCCGATAGCTGAGCCTTACGCGCTGATAGAGAGCTTGCTATGGTGTATGGAGTATAACTTTTTGTAGTATTATCGGTGTTGTCCAGATTTACAGTAGTTTTAAAGGTTAGGCCTTTTAAAATTGTGTATTCGCCAAAAAGTGAGGTAAGTGTTCTGAAACGGGCAGTACGACCAATTTTCTGCTCCAGTTTCGCATAAGGACTGTTAGGCGAATTACTCCATTTGTATTGCCCAAAATCACCGGTATTGGGGTAAAGTCCCATTGTATCTTCCTGAACGGGAGTAAAACCAATTAACTGGTGAAGAATATTATCCTTTCCCTCTACACCGGGGTCGTTTATGACTGAGTATGTTGGAGATAGGTTTATACCAAACTTTAATTTTTTATTGGCAGCTACTTCGAGGTTTGCCCGGGCTGAATATCCTGTGTACTCCATTCCTTTGATCATACCTTCCTGATTTTGGTAATTCCCGGAGATATAATATTTTACACTTTCGTTTCCACCGGTAGCTGAAACCTGATAGTTCTGAACCAGTCCTTTTCTGAAAGCTTCGTCCTGCCAGTTAATAAAGTTAAGTCCTGGATGTCCTTCCATATACCAGCGGTCGTCGATCATATAATTGGTGTTGTAAACACCCTGGGCAAGCCCCAGAATCTGGCGTCTTTCTTCGGTTGTTTGACTGACTGTCCGGCCTGAACCCGAGGCAACCCATTGGGCATTAATCATCTCGGTTGCCCTGTTAATCCATTCTTCGGAGGTGAGCATGTCGAGTTTGCGATTGGCTTCGTTAAACCCTCCATATGTTGAAAATGTAATTTTTGGTTTGCCTGTGTGGCCACGCTTTGTCGTGATCAGAACAACTCCGTTTGCTGCCCGCGATCCGTAAATTGCCGAGGCTGATGCATCTTTCAGCACCTGAATGGATTCAATATCGTTGGGGTTAAAATTGTCGAGCGGGTTTCCGGTGGCGTAATTACCAGCAGCATTAGGGCTGGCAGTAGCGAGTGGAAAACCGTCGATTACATAAAGGGGTTCGTTGCCTGCTGAGATAGATCCAGCTCCACGAACCTGAACGCTGAAGGCTTTTCCTAACGAACTGGTAGTTTGTTTAACCTGTACCCCGGCCATTTGTCCAACCAGAGCCTGGTCAACCCTTGCCAGTGGCCTTTCTTCGATAGCATCGCCTTTAAACGATGCCACAGCTCCGGTAACATCTCTCTTTTTTTGTGTTCCGTAACCAACTACCACAACCTCTTCGAGGTGTTTAATATCCGGAACAAGACTGACATTAATTGCCGATTGCCCTGAAACTATTCTCTTTTCAGTTAAGTAACCTACAAATGAAAACTCAAGTGTTGCATTTGGATCGGAAATGGTGAGAGAATAGTTGCCATCAACATCGGTTACAGTTCCCATAGTAGAGCCAACAATGGAGACGTTAACCCCGGGAAGTGGTTCTTTGGTTTCTGCATCGGTAATTTTACCTTTTACCTGTATGTTTTGAGCCGACTCTACCGGAGTTATAACTACCACGTTGTTGTCCATAACCTTATAGGTTACATCGGCTTTGTCAAGTAAAATTTCAAGTATTTCTCTGATACTTTTATTTTTTACTGAAAGAGAAGTGACTTTATTCAATACGTTGAAGTCATCATTATAAAAGAAGCGAAATTCCGACTGGTGTTCGATATCTTTAAATATTTCTTTTAAAGTCTTATCGGTAGCAGTATACTCCAACCGGGTTCCCTGGGAAAAAACGGACGCACCAGTTTGAAATACCACTAATAAAAGCATAGTTATAGTTAGTTTCATAATTTGTAGTATTTTTTTTATTCCTGACATGTAGGAATAACTCGCCCATGATGAAATTTTTTTCATAATTTTACAGTGATTAATTAGATAATAGTTTTCTGATATTCTGTTGCAAAGAATATCTTAAAATGATTAGGGAAGGGTTACCTGGTAAGTGACCCTTCTTTTTTATGGAAAATGCTTTTCTTTCATTATTAAATAGTTTAGTTAGAATGTTAATTTTAAACAGAGCTATCTTTTTCTTAGAACATTTTTATAATTTTTAGCAAGTTTCGGATCGATATCCCATATAACTTCACCTTTACCAATTTTATACTCAAGAGGAGCCGTGAGGCTTAAAATTTCAAGCATCTGTTCCAGTGTTTCGTTTCGTACGGTTCCCGAAAAGCGGAAATTGCTCAGATCTTCCGATACTATTGTTATTTTAACATCGTATTTGCGTTCAAGTAATTTGGATAGCTCGAAAAGATCAATTCCGTCGAGTACCCAGTTTTGTTCCATCCAGGAAGTATAAAGAATAGTATTAACACTGTCGGCGAGCTCTACTTTTTTAATATTGGAACGAGTTTTTGTTAATGAATCATGCTTGGCTTCTGCCGGATAGTTTTTCTCTACCAATTGGCCCTCCGGTGCCTTAAGGAAACTTATATTCTGTTTCGGTTTTAATGTATAGAGAAACTTGTTTCTGTTGGTTTTTGAGCTTTCAACTTTTACAACACCTTCCACCAGGGTGGTAGACACTGTTTTATCTTCGGGATATGCCTTTACATTGAAGGTAGTTCCCAGCGCAATCACATTTATAAGTGAGGTTTGAACAATGAAGGGCTTTTCTTTATTGGAAACTACTTTACAGAAAATTTCTCCTTCTACAAAAACTTTTCGGTCGGTTTTTCCATACGATCTGGAATAGCTAAGTTTTGTGCCTGCATTTAACCAAACAACGGTTCCATCGGGAAGGGTAATCTGGGATTTGGATCCTCGGGGTGTTACTATCTGGCAAATATCATTGTTATCGTTGTTTGTTTCTATATACCAGTAAGTAATTATTCCCAGTGCAAAGAGTAATATAAATATTGCTGCAATTCTTGTTAGATAGAATAGTACTTTCCCTTTTTTTAGTTGAAATGGTTGTTTGGCATGGATAAATTGCTGCCATTTTTCTTCAATGTTAACCGAAGATTGAGAACTGTTATGTAGAATCGAATTCAGGTAGAGGTTTCGGTAGCTTTCGAATAGTTCCTGATGGTCCTTATCTTGTTTAATCCAGGTAAATAAAGTTTTTTCCGATTCGTTGTTCAATTCTCCTTTCAGAAACCGAAAAATTTCTTCTTTCCAAAAGTCGTCTATGGTAATTTTTTCATTCATATGATATGCTTCTGTTTAATTAGACAAAAAATAAAAGGAGGGACGTGACAAGAGTGTCTAAAAAATGATAAATTTTTTTTGAGCTTCTTTCAGTTTATCGAGCGCCCGAAACATTTGCGTTTTTACTGTATTGATAGACACTCCAAGTTTGGTGGCTATTTCGGGATAGGTAAAGTGCTGTTCGCGGCTCATTTCAAAAATTTCCCTGCACTGGGGAGGTAATTCTCCAATGTGTATTTTCAGGTAATGCTCCAGCTCATCGGAGATAATTTTGTCAAGGATATCTTCCGAATAGTTCATAAGAGCCATTTCGGCGTGTAATAAAACATCGTCAATCCACGCTGTGGTGCGAATTGTGTTGGTTTTTTCCTTCTTTATAAAATTAACGCAATTGTTGTGTATGCATTGGTATAGATAAGATTTCAGAGAGCTTGTAATCAGTATGTTGGATCGGTTTTCCCAAATCCTCAGAAACGATTCCTGGACCAGTTCTTCTGCCAGGTAGGTATATTTAACAATCGTTTGCGCATAAGTAAATAAAGGCTTGTAATATAGCTGAAATATGTATTTAAATACCGAAGTGTTGCCGTTTCGTAATCCTTCAATTAAATCTTCTTCCAGATATTTCGGATTGGACATTTTAATTAATTTATGCTTGTCTCCCAAATTTTTCAACACTAAAATAAGGGAATAAAAATTTGATACCAAAATTTATTAAAATGGAGCAATCTGGAAAATGTTCCTGACTGCGCCTTTTTCTTTAACGGTGAGGGTAGCTTTTTTATGAGAGACTTTATTGGTTTTCTCCTCCAATCACTTTCATCTTCATCCATTTTCCTCCGGTAAATCTCAGAACAAGAATTACACAGAAGAGAAGAAAGAATATTACCAGGAGCAGCCAGCTAAATGCTACTGAAAAATGGAATACTTTTAACGAGAGATATATCAAGGGGATAAAGGACCAGTGAGCCAGTACCGATACTATCATAGTAAAATGGGTATCGCCTGCTCCGCGCAGGGCCCCGATCAAAGCCACCATTACCGCTTCGGCCAACACATATAATGAGGCTATCTGAACCATCCTTACCGCGATAGGTACTGCACTTTCAAAAACCTCGCTGGGTTTTTCGGGATGAAATACCCTTACAAGGATTTCGGGAATAAAAATGAATAATGCAAGAATAACGATGGAATAGAAAATCCCTGTTTTGATCCCAGAAATTGCTGCATGTTTTGCAATAATTGGCCGACCTGCTCCCATATACCGGCCAACCAGACTGGTTACCGCTATCTCAATTCCTAACAGGGGAATAAACGATACCAGATCCCAGTTGAACATAATGGTAGTGGCTGTGGAAACAATATTGCCCTCCGACTGAAAAAGCGCAACCATGGTGACAAATGCCAGAAAGTTGAGAAACATTTCGGTACCGGCAGGCGATCCGTAATAAAGCAGTTTCTTCATGATTACCCGGTTGAACCGGAACGATCTCACTACAGAAAATTCTACCCTATTGTTGTGTCTCAGGTAGGCAATCAACAGAATTACCATCGCCGAAAATCCTCCTAATACTGTTCCAATTGCAGCTCCCTGTATTCCCATTACGGGAAAACCAAGTTTGCCAAAAATCAGGATGTAATCAAGAATTACGTTGACAATCATCGCTGCCAGGGTGGCAATCATTACAATGGGTGTTTTTCCAATACCAGTAAAGTAGCATCCCAGTGTATAGCGAAGCATCCCGAAAATACTGCCCCAAACCATTATGGTGAGATATTGGATCTGAAATCCCATCTGTTCGCCGGGCGTATCCATAAATAACCAATAGCTCTCAACAACAGGTTTAAGAAGAATAATTACTGGCCATGCTACAAGATTGATAAGAATTGCCTGAAATATTGCTTTGCTAGAATTTTGCCTCTCGCCCGCTCCAAAATATTGAGCAACAAGTGCCGTTGAGTATCCGGTAAGGCCAACAAAAAAGAACATAATCATTTGAACAGCAATAGCACCTGCCATTACTCCATTCATTTGCTCCGAACCCACACGGGCGAGGAACAGGCGGTCGGTAAACGTCATTACTCCATCGCAGGCAGTGGAGATAATCATAGGAAAAGCGAGCGCTAACAGCTCTTTTATTCCTCCGGGCTTATGGTAGCCCGAGAAATAATTCGAAAAGAATGACATACTTAAAAAATTATAAGTTAACGAAAATACAACAGTGCAAATTCTTTCAAATTTGATTTGCAGAATTGCAGTCTGTGTTGGTTAATAAAGAAAGAGGTAAGGATACTGTCCTTAGATCTCTGTGAACCATTATTGGTTATTAATTTATTGGTTCTTGCGCGAAAGGCTTTTAAAGCATTTCCGCCGGTTCTTTAAAAGGAAATGTACATAGGTTTAGGTTTAAATTTGTAGAACACAATTTTGGTTTGCAACTCTACATTTTCAGCAAATGTTTTGCAAAGATGCAACAAATTGAAATTGGTTGCGTGAGAATTTTATAATTCTCTCAAAAGCAAAAGAGGCGCCTTTCAGCGCCCCTTCCAATAGTTAGTTTCTGTGTAGTTATCGAGTTATTCTGTGTTTTTTTAGGCTTTAGCAGTTTAGGCTATAGGTTTTAGGATTTTATTCCTACAGCCTAACTTCCTAATAGCTAAATAGCATCTTTGTTTTTGAATTAGTCTTACTACTTACGACTTGGTACTTACGACTAAGCTATCATCCGCATTTCGAATTACCGCAGGTGGTGCAGGTTAAGCAGCCCTCTTGGTAAACCAGTGAGGTGGATCCGCATTCGCCGCATTTGCCTTTTTGAACGGTAGTTCCGTTGGGAATATATTTCTTGAGGGCACGTACCACCCCGTTTTTCCATGTGCTGATGGTGTCGCTGTCTACATTCAGTGAGGTCACCAGGTTTACAACACCAGGGATTGGCATGCCATAGCGTAATACTCCCGAAATAAGTTTGGCATAATTCCAGTACTCTTTGTTGAACAAACGGGAAAGTCCGCCGAGGGTATTGGTATAGCCATATTTATCAGTATACTGGAAGTCGTAGCGGGTGGTGCCGTCTTCTTCTTTCACTTTGATGATTTTACCTTTATTGATCGATTTCGGAATTGGCAAGGTATCCTCATCAGTAATACCGGTAAAGATTTCGTAAGGACGACCATCTTTGATACCAATGAAGGCAATCCAGTCTTCGCTTTCGTTTTTGAAACGGATAATATCGGCTTCAAGAACTTTCGGACGTTTTAATGGGCCAATCACTTCAGTTGGAGTTGCAGCTTCCTTTTTCTCTTCTTTCTTATTCGAGATAAGAACTCCCGAACGTGAACCTTCGCGGTAAACGGTAACTCCTTTGCAACCGCTCTTCCAGGCGGTAACATAAAGTTCGTCAACCAGACTTTCAGTAGCTGTTTCGGGTAAGTTAATAGTAACGCTTATAGAGTGGTCCACCCATTTCTGTATTTGTCCTTGCATCTGTACTTTGCTTACCCAGTCAACATCGTTGGAGGTGGCTTTGTAGTAAGGCGATTTCTTTACAAGATCTTCAATTTGCTGATCGTTGTAGTTTTTAACATCTTCAGCTTTGTGACCGTTGATTTCGAGCCAGGTAAGGAACTTATGATGGAATACATTGTATTCTTCCCATGTGTCGCCAAGTTCATCGGTAAACGAAATGTTCACATTGGTGTCGTTGGGGTTTACCTTGCGGCGACGTTTGTAAACCGGCAGGAACACAGGCTCGATACCCGAAGTGGTCTGGGTCATCAAGCTGGTGGTTCCGGTAGGAGCAATGGTCAACAAGGCGATGTTACGGCGTCCGTATTTAACCATGTCGCGGTACATGCCTTCATCTTCAGCTTTCAGTCGGGTGATGAAAGGGTTATTTTTTTCTAAATGAGAATCGAATATAGGGAAAGCGCCTCTTTCTTTTGCTAAATTAACTGATGCACGGTAAGCTTCTAAGGCCAGTGTTTTGTGAACTTCAATAGAGAAGTCAACAGCATCTTCGCTTCCATAACGTAATCCAAGGGCTGCAAGCATATCGCCTTCGGCAGTGATACCAATACCGGTACGGCGGCCTTCTTCGGCTTTAATGCGGATGGCTTCCCACAAACGGCGTTCTACGCGTTTGATCTCGGGATCTTCCGGATCGGCATTAATTTTACCAAGAATAGCATCTATTTTTTCGAGTTCGAGGTCGATAATATCGTCCATAATCCTCTGGGTATGGGCCACATGTTTCCTGAAAAGTTCGAAATTGAACTTAGCCTCAGGTGTGAATGGGTTTTCAACATAACCGTAAAGATTGATGGCAATCAAACGGCAGCTATCGTAAGGACAGAGTGGAATTTCACCGCATGGGTTTGTCGAAACAGTGCGGAAACCGAACTGAGCGTAACTGTCGGGAACCGACTCGTTGATAACGGTATCCCAGAATAGAATTCCCGGTTCGGCCGATTTCCATGCGTTGTGAATTATTTTCGACCATAATTTGCGAGCATCGATTTCCTTGGTGTAAACCGGGTTTGGAGAATCGATAGGGTATTGCTGAACATATTTTGTATTGTTCACAACGGCCTGCATAAATTCGTGGTCGATTTTTACCGATACGTTGGCGCCGGTTACTTTTCCGGTTTCCATTTTGGCATCGATAAAATGTTCGGCATCGGGGTGTTTAATGGAAACGCTGAGCATCAAAGCGCCACGACGGCCATCCTGGGCTACTTCGCGGGTGGAGTTCGAAAAACGTTCCATAAAGGGAACAACTCCGGTCGATGTAAGGGCACTGTTTAATACAGGGCTTCCGTGAGGACGGATATGTGAAAGGTCGTGACCAACACCACCGCGGCGTTTCATCAGTTGAACCTGTTCCTGGTCAATCTTCATGATTCCGCCATAAGAATCGGCGGCAGGCTCATTGCCAATAACAAAGCAGTTCGATAGCGAAGCAATCTGGAAATTATTGCCAATGCCGGTCATAGGACTTCCCTGTGGAACAATATATTTAAACCCTTTAAATAATTCATATAGCTCCTGAGCGCTCATAGGATTAGCATACTTCTTTTCGATGCGTGCAATTTCGTTTGCAAGTCGCCAATGCATATCATCCGGATCTTTTTCGTAAATCTTTCCGAAAGAATCTTTCAATGCATACTTGGTCGCCCAAACCCTTGCTGCGAGTTCATCACCATTAAAATATTCAAGCGAGTTTTTATAAACCTCGTCATAGGTGTAGGTCTTCATAGGAGAATCCTTTTCCGATGTTTGCTTTGCAACCATTTCTTCAATCTGCATTTTAAACTGTTTTTTAGGGTTTTAGTCTTCTTTTAGTTTTCGGGATCGAACTTTACGAAGGTAGAAAGAGTAAAACCTTTCCACAAG
>JAEYWD010000035.1 GCA_023429135.1 Bacteroidota bacterium | reverse complement strand
CCGTCTTGGTCTGCAATCAATCGAAATATGTGTAAAGGGAAAACGTTAATAAAAACCGCCGCGGTACGTGAAGCGTATGCCAGGTGGTGTGGGAGGACAGCGGTGCGAGCCGCTTCCTACCCGATTAATCTTTACATTTTCCATAGTTTTCTGATTCTCTGAAGGCAATTATAATTTTATTTGTTCAAATATACGTTTTTTCTGAGATATTCCAGTAATTATGATTAAAACTGTCGCATCTTTTATTTGCTAATTTCTAGTTAATCAATTCTGTATATCACTTTCCCTCTTACGACTTAGACTAAATACTTGCGACTCTCTATTTCACCTTTCCAACAAAAGTTTTCTTGAAATCTTCAAAATTAGTTCCGGCCTTGTATTTTTCCTGTTCAATAAAGGTAATCAGGGGTTCAAAATCTTTTGCGTTGTAATAGCCGGGAATGGCGGCAATAGGCTCAAGCTTCTCACTCAGATAAGCAATGGATGGATACGACATTTGTCCCTGGAGTAATGCAATGGCAAACTGATGAGAGGAACGGCCTCCCTGCCCTTCATTCACGAAAGTTTTGCCTGCAAACTTTATGGGCTCTTTCGATTCTGCATTGAACTTCACCGGATAGAAATTAGTATTTAAGTACTCAGCAATTACAGGATGATCAAAGGTCTCAGCATCCATTTTCTTGCACCAGCCGCACCAGTCGGTATATACGTCGATCATTATTTTACGGGGTTCTTTCGTCTGCATTTCAATGGCTTGTTCAATGGTGTACCATTTAACCTTAGCCGGTAATTTAAGCTGCGCCTGAGCAACACTAACCATCATGGCGCAAATTAGGGAAAGAATGAGTTTTTTCTTCATGTTCTTTTTTTTGCAAATTTAATAAAACCATCAATACGTTAACCAGTTGAAAGCTTATACGGAAATGATAAAAAATGTTAAGAAGAATTTATTAAAGAGGAACTGAAATTTTATACCCCTTCCTCCTCGATAACATAGTAGGTTATGTTGATATTTCTGATTTGCTGATAAGGGATCACAAAAATATCCCCGGGCATTTTATAATATCGGTCATCAAACTCCTGTTCGATTGGGGCAGTAAGTTCCCGGGGAGAATCGTCGATAAGTTTGCGCCGGTAAACATTGGTGAGGTAAATACGGTCTAATCCGTCGGCTTTTGAGAGGTAAAACTCTCTTAAAATTCCACTGTAAATAATAGTGTTTCCCTGCGATTCGCTTAAAACGTCCACCCGAACCATATTGATGTTACGGGAATCTCCGGCATTGCCCGGAAAATCGATAATTCTGCCCGATAGCAGATAATACCATTCATTATTGAACCTCAAAGAGTGATATTTAATATCCCAGTTATTTTTCGCAACGAAATTTCGGAAAAGTTTGCCGGAAAGAAATCCAAATGAACAGGTAACAATATTGTAAACCGAAAAAAGTAGTATTGAACTTTCAATGGTGCCAAATTCGGCAGAGTTGACAGATGAAACTTGTGAAACAAGCCTGATCAGCAAACTTACATCGACGTCTATTTTTAAAACAGGCTCGATAATTACATATGCCAGTGTTTGAATAAGAAAGGCCGGAATAAGCGACAGCACCACTTCATCGGAGAGCGACGACTGAAAATTTTTGCGCGAATATGGTCCGCTCAGATAGGCATACCGGAAAAGAATACCCGGGAAAATCAGCAAAAGCAGAACAAGTGCGCCAATGGCAATATTCATTTCTTGTAATTTTTGTCAAAGGTATTTTCGACAGAGGCTATTCTTTGAATTTTAATTTTCTTATCCTCCAGGTTGAGATATTCAGCGTTATCGCCGAATCGTTCACCAAGAATTATCTGTTGCATCAGCTTTTTCGATGCGTCTTTGTCGGTAAGGATTTTACGAACAATATTTCCTAATGGAGCTTCCATGTCGTTTTTTTTCAAAGTTATACATAAACTTCAAATTGGCAATTGCTTATTTAATTTTCATTATTTTGTAATAAAACCATTTTACCGGATATAATTAAGATAAACAATCAGTTCTGCAATGGCGGATAAAAAACAATTTCTCGAAACAATTTCCAGATATCAGAGCATCATACATAAAGTATGCTGGGTTTATTTCAGGAATAAATGCGACCGGGAAGATACCTTTCAGGAAATACTGTATCAGCTTTGGAAATCGTTTCCGCGTCTTGAGAACTACAAAAGTACAGGATCCTGGATTTATGCGGTTTCGATCAATATTTCCCTGGCAAGGTTACGAAAAAATACCAGGGTTGACTACACCGACCGGGTGCCGGATATTGCCGACCGATATGATTTTCTTGAGAAAATGACCCGTGACGAGTCACTACAAAAATTACTGGATGCAATTTATTTATTGGATGAGATTGATAAATCCATAATGCTTCTATACCTCGAGGAAAAAAACTACGAAGAAATTGCTGAGATCATTGGCATTACAAGGTCAAATGTTGGAGTGCGCATTAATAGAGCAAAGGAAGTATTGAAACAAAATTTAAATCGTTTGAATTATGGAAAATAGGGAGTTACAAATGATTTGGAAGAAATTCGATGTGGAACCTAAACCCGTGGAAGAACTTGATCTATTGCTTACTTCGAAAGTTCGGACAACAATGAACAAATTTTTGGTGATCAGAATAATCTCTGTTCTGGTAAGCACGGGACTGTTGGTTTTTCTCACGTTTACAACCATTAGAAGATTGAATGATGTGATGTATGTAATTAACAATTCAATTCTTGGTTTGATCGCCGGGACAGCCTTAGTTCTTGGACTTCTATCGTTTAAAAAGCTTCAGAATTATAAATACGATATGTCTCTTAAAGTCTGGCTGGAAAACAGAATTCAGCTTCTTTCGCGTCAACTTTATGGTAAACTCAGGTTTTTGTACTTTTTTTTGATTCCTGTTCTTTTTATACTCATCGATTTGTCAATACATGTTTACTATGAGAATAAGGCCATGACTGAGGTGTTGCAAAACGAAGAATCGGTTACCGGTTTATTAGTTGGGACCATTATAGGCCTTGGTATTGCATTTTACGGCTCTGTCAGAATCAGAAAATTTCAGGCCGCTAATCTGGAGTTCTTAAAAGATTTACACAAAAGGCTTAGTTTGGAAGGCTAGAAAATTCACAGTCGACAGACCGCCGACTTCAGTTCACAGTTGTTATGCCTGTTTTTATTATCTAGTTCAACAACTGCTTAATCTGAACTTCAATCTCATTCGCTTTCTTTATGGCTTCAGGCAATGGTAGGCCGACCTTCATACCGGGGCGCTTATGCCCGGTTGCGGTAAGCCAGGCGTCTTTCATCAGTGCCGACCGTTCATCCACAAGATTTAGAATTTTCGCTCCATTTTTATGGAAAGCAAAGGCCGATAAAACATCTGAGGCATTCTGAACCTCTTTTTCACCCAGGTATAGCAATATTGCTTTTGCCATAATCCAGTGCCCGGTTTCGCCCGGATGTACGCCATCCTTGGCCAGAACAAAAGATGTGTCGGCAAGCCTTTTGTTTTCCAGGAATTTTTTCATGGGCCAGTGAAGATCAATAACATTCCAATTGTTAGTATAACGGCAACTGATGAGCCAGTCGGAGTAAATATCAAGCACGTTGGCGTATGCCTCACCCTTTCGTTCATCAAAGATGGGAGGAGTAACATGAACTATTGCAGCACCTGTTTTTGTAACTTCATTGTGCAACCAAAAGATTCCTTCTTTGTACTTCTTAAAACGTTCGTCGGAAAAGGGCATATAAATGCCATCGTTCATTCCATAGCATGCAAAAACCAGGTCGGGTTTGGCCTGGTCGAGAACTCTCCTGAGACGTTCGTGTAAATCGGGCCGCGGAAACTTTCCATCGGCATGACCATCTTCCGAAAGTCCCGAGACAGTTTCGCTGGGCAGGCCGGCATTTATAAATTCATAATGCTTATCAGGGTGTTTTAATTTCAGGTAAGCTTCGATATAAGCTACATATTGACCACTATAGGTTATGCTGTTGCCGAGGAAAAGTATTCTTTTTGCACTATCCGGAATTTGATAATTACTTTGCGAATTTCCTGAAATATTCAGACTTACCAGAATTGTAAACAGAAGAAATCGGAGCATATTTTTTAGTTTTTAAATCCAAATCATAATAATGCTGGCAACCATAAGCAGAAACAGCACGATGCCTAAGATGCGGTTTGCTTTTTTCGATTTTAGAATTTTTGAGATCAGATCACCAAAGGCAATCCATGCGATCATACAAGGGATTCCAACAACTCCGAAGCTAACCGCGAAAATAAACACATTCAAATGGGTCGAGCCCAGTTGTGGGAGAAATGCTCCTGCTCCGGTAATGGCCATTATCCAGGCTTTGGGGTTAACAAACTGCAAAAGAAATCCCTGGATAAATCCGGCTCTTGCATCATTTCCAGTTTCGACCTCCGAATTTAATCTGCTTAAAACAAATGCCAAATATAGCAACCAGGCCGAACTTACTATTTTTAGAATGAGCCCCGTTGTGGGGCTTTGGGTTACAATTTCGGCAATACCGTAACCGGCAATATAAAGCAAAACAAAAAAGCCGAGAAAAATTCCAAGCATTAGGTAGCTCGAATGTTTAAAGCCGAAATTCTTTCCGTAGGAGAACAGCATATAATTATTAGGTCCCGGAGTTATAGAAGTAACAAAGGCGAAAAGAAGATATCCGGCAAGGTCGAAATTCATAGTTGAATGGTCTATATCTTATTAACCTTGACATTAACAATTTCTCCATTTTCAAGCCTGATTCTCACCAGATAAACACCTGTTGTCAGGTGCTCAATGTTTTTCTCAATAAGGTTGGAAGATAGGTCGTTTTCATATATGATGCGTCTTCCTCGTATATCAGTAACTTCAAGTGCGACAATCAAATATTTGCCACTTTCAATTTTAATGGTTGTTCGGGCTGGATTAGGGAAAACATTTATCTGTGAATTGAATTTAGTACTTGAAACTCCCAGTGTTGAAATGGTGGAAACGGACCAGTTGGATGCCACGCTGTTGTTCGAGTTGAGATCAGTCAGGCTGAGGTAGTAGCCGGTACCATTTGCCTGAACCGGCCATGGTGAGCTGTTCTGATAATTTACACTGTCGATGGTATTTCCGAAAGCATCAGCAAGTATAATACGTTCTGAGCTGTCGGATAGACTTCTTGTAAATTCACCAAAAGGAGGAAATCCATAAAACTGCAAAAATGAAATTGCATTATTCGCTAAGTACAGCCTGTCACCAGCAGGTAAATTGATGTTTGCCGGAAACTGATAGGTAAGTCCCAGATCCCGGAAATGAATTCCTGTTAAACTGGCTGCCTGGCTTCCGTTATTGGCTATTTCAATAAATTCAAGGTCCTCGCTGTCGTGGCCCAAAGCATCTTTGGGGTTATAGTGAATTTTAGAAATTACAAGCGAAGGAACCGTAGGATTCGCGCAACTCTGATAATTACTCAGGTTCGTATTTAACCAGTTTATTCTGCTCTTTATCCACGATTTCATGTTATCAACATTCTGCAGGTAGCCGCCAACATTTCCCCATTTTGAATTCTCACGGGGTATAGCTTCAGAAATATGTTTTATTATTTTGTCAATTTTAGCAGTAATGACCTGATAACTTAGCGGACCGTTCCCTGAGTTTAAACTATTCCACCGGCGGGCCAGGTAGCACCTGAATGTTGGAGTGTCGTACAGGTCACTCCAGAATTTAGCCCCGGTATTATCTCCATTATTAAACTGCCATACATTGTAAAAGCTACGATTCAACCCCCACATAAACAGGTCGTTTCCATAGGTGAGATCGTAATCCCAAACGGGGCCGGCCCGGAGCTTTCCGCCTCTTTCTTTATGAAAATAGGTACTGTATTGATAAGAATCCGCATTGGACGACAATTCGCTCATTATCATATAATCGACAAAGCTTGGAATGTCGATGATGGATGGATAACCATTTACAATAGAACTGTTCTGTGCTGAAGCGGTACTCTGTAAATTGGTAAACTGCGATTTTATATAGTTACTCTGCTCCCAGGTTATTTCGTTCGATTTTGGATTTTCGTACATAAAATCGGTGGTTTTGCTATATGACGACATGGTCCATGCTACGGGATCGCCTCCGGTTGTTTTATCGGCTTTAATGATGTATCCGCCTGTAAGTTCTGGATTTACATTGTCATATTTAGTCATTTTGGAAATATTGACCCTGCCTTTGTCAATCTTAATTTTTTCCATGAAAATATACAAACCCTTGTAATTACCGTTGATAATCACTTCGCAATAAACTCCTCGGGGAGCGTAATTACCCATACTGCGGGCAAGATCGTACGAGAGAAAATTACGGATTAATGACGGATCGAAAGCTATAGAGTTGAGTATCCAGTCGTTTTCAGGGGGCATGCCCAATATGCTTACATTATTATTGGTCACATTGTCGCTCATAAAAGTAGTGAGGCCATAAGGTTTTTTGGGCGGCGTTTGCGAGGAAGAGCCTCTGGTTTCGATGCCGATACGACCATTATAATTCAAAAAAGCTGCTGTGTTTTGATCTGCAACATAATTACGGGAACTATCGGGACGAAATATGATTTTCATGCTTGCCCCAACTTTGTATGCATCGGGTATATCACGTGGCTGTCCGGTTCCTGAACTCAGATCGGTATTGATAATCACAATCGGTAAATTGCTGTCCGTTAAGGTCTGTGTCCGGGCAAGAGTTAAGTTAAAAATAAGGAGTAAAGGTAGAATGTATTTCATTAATAGTGTTTTCCGATGAAATTTCCATAAACAATTCAGGGGTGAATATAATTGATTTAGTGATATGTTAGGTTTCAGACGCTTCAAAATTTAGGCTATGATGTTGTAAGACCTGCTTATGATGCGACCAATGCTGTTTTCAACAAAGTGATGTTTATAAATCTTAAACTATGCCCGTATTCTTCAAAATATAATTCATATATTTGCAACGAAATTTTTGGTTCGTACGGGAGTTTCGCTCCTGCCGATTAAAAAGGGAATGCCGTGAAAAACGGCAACAGTACCCGCTGCTGTGAATCCCGGTCTGCGAAAGCAGATCAGTCGCTTCGGTCACACAAACCACTGTCACGCATAAAGCATGATGGGAAGGGAAACCGGAGAGGGATAAGTCAGAAGACCTGCCAGAGTTATTATTTATCAACGCTTTCGGGAATAAAAGCGAGGAATTGAACCGTATGTCAATCCCCCTGTTTTTCCTTGAAGCCATTTATTAATCTAAAAATGGTATTCAGCAATGAAATCAATTAAGTTTTTAACGGCTTTGTCTTTGGCCGCTGTGCTTTTTTCATCCTGCGAGAAGGATGAAGATAATTCTGTTGTAGAAAATTTCAATTCGCTAACAGTTCCTGCTTCTGGTTATTGGAATGGTGCGGATAATTCCGGTGGTTTTAAGGTAAATGGGATTGCATTTCCCGTTAATTATGCAACATATCCTGGAGGGTCGTATTGGAATGGATTTGGCTATTCCAATCTTCATGACGTTAAAACGAGGGGGTATGCAAATCAGTATTCTGCCTATGCTTTAAAGGATTCATCCGGTAAAAATACTTTTGTGGTTGCTTATCTGTTTGATAAAAATACTATTACGTTTGACACTACTGTTACCAATGTAAGTATGAAGATTACAAATAGCACTTATGCCGCACTCGAGATGAAATATGGTGATGGTGAAAATGCAAAGAAATTTGGTGGGTCAACGGGTAACGACCCAGATTGGTTTAAACTTCAGATAATTGGAATTGATGAGAAAAATATGGCTACTGATACTGTAGCTTTTTACCTTGCCGACTTTACTTCGACTGATAATTCAAAAGATTATATTTTAAACGAATGGAAAACGGTTGACTTGAGCAAACTTAAACGGATAAGGAAAATTAAGTTTGAACTTTCATCGACAGATAATAACATTTATGGGATGAAAACTCCTGCATATTTCTGTTTGGACGATATAAAATATTCTAAAACAGAATAAAGATAATCCGACCAGCCTTTTTAATGCCCTGACCGGTTCTCGAAAGAGGCCGGACAGGTTAAAAGTAAAAAAGTGAAAAGATTTTTTTCGACATTCGTTGTTCTTGTAACCATTACTTCAGCATTCGGCCAGTTTGCTCCGGCAGCGGGAGAAACGGGCTCTACAGCCATTCACAAGGATGATGCCTCCTTTAAAGGATGGGCAACAGGTTGTAAGGTTGCAAGAGGTTTTATAAATATAAGCGACACAACCCTAACATTTTCACAAAATCAGATAACTTCCAACCGTGCTTTTTTTGGCACCGAAACCATGGCGCTCGGTCAACCCGGCGGACCCCTAGATTGTATCAGTCTGGGCGATGGCGGCTCTGCCATTCTTACTTTTGATTTTCCCGCCAAAAACAGCCCTGGTCCCGACTTCGCTATTTTCGAAAACGGAATGAAATATCAGGAACCTCCATTTCAGTATTTTCTGGAGCTGGCCTATGTGGAAGTTAGCACTAACGGAAAAAGATTTGTGCGTTTTCCTGCCGTTTCCAATACTTCAACAAAGGAGCAGATAACAAGCTTCGGGCAGCTCGACCCAACCAAAATTCATAATTTAGCCGGGAAATATGTAGCCAATTACGGAACCCCTTTCGACCTTGAAGATTTGAAAGACAGCACTGGCATTAACCTCGACAGTATTAATTATATCCGGATTATTGACGTAGTTGGGAATATCGATCCGAAATTTGCTCGTTACGATTCAAAAGGTCAAATTATTAATGAACCTTTTCCTACCGAATTCTGGACTTGTGGCTTTGATCTCGATGCCGTCGGTTTAATCAATATCAACCGGGTAATCAGTAAGGAGGAAACTCTGGCTAATCCGTTATTTAAAGTTTATCCCAATCCAGTCCGATCAGGAGAAGTTATATTTATTGAAGGAATTGACAATTCAGCGATTCAGCTTTTCTCTCAAACAGGGAAAATATTAGGCGACTGGAAAGTAAAGAGTCAGGATCAGCTTACCTTAAATCTTCCTGAACTCACTTCAGGATTGTATTTTCTAACTGTACAATCTTCAGAAAACATTCAAACAATTAAGTTATTGGTTAAATGAAAAAGGTATTGGCCATATTGTTTGTTTTTTGCCTTTTTGCTAAAGGGTTTGGACAATCGTTGGCCGATACCGTTAAGTTACATGAAGTTTTTGTGACCTCATCACGACAAATTACCGAGCGTGCTTTTTATATTAAAAGCATTGATTCGCTTGTGCTTGCAAATACTACGGGTACCGATCTGTCGGAGTTATTGCAAAAATATTCATCACTTTACATCAAAACGTATGGAGTAGGAGGGTTGTCCACGGCGTCGTTCCGGGGTACTTCAGCATCGCATACCCAGGTGCTGTGGAATGGGTTCAATATAAACTCACCGCTGTGGGGCCAAACCGATTTGTCCATGATGCCTGTTTTCTTTACCGACGAAGTCTCGTTGTTCTATGGTAGCAGTTCACTTGCAAAAACTTCAGGAGGACTTGGCGGATGTATAAGTTTGAGTAACTCGCCCGACTGGAATAGCGGAACACAGATTTCGCTGGCTCAAACTGCCGGAAGTTTTGGTTATTATTTATCGCAGTTGAAAGCTGGTATAAGCAGCAAGCGGTTTGTGAGTAAAACCAGGTTGTTTTACGATCGGGCTAAAAATAATTTCAGGTATTACGATAATGCCAGCGGACTTTTTGATTACACAAGACAAAAAAACGCCGATTACAAAAAGGAAGGATTTCTTCAGGAGGTTTACTATAAAATTTCGTCGCATCAATTTGCCGGTATCAAGGTAATGAGCGTGTGGGCCGACCGTAATTTACCGCCCATTATGAGTTTTGGCGGGGCAAACAGATATGAAAACCAAAAAGACAATATGCTCAACCTCATTGGCGAATGGAAATATTATGGCTCTAAAAGCAATATAACCTTCCACTCGGGATTAATCAGGAATTCCTTAAGTTACATTTTAACCAATACCAATCCAGGAGGAACTTTCGTGAATTACGATACCGAGAACTTAAGTAACGTTTTTGCCAACAAACTAAATTTCCAGCATAATTTCTCGCCGAAAACAGTTTTAAAAGCTTTTGGTGAAGCCAACTTTACTTCGGCCCGTTATTCCGATCTGAAAGAAAAAACCGGATTCGATGTGCAGCAGAGCGACGTTAACCTGCAATCGTCGTTACACCGGATTTTTAATCCTTCTGTTTCGGGTTATGTTCTTGCTCAGCAGAAAATACTCGATGGCGAATTAATGCCTTTTATTGCTGCAGCAGGTATCGAAATGCAGCCATGGATCAATCAGGGCCTTACAATCAGAGCCAATATGGGCCGCAATCTTCATGTGCCAAATTTAAACGACAAATATTTTAATCCGGGCGGAAATCGCAACCTCAAACCTGAAATTGGTTATCAGACTGATGTAGGTGTTCAGTATGTGAAAACGTGGAACAACATCCGTTATCAGCTTGAAATCACCGGTTTTTCTGCATGGATTAAGGATTGGATTCTGTGGCATCCGAGCGAATACAGGTACTGGACTGCCGATAATGTTCAGCAGGTGTTCTCTCGAGGTGCTGAGGTAAATGCCGGTATGAAAGGGAATGTGGGATCGGTTACATGGCAGGTTAAAGGAAACTATGCCTTCACTCGAACTACCAACGAAGAAAGCGAATCGCCATCAAAAGGAATGCAGTTGATCTACATCCCCAAGCATGTCGCTAATTTGCAATTGTTTCTCGAAAAAGGAACTTACTCTTCATCGTTTGCCTTTCATAATACCGGATCGCGGTACACATCTACCACCGAAAGTGCAGTTTATCAGCTCCCGCCGTATTAC
The DNA here is from genome assembly GCA_023429135.1 of Bacteroidota bacterium. Classification (GTDB taxonomy): domain Bacteria; phylum Bacteroidota; class Bacteroidia; order Bacteroidales; family JAAUTT01; genus JAAUTT01. The sequence continues at coordinate 17,362 of JAEYWD010000035.1, read as the reverse complement.
CTGTTGGATTTTGCCATTGGAAACACGTTTGATATAAAGCAACATACTCTCAATCTGAGTTTTAAGCTCAATAATATCTTTAACAAACAATACCAGGTTATTGAACAGCGAGCCATGCCGGGAAGGAATTTTCTGATCGGACTGAGCTTTAATTTCTCTAAAAATGTTAACTAAAAAAAATAATCATAAAATTTCCCTAAGCAGAATCGATAGGCTGTTTACTGTAATTCTACTTTTTCTTGTCTTTGCTTTTTCCGCTTGCGAGGATGAGGTTCCTTTGAAGCAATTTCAGGTTACAGAAGGGGTTTTTATATTGAATGAAGGTAATTATACATATGGCAATGCCGCTCTGTCGTTTTATAATCCCGAAACAAAAGAACTCTCCAATCAGATTTTTAAGAATACGAATGGGTTTCCTATAGGAGATGTATTGCAATCTATGACTATTATGGATTCTACAGCCTTTCTTGTTGTGAATAATTCGGGTAAAATACATGCCATAAGCACCAATACGTTCAAGCACAAAGGAACCATCTCGGGTTTGATATCTCCGCGGCAAATGCTTGTATTAAATTCCACAAAGGCTTATGTGAGCGATTTGTATGACAATGCTATTTCCATTGTAAATCCTCAGACTTACTCTGTAACAGGAACCATTCCGCTGAGAAAAGGCAGTGAAGCTATGCTCAAAGCAGGCAATTATGTTTTTGTTACTAACTGGTCGAAACAAAATACAGTTCAACGAATTGATATAACCACTGATAAGTATGTAGACAGTCTGGTTGTTACAAAGCAACCCAACAGCATAGTACTCGATAAAAACAACAAAATATGGGTACTCAGCGATGGAGGATTAGCCAGTCTGCCGGGCGGAAAGGTAAAAGCCAGCCTGACACGTATTGACCCAGTGACTTTCAAAATCGATAAAGAATTTGTTTTTTCCGATCTTAATTCGGCTCCAACCCGTTTATGTATGAATAATGGAAGAGACTCCCTGTATTTTCTCAATGGTTCCTGGGGAAGTTCGGTTGCTAATGGCGGTGTTTACCGTATGTCGGTAAGTGATGCCGTATTGCCCGCATCGCCCTGGATTCCCGAAAATGGAAAATTATTCTATGCTTTGGGGGTCGATCCCCGGAACGGCAATGTTTATGTGAGCGATGCTGTTGACTATATGCAGCCTGGCTGGGTTTACAGGTACAACAGTCAGGCAATGTTAATTGATTCTTTTAAAACTGATATCATTCCCTCTGGTTTTTGCTTTAAATACCAGAAATTATAACTTTACCCTCTTAACTTAAATCGTTATCTGGTTTTGAGACTCAGTAAGCTCAATATTTTCCCATGGACTCCTCCGCAGCAAAACATGCGGGGTGTTGCGTTTTTTCTTCTGATACTGCTGTTTCAGGGTTATTTTTGTGGGAAGCTTACTGCTCAGCAGACAGTTTCGGGTGTTCCACTCAGCAGCATTCATAATTTACCTGCGTTGGATTTATATGAGGTTATGCCTGATTATAGTCAGGTTAAAAAAGCAATGCGTACCGATGAGGCATCCAGCCGGTTAAAACGGCTCGAGTTTGCGCATGTTTTTGATCTTAATCTTCATCCCGAAAATTCGGGTGAATGGCAAACATTACATACCGGAGACAGAATCTGGCGGTTGGGTATCGTATCTCGTGGGGCGTATTCTCTTAATATGATTTTCGGTACTTTTAACCTTGAGGCTGATGTAAAGGTTTATGTTTACTCTCCCAATCACAAGCATTTGCTGGGCGCTTATTCCTCGCTGAATAACAATGCTGCCGGGAAACTAGCCATTGAACCTTTGCCAGGCGATTCTCTAATTGTTGAAATGAATTTTCCAGCTTCGGCTAATAACTATGGAACTATTGAAATCAGCCGGTTGGGTCACGATTTTATGAATATTTTTGGTACGTCGTACAAAAGTGCTGGCGGTATGGCTGGTTCAGGAGCGTGTAATGCCGACATTAATTGCGATGTTGGAATTACATGGCAACGGGAAAAATACGCAGTATGCAAACTTATTATCGATGCCCGCGACATTTGTACCGGTACTTTGCTTAATAACACTGCAAAAGACAGGACTCCTTATGTTTTGACGGCCAACCATTGCATCGATACAACCATAAAGGCTGCTGCCACTGTTTTTATATTCAATTACGAAAAATGGAAGTGCGGAGGGCAGGATGGGCCAAAGCCTGTAACGCTCTCTGGCTCTAATCTGATTGCCACAACACCAAATCTCGATTTTTCTCTGGTTCGTTTATACGATATGCCAATATTCAGCGCCCGGCCCTACCTTGCCGGATGGAACCGGTCCAATATAGCTGCGTTGAACACTTCAACTATACATCATCCTAACGGCGATTTTAAAAAGATTTCTATTGATGAAAATCCGGCTGTTAGTGCAACTTATGCTGAAGATTATAATCCAAATAGTCACTGGCTTATTAACAAATGGGAGGTTGGTACAACCGAACGAGGTTCTTCGGGAGCCCCATTATTTAATCAGTACCGTCAGGTTGTTGGTGATCTTACCGGAGGCGATGCCACCTGTTCGTCATCCGTAAGGGATTATTTTGCGAAGCTTTACAATTCGTGGTCCGACTATCCCGAATGGAAACGACAGCTCAGGCATTGGCTCGATCCTCTCAATTCCGACAGCATAAGCATAACGGGTCTGGACCCTTATGAACTCGAAAAAGCGTCGTGCGATACCTTCAGAACAGTCTCGACCTTGGAACAGAAACAATTATACAATTCCACCCTTACATGGGGAAGTTATAGCGGCCATAATTCCCTGTTAATTACCCAATTCGCGGAAAAGATTGATGTGGAAGGAATCCTGAAAATTCCGGGATTTTATCTGGATGTTGCCAAAGCCTATAATGCTTCGCCTTTGTCATTCATCACCATTAAGCTCTGGAGAGGCGGAGATGTGCCCGGTGATTTAGTTACTGCCCGGTCGGTTTATTTAAAAGATTTAACTCCAAATAAACTCAATTATCTTGAATTCGATTCCACCATCTTTGTAAGTGGGCCGGTTTACCTGGGATATTCAGTAAATTACTCAGCTCCGCAGGATACGTTTGCGCTTTTTCAGGCGAAGGACAGGGGAGCGGCCGGCTATTCAGGAATGTTTGTCTACAAGGATGGGAACTGGGTCAATATTTCGGAGGTTACTGTTCCCAAAATCTACAGTTCCTTATCTTTAGGATTGATTTCATGCGGACTTATCAATAAGATTCCTGATGTTAAATCTCAATCTCATAAATTGTTCGTTTATCCTAATCCTGTTGAAGAAGGCTTATTAAAGGCTTTTGTCCCATTTTCCGAAAATATAATTGTGAATGTGTACGATTTAATCGGTCGATCCGTCAGAGCTGATTGGGTTGCTGCAGGCAACGAGATTCAGATTAATACTGCCGGACTAAGTTCAGGAACCTATATTCTTAAAGTAATGATTCCTGGTGAAGGGATTTATAATGCTAAATTTTTGGTAATCAGATGAGAGAAGAAATACAGTCGACAGACGACGGACGACAGACGACAGAGGAAATACAGTCGACAGGCGACAAACGGCGGATCGCAGCCTGTATTGCGGTAGACCGTGGACCGTGGACCGTGGACTTCCTCTTTTTAATTCTTTTAAGCTTTTTCATCTCCTCCTGCATCCGGTCGGGAAAGGATGTAAATTCATTGGTAAAAGCTTCTGCCGATAAGCTGGAAAACACTTATGCCAAAGGTTTTAAAATTGAAAAATTTAAAGATTTCAAGGTTCTCACCGTGTATAATCCGTGGCAGCATGCGCAGGGTGTTGAATATAAGTATGTGCTTGCTGAAAATACCGATGCAGTACCCGACAGTCTTAAAAAGTTTGATGTCATAAAAATTCCTGTAAAAAGAATCGTTTGTTTGTCAACTACTCATCTTGCATTTCTCAAGGAACTTAACCAGTTGGATGCGATTTGTGGTGTTTCGGCTCCTGAGTTTATATACGACTCGCTTATCCGCGAAAAAGTTAATGCTGGTAAAATCAGCAATGTTGGATATGATCAGGCGATGAATATCGAAACGATTATCAGTCTTAAGCCTGATTTTATTATGGCTTATGGTGTCGGAAGCGAATCTTCGGGACAATTCCAGAGGCTGAAGCAGTTGGGTATTAAAGTTGTGTTTAATGCCGAGTATCTGGAACAAACACCATTGGGGAAAGCCGAGTGGTTAAATTTTGTTGGGGCATTTTTTAATAAAGAAGATTCGGCAGCTCAGTTATTTAAAATAACTTCTGAAACATACACGAATCTGGCCAAAAAAGCAGCTTCTGTAAAAGAAAAGCCGATGGTTTTAAGCGGTCTGCCATGGAAAGGAGCTTGGTATGTTCCCGGAGGAAAATCGTATGCATCGAATTTTATCTACGATGCAGGTGGGGATTACCTTTGGAAGGAAGATAACGGTTCAGAATCCATTCCCCTGTCCCTGGAAACTGTTCTGGAGCGTGCCAATAAAGCGCAATTATGGATTAACCCCGGCTCGGCGCTAAATCTGAGCGAAATGGCAATGTTCGATCCAAGAATTAAAACCATCAGGTCTTTACAGGAAAAGAAAGTCTTTAATTTCAACCGGCGCCTGTCTCCTGGCGGTGGAAACGACTTCTGGGAGTCGGGTGTGGTTCATCCCGATTTGATTTTAAAAGATTTGATCGCAATTTTTCATCCCGATTTGATACCAAATCATACCTTTGCATATTATCAACTCCTAAACTGATAAGCTATGGCTAGTAAACGAATTTTAAAGAAGAGCATTAATAACCTCACGTACGACTTAGTATCGGAATGCTTTACCTACCGTCATTTTCATCCCGAGCAGAATTCGGGAATCAATCAAATCATACAGGATGTTGTAAAAACCCGTAATGAGCTTATTTCAAAAGTGAATCAGGCTCCTAAGGATAAAGGTGAGAATGCAGCTTATTTCAAAGGGGTAGCATCCGATATGCGGGCAATGGTAAATCAGCTCGATAAAATCGAAAAATTAAAAAAGTAAATCCTTAATGCTTCCCGGTTCCCGAACCTTTGTCAAAATTTTTATCTGGTTGAGCATTATTGTTATAGTGCTTTTTTTGCTCAACATCATGTTAGGACCGGTAAAGATACCAATCAAGGATGTAATAAATATACTCTTCACCGGTGAGGCATCGCGTGAGGAATGGGCAACTATTATCCTTGGTTTTCGGGTCCCCAAAGCTTTAACAGCAGTACTGGCAGGTATAGCATTGAGCGTTAGTGGACTGCAGATGCAGACGATCTTCCGGAATCCTTTGGCAGGACCTTATGTTCTGGGTATAAGCTCGGGTGCCAGCCTTGGTGTTGCCATTGTGATACTGGGTTATTCGGCATTATTGGGTTCGGTGATGAATGAGTGGGCAGGCAAATGGATGATTGTTCTTGCATCGTGGCTGGGCAGTGGTTTGGTATTGTTGCTTATTATGGCCGTTTCGGTAAGGATTAAAGATATCATGACCATTCTTATCCTTGGAATGATGTTCGGAAGTATTATTTCGGCAATCGTAAGTGCCTTTCAGTATTTCAGCGATGAGGCCATGCTGAAGTCGTATGTGATATGGACCATGGGAAGCGTCGCCAACGTAAGCGGTGACCAGATTTTTATTTTTTCGGTTTGTATTATCATTGGCCTGGTAATTAGTTTGCTGAGTGTTAAATTTCTTAACATGCTTTTGCTGGGCGAAAATTACGCTCAAACCCTTGGGTTAAATATCCGCACTGCACGTTTGATGATATTTTTAAGTACAAGCATTCTTACAGGTACTGTTACTGCATTTTGCGGACCAATTGGTTTTATCGGCATTGCGGTACCCCATCTTTGCCGCATCCTGCTTCGAACCGATGATCAGAAAAAACTGATGTACGCCAGCATACTGGCCGGAGCTGCCGTAATGCTATTAAGCGATACCCTGTCGCTCCTTCCCGGCAAGGGAACTATTCTGCCATTGAATACGGTTACTGCAATCATCGGTATTCCCATTGTGATTTACATTATCATGCGAAATCATAAAACCAGTTAAGCATGGAAAGGGAAACCATTATCGAAATGAAGAACCTCGTTGTCGGTTACAGGCGAAAGAGCCAGACTGTGCCGGTTATGAGTTTTCCTGAAATAAAAGTGGAAAGGGGCGATTTTATTGCTGTTGCCGGTCAGAATGGGATAGGGAAGAGTACCCTTATTAAAACACTCATACAGCTTATCCCTGAAATAAAAGGTGAAATATTACTGAACGGGAAATCTGTTAAATCGTATTCCCGCACAACATTAGCTTCCCTCATTAGCTATGTTTCCACTGAAATTGTCCATAACCAGCAAATGACAGTTCGCGATTTGGTGACCTATGGCCGTTATCCCTATACCAATTGGTTCGGCAAGATAGAAAAAGAAGATTTGAAAATAGTTGATGAGGCTATTGAATTGCTCGAACTGCAACACCTGGCAGGAAGGAGCATCGACGAAATAAGCGATGGTGAACGGCAGCGAACCATGATAGCACGAGCGCTGGCCCAGCAAACCGAAATTATGATTCTGGATGAGCCTACAGCTTTTTTGGATCTCCCGCATAAGCACGAAATTGTTAATCTTTTGGGATGGTTATCACGGAAGTTCAACAAAACAATAATATTCACTACGCACGACCTTGGAATTGCCATTCGCGAAGTTGATAAATTATGGCTGCTTTCGCGCGACGGATTTTTTCAGGGTAGTCCGGAGGACCTGATTTTAAGCGGAACAATCTCAAAAACATTCAATACTTCGAAAGTCAGCTTCGATAACCGTAAAGGCGAGTTTACGATTAAGAAAGAGCTCAGGCCTTTCATTTATATTACGGGTAAAAGTAATCTGGTTCATTGGACAAAAAATGCTATTGAAAAAGATGGATTTACGGTTCCCGACAAAGACTCTGATGATTTTCCTTCCATAACAGTGAATCAGCACTCCGATGGCTATGAATGGAAACTGCTTAATAAGGGCAAAACATATTCTTTCAGGAGTATAGCCGAACTTCGGATATTTATTAAAGATAATTTTGTGCAATAAATTGACAGATATCAAAAACTTTTCCTAATTTTTCACTCTCATTAAAACTAACAAATATGAACCAAAGCGTGAAAAAAATTGTAGGCTACCTGTTGGTACTTATTGTGCTTATGTTTACTGTTTTAGGAATTTTAGGTGTATGGGGAGTTATTGATCTTGAAGACATAGGACAGAAAGTAATATCATCGCTGTTAATTGTATTTGCCGCATCGGCAGTGTTGTTGTTCATCTTCTCGGTTGTTTTACGCGACGATGTAAACAATAGACCCGGTCCCGGTCCAACTATTTAAACAAGCGATCGCAAAATGAAAGCGCAGTCATACGGCTGCGCTTTTGTTGTAAATAAGAGGTATCTCTTTGTTAATGAATTGAAACGATTTAATGCTTGTAAAACTGATATTGATTTCCTGATTTGATTTGCCGAAGATTAATTCTGTTGTCTGGGTGGTTTTTTCAAATTCCTTTGTAATTACAACATCTGTAAATCTGTTGATTCTTAGGGTAATCATAATACAAGTAAGGTTTAAATGTAATGCATAAAATGGAATAGCCCAAGAGAAGCAAAAGTGAGGCTGTATAATTATTCCATAACCGGAGGTTGAGCCTGCCGAAACCTCATTGTCACTTCGACAAGCTCAGTGCCCGTACTTCGACAGGCGTTCGACTGAGCCAAGGCAGGCTCACGCCGAAGTCTCAGTTTCCGGCACTTTTCACACAGCCTCATTAAGGGATAAAAGAAGACAAATACCTACAAAGGCTTAACCGGAATGCATATATCAAATAAATACTTTCCTTCCGGGTGTAGCTTGTGATCGCTTTGGTAAAGCTCAAAGCAGGGTGCATCGTCGGGTTGATAGCCACTGGTAGGTAACCATTCGCCGCATGCCCATGTCCAGGCTTCCTGAAATTCGTTCTCACTGACTTCGCAACGTATCATTGCATATTTGCCACCGTGCATCACCATTTTACCAATTTCACCATCCACCACGGTGTTGTCGGGAACGCTGATACATACGCTGGTTCGGAGAAGCTCTTCGCTCGTGATTTCAGGGTTGTCGTGATAAACTGCCATCACTTTGGTTTCGGGATGATTGATTAATCCGCGTGGTCCTGCCCATGTGAACAATTTGTTAAACAATCCTTCGAAAAGGTTTGAGTCGCCTTTATAAGGTCCAATGTGGCGGACATAGGCAACTGTGAAAGGTTTAAGTTCTTCAACTCTTACAACTGGTGTTTTCATATTATACTTCCTTGTTTGATTGATGGTGCTAAGGTACAAGGAAGGAGCCTGAACGGTTTGACTGCCGTTGCGAAGCATTTGATTCAAATTGCTTTCCGTTTTGCTCAGATTGCTTTTCTCTTTATTTTTTGCTGAACGCCATTGTGTTGCCGACATATTGAAATTGCTTTTAAATGCACGGGCAAAAGTTGCCTGATCGGCAAAACCACAATCAATGGCTATTTGCCCGATTGTTATACGTGGATTTCCGGCCATCACCGATGCCGCTCTTTCCAACCGTAACCGCTGAATAAACTGGAACAGCGTTTCGCCAACCATTACTGCAAAGATGCGATGAAAATGAAATTTCGAGAAGTTTGCTATTTCCGACAATTCTTCAAGCGTAAAAGCGTGGTCCAGATTCTTTTCAATATAATCTATAACTCTGTTAATGCGTGCTTTGTATTCTTCAAGCAGATAAGGATTAGTTTCAGCCATTGATAATTGTTTTTGCAAATAAAAGGCAAATTTGCTAATAGTAAAAAATGTTTTTGGCTATAGCCCAACTTGCTTTTACAAGAATCTATTCTTACGACTAATAACTTACGACATACTACTAATTCTATTACTTTTGCCTAAAATTTCGATAATGAGAATTGACGTTATTACTGTTCTGCCCGAATTGCTCGAAAGTCCGCTTAACCATTCCATTGTTCAGCGGGCCAAGGATAAGGGATTATGTGAGATAGTGCTGCATCATCTGCGCGATTACAGCACCGACAAACACCGTCGTGTGGATGATTACGCCTTCAGCGGCGATGCCGGCATGGTAATGACAATTGAACCTATTTACAATGTGATCACTCATTTGAAATCGCAACGCGAATACGACGAGGTAATTTATACATCGCCCGACGGGGAACTCTACTCACAAGGCAAGGCAAATTACATCTCGACACTTAAAAATATTATCATCCTCTGCGGTCATTACAAAGGAATTGACCAAAGGGTTCGCGATCATTTAATTACCCGCGAAATATCCGTTGGCGATTATGTACTCACCGGTGGAGAACTTGCGGCAGCAATTATTATCGACAGTGCTGTGAGATTGCTGCCCGGAGCTTTGGGTGACGAGATGTCGGCCCTAACTGATTCTTTCCAGGATAATCTGCTCGCTCCGCCGGTTTACACCAGACCAGCAGAGTTTAATGGCTGGAAGGTTCCCGAGATACTTCTCAGCGGCAATACAAAACTGATTGATGAATGGAAGCTGGAACAATCGCTGGAAAGGACAAGACGTTTACGCCCGGATTTGCTGGAGGAGGATTGATGTGTTAATGCCCGCATGAATGTCTTACCGGATTAATGATTGGCCATAAACTAATTTAGTTCATTGGTAGGAAACCATCTCTTTTGGAATACAGGTACTGGCCTTTTTTAGTACGATTTGCAACCGGGACAAGCAAGTATATCATTAATTTAATCCCAAACATATTTCCAGGTACCATTCTTTTGTTTTTTCCAAACAGTATGGAAAACTCCTTTAATTTGCCTGGGGGCTCCCTTCTCGTCTGGAATTTCCCAAACGTATTTACCATAGGTGTATGCTAAATCACCACTTTCGGAAACATCAACAAAGTCGGGTTTCCAATTAACCTTTACATTCGTTAAATTTTGTTTTTGGTAATACATTTTAATTTCTTCTCTGCCTATAATAAGCGTGTCATTTTCTCTCTTTATGACCGCATTTTCATCTGCAAAAAAATAGAAGGCTTCGGCAATACCTTTTTCTATGGTCATTTGTTGAAAACTGCTCTCCACATCGATAATATCTTTTTTTATCGCCTCTTTATTTATCGGTGTTTTATTGCCGAAAAGCAAAAGTGAAAAAATGGTTAAGATATAAATTGATTTCATAATTTTTTCTGGTTTAATTAGGTTAGAGAAAATTTTGATGTCCTTTGCGAAGTAATAGCTTCAGATTTGTTCCCATAATTCTATTTTGTTGCCTTCTGCATCCATAATATGAACAAATTTGCCATAGTCGTAGGTTTCGATATTGTCCAGTATGGTTACTCCTTTTTCTTTCAGGTTGCTTACAAGTCCTTCAATATTTTGAACCCGGTAATTGATCATAAACTCTTTTTTCGAGGGAGCGAAATATTCACTGCCTTTTTCAAAAGGGCTCCATTGGAGATAATTAATTTCCTCGGGTTTGTTTATATTTCGGAATTTAAAGGTTGAGCCCCAATCGTCAACTTCAATTCCTAAATTTTTGGCGTACCAGTCTTTGGTTGCCTGCGGATTGTCTGAAAAGAAGAAGATTCCTCCGATTCCAGTCACTTTGGGGGTTAAATCACCGGTTGAAAGGTTTGTGGTTTCATTTTTTGGTGTTTCCATGTTTCTTTTTTTTATTGTAACAACTGATGCGATTGTTTGTTGTTACTTGCGTTCTTCCAAACTATCATATATCACCTGTTGTACCTTGGTGCGTATGCTTAATTCCAGCAGCTTGTTATGGTTCCGGTTGGGATAAACCCGATTAGCAAGCATAATATATACAAGTTTGTATTTAGGGTCGACCCAGAAAAAAGTTCCTGTGTAGCCCGAATGTCCGAAACTCTCAGGACTTACGCTTGGAGAAGGGTAGGAGTCTTTCAAACTAAGTGAGCTGTTGTTTGGAAGCGGCTTATCAAAGCCTAATGCCCTACGGTTTTTGTTCTGAGGATATTGTACCCGGTTAAATTCCCTGAAAGTTTCCGGCCTGATATATTGTTCACCGCCATACGAACCTTCGTTGAGGTACATCTGAAGCAGTTTGGCCATGTCGTTCGCGGATCCAAACAATCCGGCGTTTCCTGATATTCCTCCTAAAACGGCTGCCGCTTCATCGTGAACAGAGCCTTGTAATAAACGTTTGCGGTAATACTCATCTTTTTCTGTGGGTACAATGCGGTCTATGGGGAATTTCTTAGTAGGAAGATATGTGATTGTCCCTGCTCCCAATGGTTTGTAAAAGCATGAGTCGAGGTATTTCAGGTAGTTGATTCCCGATACTTTGCTGATAAGTTCGGGCGACATAACAAAGAAGAGGTCACTGTATACATATTTGCTACGGTCTTTTAAAGGCGTTTTGCGGATGGTTTTATAAACATATTTTCTGAAATTCTGATTGAGGTACATGCCCGGTGTTACTTCCAGGTTGTAATCGCCATCCGGTTCAATATTGTACCATTTATGGATGATTTTACCGTCTTTCTGGCTTTTGCCCCAGAATTTGATAAATGGTACTAATCCTGCCTGATGTGCCAGCAACTCCCGCATGGTGATATCTTCCTTATCCGATCGGTGAAACAGTCTTTTTTTCCAGTCGGGCCAGTAAGTTGAAAACCGTTCGTCGAGATCGATTTTTCCTTCACCATGTAGTTTCATAATAGCAGGCAAGGCGCTGCTTACCTTGGTTACAGAAGCCAGATCGTAAATGTCGGCTTTACTGGTCGGGATAATATTATCGTAGGTATGGTATCCATAGGTCTTGTGAAAAATAATTTTACCATCTTTAGCCACCAGGATATTGCATCCCGGGAAAGCCTGCTGAGCAATGGCGTCCTGGATAATAGAATCGATCTGAAGCGAGAGTAATGCTGAGTTCATTCCCACATCTTCGGGAATGGAGTATCCAAGCCTAACGGGTTGTTCAATTGAAATGCCAGCACCGGCAGGATAGTTTCCAACAGCAGCAGACAACCGTCCCTGAGCACTGATGCCACCAAAAATAAGCTGAGCAGCAAGTTTTTGTGAGAGCTCATCGTTACGAAAAACGGTGATAACAGATGAAGGCGCGGTATGCTGCATCTTTACGAAAGAAGCTGTATCACAAAATAAAGCCAGAATGCTTTTGCTATGAATTGACTTTGTTAATTGATCAGCCGCCTGAATATTTCCATGCACTCCAATAATGATCAGGTTGTATGTCCCAAGTTTTTTAATGGTTTTTGTCATCAGCGAATCGGTACAGTGAGCCGGAATGTTGTAGAAATCGGCCGGAGCATAGTTACCTGCCATATTCTGGAAAGGAGTGATACTTCCTGTTCCGATGGAAACGGCAGCAATCCGCAATGTGTCGAGACGCCTGAGTGGAATAATGTCTTTCTGGTTTTCGAGCAAAGTAATATTTCGGAGCGCTTCGGCACGAAGTGTCAGGTAATCTGCTTCCTGACAGTTGCTTTTAAAGATTGAAAAGATCAAAAAAGCAGCTATTAAAGAACTTGTTAGCTTCATAAAGTTGTATGATGTATTTCAAATTCGAAAGTAAAAAAAATATTGAAGTAACGAGTATTTAGTAAAGGGTATTTAGTACAACAGCCAATGTTCATTTTTAGATCAGGGATTAAATCCATTTGATATCATACTCTTTATCTTCCTATCACACCTCCTTTTTTACCTCTCATCTGTAAAATTCTACAATCCATCATCTTAATTTAGTATTAAGGCCTAATTGGTGAAAGCTTTGTCGGGAATTTTAAATCAAAAAATATGAAGACATTAACTCTGATTTTTATGATTTTCGCCCTGGCTATCTCTAGTGGCAATTGCCAAAACGCAAAACCTGTGCAATTCAAAGGCACTGTACCGGATTTCTATAAACAGTACAGCCATTTTACTGATCCGGGAGAATACGCCTATCTTTTCAAAAACCTTCCCGATACGCTGCCGGAGCTTTGCCAACTCATCAAATCCCAGTTTATCCATCCCTTTGCTGAACTGCCGCAATATACGGATCAAATTCCGGAAGAGAGATGGAACGAAATGGAAAAGTATACAAGTGTTAAATCCATTTTAGCCGGACTTCTTTCCTACGATACCCGTGGATTTGTGAAAGACCGCAAACCTCAGCATAAACTTGTTTTGGGATGCAGGGAATATGCAATAATCCTGGCATCAGTGTTAAAGTACCGGGGTATCCCCTCGAGGGTGCGATGCGGTCATGCAACATATCTGGAACCTGGATTTCATCTGAGCCACACGATTTGTGAAGTATGGAACAAAAAGGAAAAACGTTGGATGCTTGTGGATCCAGGATTGAATATGATCGATTTTAAGAGAGAGCTATTTGACTTTAGTAACGATGTCTGGTTTAAATTTCAAAATGGGGAAATAGACCCAAACCTATACGGATTACCGGGAGATCATTTGGGGTTGGTCTCAATAGTAGGAAAAATTTCTCCCGACATAGCATCGCTGTTAGGTAATGAATACCCGGTAAACCAATATGCTCCCATATTGGAATATACATTTAAGAACGAAAATAAATTAAGCACTGAGCAAATTGGAATTCTGAACAAAATATGCGAATTAATGAAATCGCCCGACACCAAAAACCTTTCGAAACTGCAGGAGATATATAATAATACGCCACAAATTCAAATGATAAAAACCTTCGACTCGCATCTTGTAAAAACCGGAAAAGTTGAGAATAACTCACCAAATATTGCCATAAATAAACCCGATATCGAATTTGTAGACATACCAGCCGGTACATTTATAATGGGTAGCCCTGTTACAGAGCCGGGAAGAAATGAAGATGAGATACAGCACAAAGTGGTTGTGAATGCCTTTAAAATGAGTAAGTATTGCATCACCTTCGGGCAATATGATGCATTCTGCGAAGCATCCGGTCGTAAAAAACCTTTTGGATTTAAACGAGGGAAATTGCCTGTATCTCAAATAACATGGTATGATGCGCAGGCCTTTGCCGAATGGATGGGATGCCGCTTACCAACTGAAGCAGAATGGGAATATGCTGCCAGGGCAAATGCTACAACTGCTTATTATACCGGTGACAGTCTTACTTCAGATCAGGCATATTTTGGTAATACTACAGGAAGGGAAGCCATGCCCGTTGGAAGTTTTCCGCCCAATGGGTTTGGATTATATGATATACATGGTAATATGGGCGAATTGTGCAGTGATTGGTATGGCGAATACAATGTAAAAGAGATATCAAATCCCAAAGGACCAGAAACTGGCCAGCAAAAAGTCCTTCGTGGTGGCGGTTTTTGGGTATCGGCACTTAAATGCCGGTCAGCATGCCGTGATAGTGTTCCTCCGGGTAACAGAGGTGCCGGCATCAGTTTCAGGATTGTAAAAGATAAATAAGTTGAAAAGGAATATATGATTGATGTTTCAAATCTCAGAAAAACATTCAATACCGTTGAGGCTTTGAAAGGTATTTCATTTAACATTTCACAAGGTGAGTGTTATGGATTGCTCGGTCCGAATGGCGCAGGTAAAACAACTACCATTTCAATTTTGAGCACTTTAGTTAAACCGGATGAAGGCGAAGTTAGTATTGCAGGCTATGATATCAGGAAAAATTCATTGGCTTGTAAAAAGTCTATTGGTGTGGTGACTCAGGAAATAGCTCTTTATAATGATTTGTCAGCCTATGATAATTTAATATTTTGGGGCGGCATGTATGAGATTTCAAAGAAGGAGCTGGCGGTCCGTATTGGCCAAACCTTAGACCTGCTTGCATTGACTGACCGGAAGAACGATAAAGTGAAAACCTATTCGGGTGGAATGAAGCGCAGAATTAATATTGCTTCAGCTTTGCTTCACCGACCTAAGGTGCTGCTTATGGACGAACCAACGGTAGGAATTGATCCTCAAAGCCGGAATCTGATTTTCGAAGTGATAGAGAAACTGCATAAGGAGGGAATGACGATTATTTATACCACCCATTACATGGAAGAGGCTGAGCGGTTGTGCGATCGTATCGGAATTATTGACAATGGAAAAATTATTGCTCAGGGAACATTGGATGAATTAAGAACATTTGGATCGATGAAAGAAACGGTTGTTGTCTCTTTTTACAATCTATCTGATGATTGCTACACTTCAATAGCAAATGACTGGAAAGATCTCCGACGTTTCGATGATACAATACATTTTTATTCCATGAATATTCAGGGTGACTTATCGAAAATTGTATTGATGTGCAATACTTTTGGTCTTGAAATCCGGCATATGGATATTCAAAAAATCAACCTTGAAAACATTTTTTTAAGTTTAACCGGCAAACAACTAAGAGACAAATGATAAAACTTGTAAAGAAAGATCTGAAATTGTTCTTTGGTAACAGACAAGATATGATGCTGACTTTTGCATTGCCTATCCTGTTTATAACCTTGTTTGCTTTTGTTTTCGGAAAAATGAACAATTCCCCGGAAGGTAAATTAGTGAGTCTTGTTCACTCAGTGGCAGGCACATCCGTAATGATGCTGTTATTTTCAGTTGCAGGAACAGGAGGAAGTCTTTTGGACGAAAAGCAGGAGGGCGTTTTAAAGAAGTTACTTTGCTCACCCATACCTCCTGATTATATCCTCTTTGGGAAACTCGTATTTGTGAATATCATATCAATCGTTCAGCTCGTATTCATGTTTGGTTATGCATGGCTGGTTTTTGGTTTGGATATTCTGCATCATCTTCCTTCTCTTGTACTTATGATTTTTTCAATAGCCTTTGCCTGTTCTGGTTTTGGTTTAGTTCTTGCCTCATTTGCAAAAACCCGGCCGCAGGTGCAGGGATATTCAACCATCATTGTATTGGTTATGAGTGCCATTGGAGGTAGTATGATTCCCCTGTTTGCAGTGCCCGAAACGATGCAAAAGATGGCTGTTTTAACGGTGAATTATTGGGGGATTCAAGGAGTTTATGACATCTTCTGGAAACTTGTCCCGATAACAGATATTACTTTCTTATCAAAAGTATTGGTTTTACTGAGTATAGGATTTTTATTAAATTTTATAGCTCTAATAATGTTCAGGCGAAATATTTTAAAGATGGTTTAGATACTCAAATTTGTTAACTTGGACATCATGAAAAAGAACAATCCTAAAAAGTGGACGATCATCTGGATAATACTGATGTTGGTATTACCACCTTTCATTGGATACTTGTTTCGGGGTCCTAAAATATTCTCTTCACTTTCTTATTATTTAACCTATACTTCAATAGGATATGCTTATGGATTAGTTTATCCGATAGGTAACATGATCATCGGTAAATATTTTGAAAGGCTCGACTGGTCAAAAAAACCAAAAAGGGTGAATCTGATCACCTTTATGATATTTATGGGTTATGCGATTGTGATGGGAATTGCGATACCATACATAATCGACCGTTTTTTATGGGGAATGTCAGGTAAGGAAGTTTTTTACGATGTATCAGCAAAGGCATTTATCGTTACAGTTATAGCTCTAGTCGTGTTTTATTTTTTTAACACGAACCTGATATCAAATAACTGGATTAAGACAATTGAAAAAAACCAGGAGTTAAAAAGAGAAAACCTGTTGGCCAAATACGAAGCTCTGAAGAACCAGGTAAACCCTCACTTTCTTTTTAACAGTTTAAATACCCTTAGCGGACTGGTAGAACAAAAACCTGAGCTTGCCACTGGTTTTATCAAGAAACTGTCGGACATCTACAGGTATGTACTCGACCAGAACGACAAAGAGCTGGTTTCAATCCACGACGAGCTTAAATTTGTAGACGACTATGTATTTCTGTCTAAAATGAGGATTGGCAGCGGATTGATATTCTATTTGCATATACCCGCAGATCAAAACTATCAGGTGGTGCCACTTGGCATACAAATGCTGGTAGAGAATGCCATCAAGCACAATATAGCTTCTGATGATATGCCGTTGAAAATTGAAATAAAAATTGAAAATAGTCTTGTGATCGTGCGCAACAATCTGCAAAGAAAAAAAACAGTTTCTGCGGGCAAAAAGCCATTGGGGCTCGAAAATCTTAAAAAAAGATATGCTTATCTTTCCGCCAAACCGGTAGAAATAATCGAAACACATAAAGAGTTTATTGTTAAATTTCCGGTAATAGAGCTATAACCATGAACTGCCTGATTGTCGAAGACGAGAAAATAGCTGCCGAAAGGTTGGCGGGATTAATCAAGAAATGCGATCCATTGCTTGAAATTTCGGGAACTGTGCAATC
>JAEYWD010000094.1 GCA_023429135.1 Bacteroidota bacterium | reverse complement strand
GGGTAAGGTTGAACTCGGTTGCCCAAATGTTCACAAAACTTCCACGGGTAGCAAAAGCCAGCGCGGTAACAACCAATGCAACGCAACTTGCGTTAAAAAGCGTAGTTTTCTTAATCAGATCCATAATAATTAGTTAGCTTAGTTAAGTAATTGTAATCACGATAAATATAAATAATAACTGTTAACTTTCAAGCACTTGTTGAATAAAATCTTTGAAAATTAAAGGAAAGTTTAAACAATTTGGATTGAACATTCATCTTTTAGTCTTTGGTTTTCTTTACTATTACTCTTACCTTTCGATAGATTTAAATGTTTAACAGATGGAAACTGACGATATAACAAAATTGGTTGAGGTATACGATGGCACCGCCTGGCAGGCAGGTATAGTTAAATCTCTGCTTGACGATGCGGGAATTGAAGCTTTTATAAAAGATGCTATTCTCGGCACTTTGAATCCATGGTGGACAGCCCCGGGCGGAGCCGGAGCTGTAAAAGTTATTGTTGCTGAAAAGGATGCATTAGAAGCAATGAAAGTGGTAGAAGAATTTGAAAAAAACTCGACAACAGAATAATTATTCTGATATCCGGGCAAACTGATCAGTACGCCTTGAAAGCCATCTGCTCAAGCGTTTCGCTTAACACAAGTCCATACTTCAGAATGTTACTCTTCTTCACCTCAAATTTTATTGTACTGTTCCGTATAACGAAATTGATACCCGAGCCACTTTCAATTTGACCGTCCTTTTCTGTGATAAGTAAGGTATTAGCATTCTTTACCTTATCGAGTATTTTTGGCATATCCTTACTTTGCCAGAATCCTACAAACAGAATTTCGCTTGATGTTATCTTATCGGGTGTTTCAAGGTAGCGTACAACAATGTTACGGTTACCAACTTTTCGCCCTACGGTTACCTCTTTAAGTTTGTCGTAAACCGATTTATGGCCAATTATGTCTATAAGAAAATCCTTATTTACCTGATCAGCCGGCCAGTCAATGTATCGTGTAAAATTGTAAACGGCAATGGCAATCACATTTTCTTCCTGAGCCTTTAAAGCCTGAGTCCAGATGGCTAAAAAGGCAGTCATTACCAGGATCTTGCGTATATTTAAAAATTTCATCTGTCCGGTATTTTAATTTTCGATAGAAAATCTGATCACCTGTGTCGATTTGTTCTTAAGAACATCAAAGGCAGTAATCTCAATCTCATAGTTTCCAGGGACAAATCCTTTCACTGGAATGATGGTTTGAGTTTGTTTGCCGTTCACTTTGTATTCGATATGTTCACCACCGGAAGCATTGTCGGTAGCTGCAATGTATAGCATAGCGTTCGATGGGTAGATGGTGTACGTCTGATCCCTTATAGTTTTTGTGCCAATGGCTTTTACACTGAAGTTATAGTGAATGGATGGAGCTGTATTGTCCACATAGAACGATTTGCTATTGCTGCTTTCCGGGTTGTTTACATTATCGGTTGACTGGAATTCAATGGTATGAAATCCTTCATTTTCGATGGTTAACGGTTGAGAATAGGTTACTGCAGTTTTACCATCCAGGGAATAAGTTATTTTTTGAACACCAGCGGCATTGTCCTGAGAGTTAATGGCAAGCTTTGTATCTTTTGTGATGAAAAGTGTATCGCGGTTAAAGAATTGTTTACCAGCAAAATTAAGGCTCGATTTAGGATTGGTTTTATCGACAAAAACCTGTTGCACCTGGGCAAGGGCAATATTTCCAACATAATCCGACGCTGCAAAACTGATATTTTGTGGTCCGCTGCCAGTTACCAAAAATGCTTCCGAGTACAATTCCGAAGGAGTTTGCTTATTTTGGGCATAGGTTACTTTTTCAACACCCGATTTTTCATCTGTAGCGTTTATCTGGAATTTGCTTCTTTCCGAAATAAACAAACTTTTACCTTTAAACTGATCACCAACAATTTCGAAGCTTACAACAGGTGCTTCCTTGTCGATGTAAAAACTGTAAGTCGATTCATTGTTCTCCTGCTTTTCGGTCGAGGTGGAAACTACTTTTACATCTTCTTTATTTCCAACATTGTCGATTGCATAGTATGATATTTTTGTGTTTCCATCCTTGAAAACAGAAAGCGGGATAGGAGCTGAGTAAACCTTTTCGGCGCCATCGTTTATGGCATATACAATGCGGCTGAGGCCGGAGAGTGTATCTTTAGCTGTCAACTGTATAGAGGCTTTCGACGAGAGAACTTTTCCCTTGTTTTCGCCTATAATTGCTAGGGTAGTTTTTGGAGCTGTTACATCCACACTGAACTTTACCTGGCCTGGTGTCTCAACATTTCCTACATTGTCGACCGAGTAATACTTTAAATCGTAATCTTTCTCTTCATCGAGCGTCAGAGCTGCAGTGTTATTCTGATAAGCTCCATTATTCACCGAAACGAGTAATGTTTCCACACCCGAAACATCATCCGCGGAAGTTAATTCTGCCTTAGTGTTTTTGCCGTAAAAAATAGTTTTTCCTGAAATAAATTTTTTGTCACTGCTTATTTTCATGGAAGTTAAAGGTGCTACCCCATCGGCATAAACATCAAAAAGAACATCCTGCTTTGGCTCAATTACTTTTTTGGTAACTGTATCTACAGCCGACGGTGATCGTAAGGTGTTTTTCCCTTCCGAATCGAAATACATCGGATTACTGTATTTTGCGGACGATTCGCTTTTAAGTAAGTACGACGGAGCATTATCATCAGGTGATGTTGATACTCTGAAATAAACTGGTAAGGCTTTGTTAAAATAGATTTTGCCGGTTGGGCTTACAAAAATCTTTTTCTGGTGCGTTAATTGAGTTTGCGATTTGGCAACAGACGTAATGCTAAGCAAAAAAAATGCAAGTAGGATAAAGCGGTTCATGATGGTTTTGATGTAGTTATAATGGTTGAGTTCAAAAAATGTTTGATAAATCAAAATTATCTAACGAATTTCCTGAAAAAAGGTTATTCTTTTTTGAATAATTAATGAATATTTATTCATTAAATTGATAAACAACGATTTATCAATATACATGATTAATGATTCGAAAATTAACGGCGAGGTTCTGGGTACTAATTCATTAACGTACTTTTGGAATAATAAATCGAATTATCGTTATGATCCCTTTGATGTTTCAGGTTAATAAGTAAGTCATAGTTGTGAATCAGAGGTACATAAATGCGTAGCGTCTAATAGTTATTTTCTGTTTTTTTTGACGATCTTTCCTTTGGAACATTATGGTCTGCCTTTCCGTATAGATTTTAATATTTTTAAAACTAATGCTATGATCAGAAATCTGTTTTTTCTTGCACTTATATTCTTACAGCTTTCAATTTATGCTCAGCCACTCCCGAAGCCAATGCCCGAGAATATTTTCCTTCAGGAGCTTAACCGGTTGAAGATGGCCCGACCCGAGCAGAAAAAGCTTACCATGGCCTGTGATCTTGTTCGTCGCAACAGTATTCTTACAATTCAGGCAAAAAAAGTAGCTGCCTTGTTTGCGAACGATTATTTCAGGCTGGAATTTATGCAGTGTATTTATGGCTCCATATACGATGAGGAAAATGTTTATGATCTTTATGATTCCTTTTCTTCGTTTTCGACAGTAATGCGCTTTCACGATTTTATTGGAGAACAGTCGCCCCGTAAGAACAAACATGGCCGGTATCGTGATGCTTATGGCAGAGACTATTCCTTTCCCGAATATGATTACCCATCGTATAGTAACTACAACGACGAAAGTCTTTGCGAACGGCCTATCAGCGAAGATGAGTTTGATGAAGTTGTGGTTCAGATTCTCAGCCTCCGCGATGACGATGCACGTATTCAGGCTGCTACCCGCATAGCCGAAGCAAATTGCCTCACCGTTTCTCAAATAATGAAACTTGGAAGTATTATCGAAAAGGAACAAAAGCGGCTGGAATATCTCAAACGCTCTTACGACCGTGCTTACGATGTGAATAACTATTCCTACGGAAACCAGTTGTTTAAAGATAAAGTTTACCTGAACGAGTTCGATAATTTTGTGAAAGACAGAAGAAGTCGCACGAGCCGCGATGATAACCGCGACAGACGTTCAACAGGTGGATACTGCCGCATCAGCGAACAGGAAATGACTGAAATTATTGGATCGCTGAAAAAGCAATCGTTTGAGAATACCCGCCTTGAGACAGTAAAACAGGTAGTAAGAGCAAAACAATGTTTCAGTGTTTACCAGATAAAGCAGTTAATAGACTTATTTACCTTCGAAAATAACCGTCTCGAGCTTGCAAAATTCTGTTATAATTATTGCACCGAGAAAAGTGATTATTATAAGCTAAACAGCTCCTTTACCTTTTCGGGATCGGTAGATGAGCTGAATAAATATATACAGTCGCAACGGTAGAAAATTATTCCGAAAACCCGCATAAAAAGGCGTATAAGAAGTTCGACTCAGTTCAGGTTACTCTGAAAGTTTTCTCAGGACTGCCCTGAACTGAGCCGATGCATCTGACAATTTTACCTGCAGGATGGATTAACTAATCCTGGTGTTCCAAAATCACCTATTGAATACGTTTGTGTGGATACACACCAGTTAGAACCTATCATCGCAGCATTTATATCTTTAACAGAGGGATCAAGTTGAATAGCCTTACCAATCTGATCACTTGGGAATCCGGTAGCCCTGTAATTTACAGAGCATATTTTAGTACCATCGCGACCTGTTGTGCCAAAGGTATTAAGAATGAGCTCATCTCCTGAGTTAGTCAGACTGAGGCCAGTACCATAAACATAATTCACGTTATCAGTTGAATTTGTTGATCGTGCCAGAACAGCATATGCGCCGGGGGTCAAATTCACATCACTGGAAATTTTATGAATTGTTGTTGTCGATTCACGACGAAGAACCAGATCTTTCAGATTGATTGCCTTTGAGGAGTTGTTATAAACTTCAATCCATTCGCCGGCAGGATCTCCAAGCGCTGAGGGGTGATACATTATTTCAGTAATCAGCAGATCTCCAGGATTTATTCCTTCGGTTACCGGTGGCGTTTCACTCAGATTTATTATTTCGGTTTGGACACTTTCGTCCAAAACAACATTAATACTTGAATTTCCTTCAGTTTGTGAAGCGTCAACATGAATCTCATAGTGTTTGCCTACTTGCGCATTTGTAATACTTCCAGTAAGAGTCCTGGTTTTGGTAATTCCGGCAAGGACATAACTTAAGGTTGCTTCTATTTGTAAGGGACCAGCATCGAAGTAGCCGGCCCTGGTTTCAGTTTTTATAAAGGCAAGGCTACCAGTCGAATTGCTCACTTTTGCACTGTAATCGTTAAAAGAAGTTGCAACTTTAGACGAAAAAACAACCGTAACCTTTATGTTAGCGAGTTTACAGTTTATCGTTGCCGATGTAGTTTGTCCTTTGATTATGGTAAACGTTCCTGAATTTCCCTGATAAAAAGGATTGTCAAAAGCCGCTGGTTTATTGTTTTCCGAAGATGCTGTAGCATAATATTCTCCTTCTGGCAGCTCTAACGATTCCGGCATTTCTGATGCACGTGGATAAGTTCGTATCAGTTCATTATTACCATTGAAAACTTTTACAGTAAAGTCTTCGACAGTTGATCCTGATTTAAGATGACTATTGGCATTAGTCTCTGTTATTGAAATTCCGACGTTTAATTTTAAGGTACCTGTTCCTTTGGGATCTTCAGAATCCTTTTTTGAACAACTTAGAACAACAATCATCATAGCAGCTAAAAATAGTTGCTTAAATAAATTTCCGGTTAGTGTTTTCATGATAATAATTTTTAAGATTGGTTTTATGCTTCCCGCCTATGCCTATGGTTAGTAGACAGGGGTAATTTCTTGTTTATTTTTTAGTTAGAGTCGGTGCAAATTATAACTTAATTTTTAATATGTCAAATAAAACAGGGTTTATTTTTGTGTATAGTATTGAAAGTTAATGATAACGTTACAGAGTGCGAGTTTTTAGATGATGTTGTAATATGAGGAGCATTTGAAAAGCTAAGTAGAAAAATTAAGGGTAATCTGCTCTGAATGATCAACCGCAGGTGAAATTACATTTTCAAACGATCATAATTTTCTATATGTCCTTAAATATCTTTTTAACAGATTAAATCTTTGTAATTTCGGCCTTTCAAAAAAAACTACTTGAATAATGGAGTCGATTAAGGAGATATACAGGATTGGGCATGGACCTTCGAGCAGTCATACCATGGGGCCGAAAAAAGCGGCCGAAATATTTTTAAAACGCATTCCCGATGCTTCATCATATAAAGTCACACTTTACGGAAGCCTTGCGGCCACTGGCAAAGGCCACCTTACCGATGTTGCCATTATGGATACTTTTGGCAAACGTAAGTTGGAGTTCGACTGGCGTCATAAGGAATATCTGAAGCGCCACCCGAATGCTTTAAAATTTGAAGCTTTTGATGCAAACAATAATCTCATTCAGGATTGGACCGCCTACAGTATTGGCGGTGGCGCTATTGTTGACGATTCGTCGGAGCTGGAAACCAGGCAGGTTTACCCTCATAAAACCATGGCCGAAATTCTGGATTATTGCAATAAGAACGGCGTCCAACTTTGGGAGTATATTGAAACTTTCGAAGATAAAGAAGTATGGGATTATCTCGAAGAAGTTTGGAAAGTGATGCAGGAAGCTATCAAGAGAGGCCTCAATACGGAAGGATCATTGCCAGGAGGTTTAAAACTTCCGCGCAAAGCGAACTCATACCATTTAAAGGCTAAAGCTTATAAAGGACCTATTCAGAAACGTGTCTTACTCTTCTCTTATGCTCTGGCCGTTTCGGAGGAAAATGCATCGGGTGGGAAGATCGTAACAGCGCCTACATGCGGAGCTTGTGCTGTGATGCCGGCTGTATTGCTGTACCATCAGAAAACATACAAGATAAGCCATCAGTCTGTTATAAGAGCCTTAGCAACAGCGGGACTTATCGGAAACCTTGTGAAGAATAATGCTTCCATTTCGGGTGCAGAAGTTGGTTGTCAGGGTGAAGTTGGTACAGCATGTGCCATGGCATCGGGAGCTGCAACACAGATGATGGGCGGCTCTGTATACCAGGTTGAATACTCGGCGGAGATGGGTTTGGAGCATCATCTCGGATTAACCTGCGATCCTATTCTGGGTCTGGTACAAATTCCTTGTATTGAGCGTAATGCTTTTGCTGCAGCCCGGGCGTTGAATCATAACACTTATGCCTTGCTTTCCGATGGCCGTCACCGCATCAGCTTCGACCAGGTGGTTGAGACTATGAAAAAGACAGGGCACGACCTTTCGCGTTCCTACAAGGAAACTTCTCTGGGAGGTCTGGCATTGCATGTAAGCATGGACGAAAAGCTGGGTCTGATTTAAGCGAAGAAGATTGTTTTAATTTTTGTAATTACGTCTTCGCTCACTGATTTAAACGGTTTTAATTAAAACGGAACTTAGAACAATAAAAGCGCAGACTTTTATATAAAAAAGAATAACCGGTGTGCTCCTCCGGTTATTCTTTTTTAATTTAATTTCGACTTGACATTTAATATGTTACTGTTGCGATAGATAGCAATTCATCTGTAAAATAATTTCCTTCGCAACTTTTATCTATTGTAATTTGAAGACGATTGGGATAGTAAATGTTTGTTTTACTGCCCGTCCGCCCTGCTTCGCCGGGGACCATTTCGGTGAGGAGTTGAGTACCCGGATAACTTCATTGTCCAGCAATGGGTCCAATCCGCGCAGAATCTTGATGTCGACTACTTTCCCTTTCTGGTCCACTGAGAATTGGACAATCACTCTACCTGATATCGATGTTTCGGCAAGCTCATTAGGATATTTAATATTTGCCTGCACCCATTTAACAAAGCTCTGCAAATCGCCACCCTGGAATGTTGCTTGTTCTTCAACAGTAAGGAATACAGGTTCCTCTTTCTCAACAACTTCGCTTTTTTCTTCCGAATATTGAATATCCGCAACACTTGGAGCATTGCTTCTAGGCATCATCGTATTTACTTTTTTGTGAACGCCTCCGGCATATCCCTGTGGCGCACCAATAGCATTATTGTTTACTCCTTCAGGCAATGGTAATGGCTGTTTCACGGTGGTGTTTTCGCCGGTATTGTTCCGTACCTCCGAATCAATGGCAATAAAGGAAGTGTAAGCTGTTAACAGATTATATTTCAAGCCAAGGTTAAGCACTTCTTTTTTGGTTGCTTCGAAATCGCCTGGGACTTTGCCGTAATCATCAAGTAACATAATGCGGTTACGGGCCCAGAGATATTTAAGAGCTGAATTTTCGGAAGATGCGGTAGTTCCGCTTAGATCGAAAGTCTTTGTAAAATTGCCTTCACCTGTTGTACCAGTGATTGAAATTTTACCTGAGGGTTTTCCTTTATACTTTCCATAGATAAGGAGGGGCCTTTCGGCATACATGGAAGGTACCGTAAGCGGTTCTGCATCGTAAACCTCAAAACCCTGAAACGTAACCTTTACATTGGTTAAAACCGGCGTCTGGATATATTCGCGGAAGCGTTCAGCCATCGCATTTGCTTTATCGGGTTTTTCAACTATAAAAGGTTCACCGCTTCCTACCCTTGCCATACCTTCGATAATAAACCTGTTTACTGACGAACCTATTCCAAAGGAGAAAAAGCTCGCGTTTCCGAGGTTATTGCGGATCAGGTCAAAGGTTTCTTTCTCAACATCCACATAGCCGTCGGTAGCAATAATAAACGTGCGGGCATAGCCTTCGGCACCTTTCAATGCAAGTGCTCTTTGAAGGGCTGGAACAAGTTCAGTTCCTCCCCCGCCTTTTTGTTCATCAATCAGTTTAATAGCCTTTCCAATATTTTCCTCGTTTACCGGAAGCGAAGTTTCGCTCAGGAGGTTGCTTACTCCTGCAAACAGAATCACGTTAAATCTGTCCGATGCTTTTAAATTTTTCAGAAGATTCCGCATCAGCTTTTTGGATATATCAATTGGGAAACCATTCATGGAGCCCGAAACATCCATAATGAAAACGTACTCGCGTGGAGGAATTTGTCGGGGTTCGATGCGCTGCGGAGGTTGAACCATGGCAAGAAAGAAGTTCTCGTCCTTACCTTCGTAAAGCAGAACGCCCGACTGGATCTGGTCGCCTCTTAAACGGTATTTCAGCACGAAATCCCGATTACCTTCGAAAGTGTTACCTTTTTTCAGGTTGATAACTGCACTTGTAGCACCTTTATAATTTATATCAGTTTCATGCGAAGCACAGGTGATATCTTTCACGGGCATACCGGCATTCAGCTTTACCTGCAGATCGAAATTGTACATAGGTTTAACACCTTCGGTGGTATAGGGATTGGCAACCCATTTGTCACTTTCCGCGGCTGTATTTTCAGATTTATTTGAATACCTTGGACCGACTACAGTTGGATATACAAACTCGTAAACTCCTTTTTCGGGAACAAGCAATTCGGTATAAAAAAGTTCGACTTTTATTTCGTCGCCGGGCATAATGTTCGCAACGTTCATCTGGAAAACA
Source organism: Bacteroidota bacterium (assembly GCA_023429135.1). Classification (GTDB taxonomy): domain Bacteria; phylum Bacteroidota; class Bacteroidia; order Bacteroidales; family JAAUTT01; genus JAAUTT01. The sequence goes on along the minus strand of JAEYWD010000094.1, from coordinate 234,500 downwards.
TTGGGTCGCTGTTGCTCAAGGAGCGATGCACTTTTCCCTTGTTGTTTTGCTCTTTCATAGTCCTGCCGGGCTTGTTCGCGCTCCATTACAATAGCCTGGATGGTACGCTCACCAATGGTCATTTTCATGTCGTATACCGCAGCACGGGTGGATGCCGGGAAAATGTAGATGGCCTCCAGCGCTTTTTTTCCTTCATTTTTATAAACCTGGGTGACCTTTACATTGGCAATTACGCCGGCAATTTCAACATTAGCCGAAGTAGACTTCAATGGAAGCTGATCAGTTTCAGGATTTTCGCTCTTTACGAAAAAATATGGCGAAAGAGTTTTATCAATGTCTTTTTCGATAGTTGGCTGAGCTTTAACTGAGCTACATGCCAGGACCGTAAGTAAAAATAACGGTAACGAAAGCCTGAATGTGGTTAGGGAAGCATTTGTCTTCATAATAAAAAGATTAAAGTGAAACAAGAATTGCTGTTGCTTGTACTTAATAGATACAAGCATGATGCAAATTCCATAAGCAATGCAAATTATTTTGTGATTTTCGTTTGAAATAAAACTAATAATAAGATAATCAGTAGAATGAGTGGAGTGTAAATTTCAGCTCTGCAAGACCTCACCCCCGACCCCTCTCCATTTGGAGAGGGGGGAAAGAATTCACAACTTTGTAGCTCTTCAAAGTCGCACCCCTGGTATGAGTTTCAAGGTTAGAATTATAAAAAATAACACCTTTAACAAAATCTTTTCCCGGATGTTTTACACTGAGAGCTCCAAGAATCCATAAGAATAACTCTAAAACATACAACCATGAAAAAAATTGGCATATTAGGTTCCAGTAATGTTGGAAAAGCATTAGGAGAAGGATTTATCAAGTATGGATACGAAATAATGATTGGCTCCCGTGAGCCGGCAAAGCTAAAAGAATGGCAAAGCCAGCAGGGAGAGAAGGCGTTGAGTGGTACTTTTCAGGAAGTTGCTGAGTTTGGCGAAATAATCGTTTTGGCGGTAAAAGGCTCGGCAGCTAAAGAGGTTGTAAAATCTGTTCAAGCTAAACTTAAAGGGAAAACCGTTATTGATACTACCAATCCGATTGCCGAAGCAGCTCCCGAAAATGGTGTGCTATTGTTTTTTACAAATATGAACAAAGCGCTTATGGAAGATCTCCAGGAACATGCGCCGGACGTGAATTTTGTTAAAGCCTTTAGTTGTATAGGAAGTCCTTTCATGGTAGATCCTTCTTTCCCGCAAAAACCTTCGATGTTTATCTGTGGGAATAATGAAGCGGCCAAAAAGGAAGTCCGCGAGATAGTTGAAAAATTTGGCCATGAAGTTGAAGACATGGGCGGGGCTGAAGCCGCCAGAGCCATTGAGCCCTTATGCATTTTGTGGTGTTTACCCGGGTTCAGGTCGAACGACTGGAGCCATGCGATAAGGATGGTAAGATAGGCCCTGAATCTCTCGAAGGAATATTTATATCAACTGATCCAATGTCGTCCGGCTCAAAATCTCAAACGTGCTGTCGCGTATCTCCTTAAAAACGCTGCGGATTTTGCAAGAGATTTCATCCTTGCAAAATTCGCAGGCCTGGTATGATTTTTCTGACACACACCGCAGCATAGCTACAGCTCCTTCAAAATGACGAATGATTTCGGCGAGGTTTATCTCCTCGGGTTTTCGCAGTAAATAATATCCTCCGGCTTTACCGGGTTTACTTCCTAATAGTCCTATTTTCTTGAGTTCCAATAGGATGTTTTCCAGAAAACGTTGAGGCAGGTTTTCATGTTTTGCAATTTCAGTACTCATAATGGCACCTTTCTCTTGTTCCCTGGCGATATAAACCAGAGCTACCATAGCGTATCGTGTTTTCTTCGAAAGCATTAGCTTGCTTGTTTAGAATAAGTATAAATACCCATTGCATTATAAGTACATTGTCGTAGTTAATTTACGACTTATTACTCTTTAATTTTAATACTCTGTACCGTATGTTTGTATAATTGTTCATCAAAATAGTAGACATTCAAAAGTTTTAATTAGTAATTATTTTGAAAACACAATATTTCATACGATGTAAAGGCAGAGCTACCGGCGGCAAATATAGCTGTACGTTCTGAAATTGCGCCCCGAAACAAGTATTTTTTTAATTCCTTTACTATGTATAAAGCTTTTTCTCTCAACATATCACGTATCCTTGTACTGCCAGTTTTTTTCCTACTATGTGGAAATTTAACTGCTCAAAAATCTGCTGTTCTCAAAGGAAGAATTACCATAACTGGCGCTTTTGCTTTGTACCCGATGGCTGTTAAATGGGCCGAGGAATTCCGAAAGATTCATCCGGGTGTAAAAATTGATATTTCTGCCGGTGGGGCAGGAAAAGGCATGACCGATGTGATTTCGAAAGTGGTGGATATCGGCATGGTGTCGCGCGATATTTATCCTGAAGAAACTAAAAAAGGCGCCTTTGCTTTTTCGGTAACCAAGGATGCGGTTGTGCCAACCATTAGCGACAGAAATCCAAAACTTCAGGAGATTCTGGCAAGAGGACTTAAGAAGGATGTGGCCTCTCAGTTGTGGATAACTGGATCGGTAAAAACAATACAACAGGCTTTTGGAATTAAAACAACCATTCCTGTGCGGGTTTATACCCGTTCCGATGCTTGCGGTGCTGCCGAAAGCTGGGCTAAATATTTTGGTAAAAAGCAGGAAGATCTGTTAGGAGTGGGAGTGTTTGGTGATCCAGGCCTTGCCCAGGCAGTAGGGAAGGACCCGTTGGGGGTCGGCTTTAACAACATTTGCTATGTGTACGATCTGAAAACCAAGCAACCTTATCCGGGCATCAAAGTTTTACCCCTCGACCTCAATAACAACGGGAAGGTTGATGCAGACGAAAACTTTTATGGTACTATGGATAAGATCATTGAGGCTATCAGCGATGGTAAATACCCATCGCCACCTGCCCGGGAGTTATATTTTGTGACTTCGGGTAAACCAACCAGCAAAGTGTTGGTTGAATTTCTAAGATGGATTCTCACTCATGGCCAGAAATATGTAATTAGTTCGGGATTTATAAAATTACCGGATGAAAAGCTTAAAGGGGAATTGAAGAAATTGATATAGACAATAGTCGATGGTTGATAGTCCATAGCCAAAGGCAATTGAACAACTGATTTGACTATGGACCATCGACTATGGACTATGGACCAAATACTTAATTATGGCTTTACGTAACAATTCGGCGTTCAGGATTATTAAGGATAAGATAGCCCGCAACATTATGCTGGCTTTGACGCTTTTTTCACTGGCGCTTGCTCTTATTATCGGGGTGGGATTATATATGAAATCGACTCCCATTCTCGAACAACACTCTCTTTGGTCTTTGCTGAGCGGTGATGTATGGCGGCCTTTTAAAGGTCAATTTGGGTTTCTGCCGTTTATTATGGGAACGCTCTGGGTTACCGGAATATCAATACTTATAGCCTTGCCCCTATGCTTGCTTACGAGTATTTATCTTTCGGAATATGCTCATCCCTATGTAAAAAAAGTTGTGTTCCCCATGATCGATATTCTTGCAGGAATTCCGCCGGTGGTTTATGGCGTTTGGGGTATTCTGGTGGTGGTGCCTTTTATTTCAGATAAGATAGCGCCGCATTTTGTTGAATATTCATCGGGATACAGCGTGCTTGCAGGCGGAATTATCCTGGCTATCATGATCATTCCGTTAATCATCAGTATTCTGCTCGAGATATTTGCGTCCATTCCTAAAGAATTGCGCGATGCATCCCTTTCACTTGGCGCTACAAACTGGCAAACCATCAAATTTGTATTGCTGCGGAAATCGTTACCAGGAATTGTTGCTGCCATAGTGCTTGCTATTTCAAGAGCCTTTGGCGAAACTATTGCAGTTTTGATGGTCTGCGGAAATATACCTGAATTGCCACATTCAATTTTCGATTCGGGTTATCCCTTGCCTGCATTGATTGCAAATAACTATGGCGAAATGCTTTCAATTCCGCTTTACGATTCGGCTCTGATGCTCGCGGCTTTTATCCTTTTTGCCATCATTTTCCTTTTCAATTTATTATCGCGTATTGTACTCACCCGCATCGAAAAGAAATTTGCCTTATGAGAAAACTCGAAGAAAAAATATTCAAAACCCTGATGCGGATTGCAACTCTTGTAATTCTGGGAACACTTCTGCTTATTTTTATCGCCATTATTAAAAGAGGCTTACCGGCCATGAGTTGGGATATGTTGACTAAAATTCCGGGAGGAGGTTTTTACATTGGCAAGGAGGGAGGATTACTCAATGCCATTGCCGGATCGGTCTTTCTGGTGATTGGCTCAACCATCCTTGGGTTGGCAATAAGCATTCCCGTGGTGGTTTATATAAATGTATACCTTCCCCGAAAGTCGCTTTTTGCGGATATAACCCGCCTTTCAGCCGATGTGCTTTTCGGAATTCCTTCCATTGTTTACGGAGCTTTCGCTTTTACACTGATGATATACTTCGGCCTGAAGACTTCTTTGCTAGCGGGGATTATAGCGGTAAGTCTTCTCATAACACCCATCCTGATTCGCTCCATGGATGAAGTAGCCCGTTTGGTTCCTAAAGATCTGAAAGACGCTGCGCTTTCTTTGGGCGCTACGCGTTACGAAATCATAAAAGTTGTACTAAAACAAATTTCGCCAGGAATAACCACTGCTATTCTATTATCCATTGGCCGGGCCATAGGCGATGCTGCTTCAGTGCTTTTCACTGCTGGGTATACAGATAGTATCCCGACTTCGTTAAGTCAGCCTGCAGCCACATTGCCATTGGCTATTTTCTTTCAGCTTAGCAGTCCCATTCAGGAAGTTCAGGACAGGGCATATGCTGCTGCCCTCATTCTTACCGCCATTGTGTTGGTGTTGAGCTTACTTGCAAGATATTACAGTCGAAAATTATCAAAAAATAAGGTTTAATATGCGTTTACTAAACCCAAGAGATATGCTTGTTCGTGCTAAAAAATCGCCTAAAGTTCGTACATTGTTCGGAGCTACCGTCTTAGAGCCGGAAGAAAGCCTACTCCATGTACAAAATGATATGCCCATGGAAAAACCTCATATAAGTGTACGTAATCTGAATGTTTACCTTCAGCAGAACCATGTTTTGAAAAATGTGAACATCGATATTCCCAGTAATGCGATTACCTGTATTATTGGACCATCGGGTTGTGGAAAAACCACACTTCTGAAAACATTCAACAGGTTACTGGATCAGTCGCTCGAAGTTAAAATAGATGGAGAAGTACTGCTCGACGGCGAGAATATCCACGATCCGAAAACGGACATTATGCATATCCGTAAAAAGATGGGATTGTTGTCGCAACGCCCTGTTCCGCTGCCTATGTCTATTTTCGACAATATTGCTTATGGGCCGCGCATTCATGGTATTCGCCGGAAGAAAAAGCTGGAACGGTTGGTGCAGAAATATCTTAAATCAGCCGGTCTTTGGGAAGAGGTAAAGGACAGGCTCAACACCCCTGCCAACCGTTTGTCTATTGGTCAGCAGCAGCGTTTGTGCCTCGCTCGTGGACTGGCTGTTGAACCCGAAATAATTCTTGGCGATGAAGCAACATCGGCTCTTGATCCAATTTCGAGCAAAAAAATTGAAGAATTGTTTTTAAAGCTTAAAGAAGAATATTCCATTGTGCTGGTAACGCATACGTTGCGCCAGGCAAAACGCATAGCCGATTACATAGTTTTTATGTATATGGGCGAAGTAGTCGAAGCCGGAACTGCCGACCAGCTCTTTAACAATCCTCAGAAGGAGCTGACAAGGGAGTATTTGTCGGGGTATTTTAGTTAGGAGCAGGTCTTCAATAAATTTTTTTTTCTTTCTCCTCTGGTATAAAACATTTGTTATCTTTGAAGATAACTTCTTTAAAGAATGCGAACTATTATATTCTATGAAGAACATTTTATTGACTTTTATAAAAAGCTTGATCTAAAGGTAAAGCAGAAAATTCAATATATTTTTGAGCTAATTAAGCAGGTTGAAATTATACCTGAAAAGTTTTTGGCTCCATTAAATGGTTTCGAGGGTCTATATGAAATTCGGATAGAATATCAATCGAATATTTATAGAATATTTTGCTGTTTTGACGCTGGCAGGCTTGTTGTTCTGTTCAATGGGTTTCAGAAAAAAACACAAAAGACCCCCAGAGTTGAAATAGATAAAGCGATGAAATTAAAAGACGAATATTTTAAAATGAAAGGAAAGGATTATGGAAGATTATAGAGGAATTCGCTCTTTTGATGAACTTATAGAAAAAGAGTACGGGAAGATTGGCACAGATAGCCGAAATAAGTATGAAGAAAATGCTCAGATGTTTATTGTAAGTGAGATGCTGAAAGAAGCGAGGCGACAGGCAAACTTAACACAGGAGCAGTTAGCAGAAAAGGCTGGAACTAAAAAGAGTTATATTTCCCGGATAGAAAATGCAAAAGGTAATATTCAATTATCTACTTTAATAAGGATCTTTGAAAAAGGACTTAATAGAAAAATTGGATTAACCTTCTTATAAACTCGTTTAATAAATTTATTCTAAACATTTTGTATCCGAAATGTCACCCATGACACACTCCTGGCTCGAATTTGCCAAAAAAGTACATGCCATTGCCCAAACCGGACTCACTTACCGAAACAACGAATACGATATTGAGCGTTATGAGCAGTTGAAACAACTCAGTTTTGAGATGCTGTCGCAAATTGGAAACACCTCTCCTGAAGTTGTAAGTTCCTTGTTTGCCCATCAAAAAGGTTATCAAACCCCAAAAGTAGATGTGCGTGGTGTTGTTATTGACGATGGCAAAATACTGATGGTTCAGGAAAAGGTAGATCAACGGTGGACTCTTCCTGGTGGTTGGGCCGATGTGGGACTTACCCCATATGAAAATGCAGTTAAGGAAGTGTGGGAAGAATCGGGCTTAAAAGTCCAGCCGGTTAGATTATTGGCAGTGATGGACAAGAAAAGTCATAACCATCCGCCAACACCATGGTATTGCTACAAGATATTTATACTTTGTAAAATCGTTGGAGGTGAATTAACTCCGAGCATGGAGACCTTGGATGCCAGGTTTTTTAATAAAGAAAATCTGCCACCTTTATCCGAAGAACGCATTACAAAGGAGCAGATTGAAATTATGTATAAGCTAATTGAAGAAGGTAACGTTTGGTGCGATTGAATCAATCCTCGTTTTCACCAAAATATAAAAACGGGCCGATAGCCTTATCAATCACCAACTCTCCGCCAATATCGGTTTTTACTGCATTCAGGAAGTCCTGATTGTTTGATAGCAATAAGCGGTTATTGAACTTGTAAAAACTGTCGGTGGTTTCCAGAATGTAATGATTTCTTTGAATGCTTCCAATCACCTGATCGTATTCTTCCGTAGCATTTAACGAATCTTTCAGCATAATCTCTATTATGAATTATATTGTAAAATTACGCTTTGCTGCTGTGGAAGTACGTTAAGCCAATCTTAAGTATTTGTGAAGTTTACCTGTAGAAGCCTCACCCCCGGCACCTCTCCATCCCGATTGCTATCAGGAGGAGAGGGGAGGAAGAAAGCAATGCAGACAATCTGAATGTTATATTAATTATGGGATATTTCCAGTACGCAGCTTGTAACTGCTCTGTTGGCCGAGACTTCCAATCCAACGTTCATCAGGTATTCTCCTGTAAAAGTTTTCCCGCTGTCACGGAAGGTTCTTCTCTGGCCGGGGAAGTTGTTAATTTCTTCCACTTTATAGGTTTTTGCAGGATCGAGTCCCTGAAGCCTGACTTTTTCCATTGTCTCGCCATATCTGGCATTCATGGTATAGGAGAATAATACCGATTTACTCTTATCCTCACTCACATACATCAGCACCGCACGGTTTTCGTCGTAAGGGGAAATAAGACGGTACAGATCGCCATGCCATATCACACCAGTCAAACGTTTGTAGTTGGCAACTGCTTCCTGGCTGAATTTAAGCTCGTCGGCAGTTAATTCCTTCACGGGGATATCGTAACCCATTTTGCCCATCATCGCAACATCGGTACGAAACTTAAGAGGTTGTTTTCCCCACGAGGTAATATGGTTACAAACCGAAATGGCCGGGAAAAAGTTGGAATAACCCCACTGGATATAGATTCTTTCCATAGGATCGGTATTGTCGCTGGCCCAGAATTCGGTAAAATACTTCATGGCACCATAATCCACGCGACCACCTCCTCCGGAGCAGAGCATCATAGGCAGGTGAGGATATTTCTGACGAATACGGTCGAGGATTTGATACAGGCTTTTCACATAATCGATATACACATGCGATTGCTGATTTTTCAGGTAGGGCGAGTAGGTGTTCGTCATCATGCGGTTGCAATCCCATTTGAAAAAGGCAATCTGCGGATTCTTCTGCATCATGTCGTCAACCAGTTTGAAAACAAATTCCTGTACCTGGGGATTTGTTAAATCAAGCACCAGTTGATTGCGGTAATAATGCTCCGGACGGTTCGGAAGTTTCAATACCCAGTCGGGATGTTTTTCGTACAGCTCGCTTTTGGGATTTACCATTTCGGGCTCGATCCAGATACCAAATTTTACACCGGTTTTTTCGGCTTCTTTAACCAGATAGCCAATGCCGTTGGGCAGTTTGGTTTTATTTTCCTCCCAGTCGCCTAAGCCTGCACGGTCGTGGTCGCGCGGATATTTGTTTGCAAACCATCCATCGTCAAGTAAAAAGAGGTCCACACCGAGGTTTTTGGTGTCGTTTAGTAATTCTTTAAGTTTAGGTTCGTCGAATTGAAAATATGTGGTTTCCCAGTTATTGAGCAAGGTGAAGCGGGGTTTGTCCCCATCCATAATCCCGTATTTAATTGCCCAGCGATGCAGGTTACGACTTGCTTCGCCTTTACCTTTTTGGGTGTAGGTATACATAAATGCTGGTGTAACGAATGTTTGCCCGGGATTCAGATTATACTCAGAGGCAAATGGATTGATTCCCGAAATTACTCTTAACGATCCTTTTTCGTCCACTTCAAAAACAAAGCGGAAATTGCCCGACCAGCCTAGAGTTCCCGCTATTACTTCGCCATCGGTTTCGGTTGACTTGTTATTGAGCGAAAGCAGAAAAACCGGGGTTTGATACATGTGAGCCCTGGAGCCAAGTTTAGAGTCGATAATCCGGATTCCGCTTGTAAGCTCATTTTCCTGCAGCCGCATTTCTTCGGCCCAGTCGCCATGAAATTGCGAAAGCCAGTAGTGTTTGGCATCGAAATGCAGCATAGAGGAAGCATAGTTGTAAACCGTTACAGGCTTCTTTTCCTGATGTTGAATTTCAACCCACTGCTCAATTACATCTTCGTTGAAAAACGATTTAAAGTGCAGGACAACATCAACAGGGTATTGTGGGTCTTTCATGCTGATGTGGGTTGCAGTAACATTGATGTCAATTTTTTCAACCCAGACTTTAACAAAGTTGAGTTCCAGCGAAGGGTTGCCATCGTTGTGCGTCATCCTTACGGCCGGTTCAAACAGATTGTCGGTACCAAAAGTTGCATAAGCCAGGTGCGACGAAAAAGGTACCGCAGAAATACTTTTGGGATCGTTAAGTTTAGCACCGAGGTAAATTTGCTGTAGTCGCAGGTCCTTTCCGACTTTGTAAATCAGATCGGTGTTTTTGGTGGCAATTCTTATCAGCGTGTCGGACTGAGCACTTGCTCCGACAACAATGGATAATACCAGCAGCAGTAAAATAATTCTTTTCATTTTAAGGTTATTAGTTAATTGCAAAGTTTAAGTAGTAAAAATACAATTATATCAACTTCAGTGGTTCAAAAATGTAATACTTTTCAAATCTGGATTTGAAGTCTGGTAGAACTTTTGATGTCAGGTGCTGTTTAAGTTAGAAATCACCTGCCGATGTCCCGAATATTAATTCTTTTTGCACATCCGAGGCTGCAGAATTCAAGAACTCATGCCAGGCTCATCCAGGGCCTTGACAAAATACCCCATTTAACTTTTCACGACCTTTACGAGACCTACCCCGATTTTGACATCGATGTGGAATATGAGCAGGAATTGCTTCTCAATCACGATGTTTTTGTAATGCAGTTCCCTTTTTACTGGTATAGCTCTCCGCCTATTCTCAAACAATGGATTGATCTTGTTTTTGAGCACGGATGGGCTTATGGTCAGAAAGGGAAGGCCTTGCAAGGTAAAAGGCTGATGCCTGCCATCAGTACCGGAGGTCGAGAGGAGGCCTATCGTTCCGGTGGATTCAACAGGTTTACTATCCGTGAATTTATGTCTCCTTTTGAACAAACGGCCAAATTATGCAATATGATATTTCTTCCACCATTTGTGATTCACGGAACTCATCTGGCAACCGAAAAAGACATTGAGCAGGGGGCTTCCGCATATCATATTCTCCTTAATAAAATTGCGGAAGATAAAATTGATTATGAGGAGCTGAACCGCATGAATTATGCGAATGAAATTTTACCAAAACTTTCAAATCAGGAATAATGGAAACAGGCATGTTTTTCCAGGCGATGATATATCTGGCAGCAGCGGTAATATTTGTTCCGCTTGCCAAAAAAGCAGGAATTGGATCTATTCTGGGGTATCTCATTGCAGGTATGATTATTGGCCCTTATGTACTTGGTTTTGTTGGTACCGAAGGCGAAGACGTAATGCATTTTGCCGAATTCGGTGTGGTGATGATGCTGTTTCTTATCGGACTTGAACTGGAACCTTCCAGGTTATGGCGCATGAGAGTGTCAATTTTAGGAATGGGAGGGCTCCAGGTTCTGATTACCGCTCTTGTGGTTGCAGGAGTGGCCATGGCTTTTGGTCAGAGCTGGAATGTTTCTCTTGCCTTGGGTCTTATCCTGGCCATGTCGTCTACGGCCATTGTGCTGCAAACATTAAAAGAAAAAAATATGCTTCATTCGGAAGCAGGGCAGGGTTCTTTTTCGGTACTCCTTTTTCAGGATATTGCCGTAATTCCTATTCTGGCCTTTTTGCCTTTACTTGCATTGAAAGGACTTAATGCCGATGATGTAAACAATCATTCCCTTATTTCGAATTATCCCGGGTGGCTTCAGACTATTGCTGTTTTAGGGGCTGTTACGGTTGTTGTGTTGGGAGGTAGGTTGCTTATTCGTCCGTTGTTGAGGTTAGTGGCTTCAACGCACCTTACCGAATTGTTTACGGCAACTGCATTGCTTATTGTTGTAGGAATAACTGTTTTGATGGGACTTGTTGGTATTAGTCCGGCGCTGGGCACTTTCCTTGGCGGTGTGGTTCTGGCCAACAGTGAATACAGGCACGAGTTGGAGAGCGATATCGAACCTTTCAAGGGATTGTTGCTGGGGTTATTTTTTATATCGGTCGGGTCGTCCATTAATTTCCCTTTTGTAATCGAAAATATTCTGGTTGTTTTAGGAATTGTCTTAGCCGTAATGACGCTTAAAACCGCTTTACTGTATTGGCTTGCCAGGCGGTTCAAATCGGATAAAAAACAGTCGCTCATTCTTGCCTTCGGCCTTTCTCAAATTGGCGAATTTGCTTTTGTGCTTTTAACCACTTCTCAACAGGTCGGAATTTTTCCGCCGGAAACCACCAGTCTATTTTTGGCAATAGCTGCGGTATCCATGGCCATGACCCCGCTTTTTATGCTGCTGAACGAGAAACTTATTCTGCCCCGTGTCGATGATATTAAACCTGTGGAAAGAAAGGAGCCGGACAACATTGAAGAAAAAAACAGGGTAATTGTATGCGGATTTGGTCGGTACGGAAATATTGTAGGACGCTTTTTAAAAGCCAATGGCGTGAATACCACCGTGCTCGATCTCGACAGTGAGCGTGTTGAGCTTCTTCGTAAAATGGGTTTAAGGGTGTATTATGGCGATGCAATGAACTACAATCTTTTAAAAGCGGCCGGGGCCGATACCGCCGAAATGATTATCATTGCCCTCGATACACCTGAAAAATGCCTTGACGTAATTCATACCGTTAAGAAACATTTTCCCGATCTGCATATTCTTGTCCGTGCATACGACCGTGCCGATGCCTATGAATTTATGGACGAGGGAATTCTGCATATCTATCGCGAAACGCTCGACAGCTCTCTCCGAATGGGAGTTGATGCCTTACGTTTGTTAGGTTTTCGTAAGTATCAGGCGCAGCGGGCAGCTAATATATTCCGAAAGCACGATGATAAAGCTTTAAAGCACTTGGCTTCCATCCGCAACGACCGGCAGGAATATATTAATCTCACGAGGGAAAAGATCTCCGAGCTGGAGGAGTTTATTACTTCTGATATTCGCGAGGCTGAAGAATCGAAAGACTCGGGCTGGGATGTGGAAAGTCTGAGGGAGGAAGTTCGTGAGATGAACGGGAAGTGATAGTAAACAGGTTTAAAATCGAATTATCAGGATTAAAAACCTTAAATAATGAGTTCGACCCAAGAATTTCTTAACCTGTTTAATTCACAAATTAAAAACCCCTCACCCTAAACTTAGGCGAAGCCGGTTTCACCGAAGGTAATCCCTCTCCTACAAGGAGAGGGACTTTGAAGAGCAACGAATTTAAATTTGAGCGTTCTTTCTCCCCTCTCTTTATAGGAGAGGGGCTGGGGGTGAGGTTGTTAAGATTCTGTGAATTATGCGTGTTAAGATTAAAATTCCTTTTGATATCTTTTGTCCTAAGGTTTAAATACAATTAGCAATTAGGTTTTCAAAAAAAGGACCTTATTTTTCATTTCCGCAAACCTTAGTAGAATAAATACCAGGGGTATTTTAACCTTATTATCACATATTTAAAGATTTATTTACATCGAATTTACGTTACTTACCAGCGAAAAGCTCTTTACTATCAAGCAAAGCTGCTGCTTCGATCAGCATCGATCCGCTTACTTTTGCATTTAGTTCGGTGGTACCTGTGGGTTTCGTTTTCCAGTATGTGCTGAACATGACATTACTTTTATTCGTCCCCTTTGTCCAGAGTGTTTCAGCATTATGCTTCAAGAAATTTACATAACGTCTTTTGGTGCCATCCGGCAAATCGGGAAGCAAAATTAGCTGGGTAAAGTATCTTACAAAAATTCCTTTAAACAATGCGCCATCGCCGTTACCTTCGTCCTTTAACAATTGGTCGTTGCCGTTAACAAGTATGTTCAGCGTGTAGTCGGCGGCTTTAATTGCATCGTTTAAGTACATTTTTTCTTTGGTAATTTTATATAATTCAACTGCTGTTCCCAGAAAGGTACCCTGATTGTAGGTAAATACCCAATCTTTCTGAATGACACCTGTTTGAGCATTTAAATTATCGTAAACGGCTCCGTTAGCAGGATTAAACAGATATTCCTTTTCCCAGTTGTATATTTTCAACGCCCATTCTTTGTCCGATTCGTTGTTGAATTTCTTATAAAAATGTGCAGCCAGAATACTTGCCGGACCGTTTGAACATGCATTTTTGCTCCAAAGCTGATCTTTTTTCCATGCGATACCTCCATTGCCCTGGGTATTCCATCCGGTTTTTATATCGGTCCACAAGACTTCAGCAGCATTTTTAAATTTCTCGGAACCTGTTAAATCATAAGCCCTAAGCATAGCAATGGCATTCCATTCCATATCGTCGTAAAAAACGTTAAGGAAGGTATTTCCGTTTTTTACATATACACCATCAATCCAGTCATTAATTACAGTTAAGTAGGTGGATTGCTTTGTACGTGCGTAGGCATCGAGTACAACATCGAGAGCATGTGCCTGTGGCCAGTACTGGAAGTTTTGAGTACCATCACTTACAAAATTGAAAAATTTGCCGGAACTGTTCCAGAAGACATTTAAAAGACCCATACTACTACTGTCGGCTGCGGCTGTCCAGTTAATTGTAGTTGTTTTTGGTGGAGCCGGAGTTGATGTTTCCTTGCTGCAAGAACCCGATAATAGCAGTAATACTGAAAGAAATAAGCTTATTTTCATAAACGAAAAATATTTGATTTTAAACCTGTCAGGTTTTTAGACCCTGACAGGTTTAGACTTTTTAAACAACTTCTTTGGACTTTTGCCCAATCTTTATTTTTGGACAACACTGTGCGTGTATGTTCCCGATGGGTTAAGGATAAATTTCACATCCAGCTTTTTACCGTTCCAGCCTCTGGAGGTAAGCTTCCAAACATGACCATCATCCCATGTGTCGTCGTCGTTATCAGGGTCAGCCTTCACATGCCACCATGCATCCTGTCCGCTTGGGGCATTATCGTGAGATTCCACCGAAATCCAGTCTTTTCTTCCCAATGCCTTGGTTGTAACTTTGAACTTGTAACGCTCATCGTCATCAATATCAGTACGGTCTGAGAAATCAACAAGGGTGCCCCATTCGCCATTACCTATATATGGCAGCTCAACCAGGAGGTTTTTCCACATCACATGCAGATCTACGCGGGTAACTTCATCAATAGAGAAAGAAGCGGTGGTAAAATCGAGGGTTATGTGGTAAATGCCGGTGTGATCAACACTTGCGACCGTGGTCCCTGCTTTGATAATTCCGCCTTCGGGATAATAACTAAGAGCAGAGGATGTTTTTCCATCTCTGAATGAATAGCTCTTTCCAGCTTCAAGTTTGGTATAAACATCGAAAACACCTGTGCTGATAGATTTCATTGCAATTGCTTTCGAAAGATCGGCGCCTGCTTCTGTAGCTTCACCAGTGAGATAAGCTTCGACAACATCAGGGAACCCAACAAGACGGGTAGCTGTGATGGTTCTTGATACAGGAGATTTTAATTCATTGATACCTTTCGATGAAATAACGGTCCAGATTAATTTACCGGTATTACCAGGTTCAACACCTGTCAATGCCAGAATTTTATCCAATACCTTGTGTGTAATGGTAGCGTGATTGTAGGCTCCGTTGTTATCCGATGCCATTTTGTAAATGGGGGTTGAGAAATTACCACCTTCTTTGTCGAAAGCAACTTCGTAGAGGATCATTCCACTATCTTCCGCTTTGGCAGGCTCCCATTCAAAATAAGCGGAAGCACCGCCAGTACTTTGAAGCACCAATGACTTGTTATCTGCAGGTTCATAAAGGTTTTTAACTTCAGTAACCTTGGTATCTCTCAAAGTTTCATCCTTTTTGCAGGAGAAGAGTAAAGCGATAAGTGCAAAAGCCCAAACTGATTTTAATATAATTGACTTCATGTTTTTTATATTTTAATGATTTGTATGGAAACCCCAGGTTCATCATAAATTGACTCTGAACATTTCCATTTTTCTACTATTATAAAATTACAACTGCTTTTTACCATTTAGGATTCTGTCCCAGGTTGGGGTTCAAATCCTTTTGGGATTGCGGAACAGCCCACAGATAGTCCCTTGCAGGATCGAATGATCTTTTTTCGAGTTGAATATAGCCATTCGCAACTCCAGGTTCGCCATATTTTGCACCGTGCGGATAATCATTGAGTACTGTTTCTGCGGTTTTCCAGCGGCGGATATCGAAAATCCGTAAACCTTCGATGGCAAGTTCGCTACGACGTTCCTGGCGGATAATATTGCGAAGTTCGGCCTGAGTCCATGCAGCATTAAAATTCAATGCCTGACCATCGGTAAAACCAGCACGTACACGAAGGGCCTTGATTGTTGTATTCCAGACTTCGGCATTCATTTGATTAAGTTCGTTTTTGGCCTCTGCATACATCAATAAGATGTCGGCATAGCGAATGAGTATAAAATTCAGCCCTGAAACAAAATTTGTAAGCGACGAAGGATCGTAATATTTACGAAGGTAGTAACCTGTTGAAGTTGCATTGGCCCCTTGTCCCTTGTATTCATCAATATGAGCTGCATCGGGATCAGTTCCAGGTTTGATATAGATCTTTTTCTTAGATCCGTCTGGTTTATCCCAATCGTAGCCATGATATACAACTGTGGCAGTTAACCTTGGGTCACGATTATTGTATGGATTGTTTTCATCATATCCTGAACCAGCTTCTTTAATTGGTTTTCCATTTGTCATCACATAATTATCAACCAGTTCCTGAGTGGGAGCCATGGAGTTTAACCTGGAGCCAACGGACAAAGGAGCTAAATCGAAATAGTTACCCCAGGTTTTAACCACCGGAACATATTGTAAATCGAGTATTACTTCATTGTTGTATTCGTTTGCCGGAAGGAAAATACCGGCATAACTTGGAAACAAAGTATAAGTTCCGTAGGTATTGGTATTGATAAGTTTCTCTGTTTCTGTCACGACGTTAGACCAATCGTTCTCATATAAATAAGTACGTGCATTAAGAGCTATAGCAGCACCTGAAGTAACACGTCCTCTGTCGGCAGCAGCATATTGGGCTGCTGTTGGCAGTAAAATGGCTATTTCCTCCAGTTCCTTTCTAATAAAAGCAAGCACCTCATTTTTAGGAGTACGGGTAATATGCTCGGCTTCGGATAATGTGAGATCATGATCGAACAAAGGCACATCGCCAAACCACGTAGTGAGTCGGAAAAACAGCCATGCACGGATAAAACGGGCTTCAGATACCATTCTGGTTTTAAGTTTCTCGTCCATTTGCGGAACCCTGTCGATGTTTTCGAGCAAAGTGTGGCAAGTCTTAATGCCTTCGAAACAATGCTTCCATTCGTCGGCAAAACGGCCGTTTGAAGCATCGGCCATACCGGAAGAAATTACCTTTTCACTGGATGATCCGCGGCCTTCATAAATGTTGTCGGAGAGTGCTTCAGTTTTGAAAAAGTAATCGTTATTGTACATCTGGCTATAGGCCATATTCAGTACAAGATTGGCCTTTTCTGCCGATGTCCAGTAATTTGCTTCTGTAAATTTATTTGTAGGTGCAAGTTCAAGATCGTTGCACGAGTATAAAATGGTAGCAAGAAGCAATGTGCTTATTAAATATTTTAAAGTCTTCATCTTCATAATCGAAAAAATTTAAAATTGTACATCTAAACCACAACCATAATAGATCAGGGTAGGATAATTACGTCCGCTGTTTGCTCCGTTATTACTCATATTTGCATTGTATTCGGATGATTCGGGATCAATGAATGAATTTTTGCTTAAAGTGAGCAGGTTTTGAGCATTAATGTTGATTCTTAAGCTTTGAATACCAACCTTTTTTGTAAAGCTTTGAGGTAATGTATAGCCAATTTGGATATTTTTTAACCTGATGTAAGATGCATCAAGCAAATAAAGACTCGAAGCTTTGCCAAAATTGTTGCTATTGGATGCGGATCCCGGAGAGGATAAACGAGGGTATTTGGCATTTGTATTGGTAGGAGTCCAGAAATCGAGCTGATGTTGATACATTACGTAAGAATAATTTGAGTGAAAAGGCTCAATTAACTCACCGCGTAAAAACATGTCGCGTTTGCCTACACCCTGGATAAACATACCCAGATCAAAACCCTTCCAGCTTACATTGTAGTTAAACCCGAAGGTAAAACGCGGGAATGCATTTCCTAAAACCCTGCGGTCTTCTTCGTTAATAACACCGTTATCATCGGCATCCACATATTTAACATCGCCTGGTACAACGGTGGTACCTACAGGTAAAGCGCTGTTTTCAATTTCGTCGAAGCTCTGGAAATAACCGGCAACTCTGTAACCGAAATATGACTTGTAAGGATCTCCAACACGGGTAATCTGCAACATCTGGTCGGCACCTGAGATTTGTTCGTCGCCAACAAGTTTCAGCAGTTTATTTTTGGTATCAGCAAGGTTAAAGTTTACGTTATGCTTTACGCTACCGGTAGTACCGTTGTAGCTAAGGGTAAGTTCCCAGCCTTGGTTTTGCATTTCGCCGATATTATCCTTGAAACCGCCGCCGCCGAATACAGTTGGAAAAACAGGAGTATCGAGCATATCGACTGTTTTTTTCTTAAAATAATCGAAAGAGGCAAACAGTTTTCCATTGAGGAATGTAGCATCGGCACCAATGTTAAATGTCCTGGATGTTTCCCATTGAAGTTCTTTGTTTCCAAGGTCGTACGATGTGCCCGAAACTGACTTATTGTCGAACCCATAAGTATTATTGTTTAACTTATACGTGGTGTAATAAGCGTAATCGCCAACATTTTGGTTACCCAAAATACCGTAGGAGCCTCTTAACTTTAAATCGCCAATTTGGGTTTTGTAAAAGTTCAGGAAGTTTTCGTCCGAAATTCTCCAACCTGCTGAAAAGGATGGGAAAAAGCCCCAACGGTATTCTTTGGCAAATTTGGAAGAACCATCGTAACGGAAACTGAACAAGCCATAATACTTTTGGCTGTAAGTGTAGCCTAACCTCCCGAAGAGAGAATAGATACTTCTTTCCTGAGTCTGATCAGGGGTGTTATAGCTACCTTTGTCAATTACAGTATTGGTTTCAGGAATGCCGAGATCCACATCGGTGTATGTTTTTTTCAGTTCATTGGCCTGGCGGGTATACGACTCGTTGGAAACACCCAGCAAACCGGTAAAGTTATGTACGCCGAAAGTTCTGTCGTAGTCGAGCATAAACTGGCTGTTCAGCGTATATTTTTTTTCGTTGTAATCTTCGGAAGGAGTGTTTGCATTGGCATATTTTGGCTCGGTTGCTGTTTCGCTTGTGTAAAATGGAACCCGCATACCTCTGATGAAACGGTGATTGGCACTCAGGTCGATACCCAGCAATCCTTTTGCTTTAAAGCCTTTGAAAATTTCAAGTTCACCATTCAGACTACCAATAATGTTATCTTCATCCTTTTTCTGATAACCTCCCTTTTCCAATATACCTAACGGGTTAAATTCGCTGAGCACATCATTCAGAAGGTACTTACCATCTTCCGACTTCATTTTGTAATAATAGTAATTGGGAATACGGCCACCATCAACAATTAAAGTACTTGCATTTGAATTGGGAGCAGTTTGCATGGTGCGGTTATATGCCAGCACGGTTCCAACCTTGAATTTGCCGTATTCAGTAGTAATGTTTGAGCGGAAGTTATACCGTTTTAAACCGTAGTTGCCAACGAAATTGCTTGCCTGATCGTAATACCCTGCTGAAACCATGTAAGTTGAACTTCCGTTTCCTCCTGAAATGCTGAAGTTATAGTTTTGCTGTAAGGCATCCTGAAGAATGTCATCCAGAAACCATGTTCCATCTCCATGTTCCTGTAAATCGCGGATCTTCTCGGGGGTAAAAATGGGTGCAGATCCTCCGTTAATTAAAGCCTGGTTTTTAAGAATGGCGTTTTCGTACCCACGTACCGGTTTGTAAAGTACATGTGGATTTTCCATACCTACTGATGTGGTTAAACGTACAACCGGTTTGTTATTCTTAACACCTTGCTTGGTAGTGACCAGGATAACGCCATTGGAAGAACGAGAGCCATAGATTGCTGCACTTCCGGCATCCTTCAGAACGGAGACATTTTCAATGTCTGCCGGGTTTAATTTGGAGAGACTTTCAACTTCGGTAATTAAACCGTCGATAACAACAAGAGGCTCCGTGTTATTAATGGTACTTAATCCACGGATGTTGATGTTTAAACTATTGTCGTTAGGGTTTGGACTTCTTTGCTGAATAATGAGGTTTGCCGACGCTCCCTGCATTGCCTGCATAAGGTTGCCCGAAGGTTTATTTTCGATGGCACTCGACTGAATTTGATCAACAGCTCCCACAACATTTTTTCTTTGACGGGTGCCATAACCAATTACCACAACTTCTTCGAGTTTGGTAATATCGGGCATTAGCTTGATATCAATTTTATTCCGGCCCGTAACCGATACTTTTTCAGAGAGGTATCCAACGAATGAGAAAACAAGCACTGCATCGGAGCCAGGGGCATCAATCGAATATCTTCCATCCATATCAGTTACGCCACCAATTGTAGTTCCCTCCACCACAATGTTAACCCCTGGTAAAGGTTCGCCTGTGGCTCCGTCGGTTACAAGGCCGCTCACCTTTTGTTGTTGAGGCACGTTGGCCAGCAAAGTCTCCTGATATGCTTTCATGGAAACAAGAACAATGTATTTGCCAATCAGCTTATAAGCGATATCGGTATTTGCAAATAAGGAATTGAGTACGTCGGATATCTGGTTGTTGGATGCCTGCACATTTACCTTTTTGCTTAAGTCCAACTGATCCTCATTATAGAAGAACCGGTAATCCGATTGTTTTTCGATTTCAGTAAAAACATCGTGAATGTTAACATTTTTAAGATTAATGTTGACTACCGATGATTGGGAGTAGCCCGTATTTGCAAAGATACTGGCTGAGCATGCAATTATTAAAAAAGTAGTTAATTTCATAATTAGCAGTAGCTTTTTAGGTAGATTAACTGCAAATGAATACCTGCAGAAATAAAATAATTTCATATTTTTACAATGTTTAGTAAAACAATAAAGTTTGTTTAAGCGCAAATGTTTGATTTACTGAAGCACAAGCGGGAAAAGTACCAATTTTTCCGCTTTTTCAGTTTTTGGGTAGCTGTTCTTAAGTCATAGGCAATTAAGTTTTAATTAGTTACTTTAGTTTCTGTTATTTTATAAATACTGTATCTCTTACAAGGGTGCAATTTATATTTGCATTGGTACTTAATACATTAAGTATTTGTTCCAGCGACTCATAATTTCTAAAGGTGCCCGTGAAATGCTTGTTTTGGATTTTTTCGTTTTCCAGAATAAAAGTTACATGGTAAGTCCGTTGTAATCTTTTTGCAATCTCGGCCATTTTTAAATGTTCGAACCTTGTTTCGCCATTGCTCCAGGCTACATAAACATTAGGGTTTACCTTTTCAACTTTAGTATGATTCTTATTTTTATCATAATAAATCTTTTCGCCTGGTTTTATAACTTGGGTTTCGCCGGTTTTTACCGTCTCAAATTGTATAGAACCTTCGAGTAAAACAGCCGATAGCTCTGAGTCATTTTCGTAGGCCGATACGTTAAATGCGGTACCTAAGGCAGTAACCTTGTGACCCTGGGCATGCACAACAAACGGAATTTCAGCATTTTTGGCAACTTTGAAATAGGCTTCACCTTTTAAATAGATATCGCGTGCCTTGGTGCCGTAATTGTATGTATAGCTTACCGAGCTGCAGGAGTTAACCCAGATTAGTGTACCATCGGGTAAGATCATTTGGGTGCGTTCTCCAATTCCTGTTACAACCTGATTTTTGAGTTCCAGGTTTGGCTTTGAATTGTTGTAAATCAAGCTTGTAATAAATACGCCTATAGCCAGAACTGCTGCATATTTTAGTAAAGGAAGCAATCGAAAGGTTTTTTTAGGCTCAGTCTCTGCTTCTGCAGAAATCGTATTTAGCATATTTTGCCAGTTTTGTGAGGTCTTGGCTTCTGTATTGCGTTTTTCCCAATCTCCTGCTTCAAATAAATCCTTTAAAGAACAATAAAAAGCTTCATTTTCCTTGCTCAGGCCTATCCAATTCAATAAATCCTCCTTTTCCGAAGGATTTGCAGAATTAGATAAACACTTGATTATTAATTCAGTATTTAAATTTTTCTCATCCATTATTTTGCCTTGTAATAGTATGACACAAAAGATATTTGGTATTACTCACGAGATTTTTGAAATTTTTTTACTTACCTGGATCAAACTTGAAGTTTTCTGAAAATATCCGTTCAATGCTTAATTTTCCTGCATTGTAATTAAGATAAATGTTTGATCGTTTATGGAACATGCTGCTTTGTCACCTTTTATCAGTTTATATTGGCTGTCAATATCGTGATTAGTTAAACGGGCCGGATAGAAGGTAAAGGATTAATGGAAGATAATCTTTCAGGTTAACTTTAAGGATTTTGAGTGCACGGTAGATCTGATTTTCAACTGTACGAAGCGAGATATCCAGCTTTTCAGCGATTTCTTTGTTAGAAAGCCCCTCTACCCTGCTCATCAGCATAACTTCGCGGCAACCTTCGGGAAGCTCCTCCATACTTTTTTTAAAGATTTGCAGCACTTCCTGGAAAAAAACACTTTTGTATCCCTCCCAATCCTGGTTGTAAAACAGCAGTTCAGTTTCCTTTAATTTGAAATCGACATAACTGATATATTTGTCTTCTACCTTCCTGTCGCGGATATGATTAAGACATTTATTATGAAGCACCCTGAAGAGATAAGCCTTCAACGATGTTTTTATCCTGGTAGTCTGGCGGTTCTCCCATAGCTCGTGGAATATCTCCTGCACAATGTCCTTGCAGATTTCAATGTCGTCGATAAATTTACGGGAAAAGGCAAATAAACGCGGTTGCATGTCGAAATATAGTGTTTCAAATGCTTTCAGGTTTCCTTTTTGAATCTGAAGAAACAGAATATTCTCCTGATCTAGTGTCATTTTAAGCCTTCCTAAAATTTGTGAGCAAAATTAAGAAAAGCCATCACTTTATGTCCGAAATTTGGAAAAGATTTATATGCGAGCTCACATCAGGTTTTTTTTAATTCCA
This sequence comes from Bacteroidota bacterium, assembly GCA_023429135.1. Lineage (GTDB taxonomy): Bacteria > Bacteroidota > Bacteroidia > Bacteroidales > JAAUTT01 > JAAUTT01. The sequence continues at coordinate 212,037 of JAEYWD010000094.1, read as the reverse complement.
CAATCACACAATACACGCAATTACAGTAATTCTGGGGTTATAACTTCGAAAGAAGGTTGCGTATTTCTTTCTGAAAATCAGGATTATCATTTATTCCATTATGCGGTTGGCCTTTCAGAATGAAGAGCGTATCGGCTGGTTTGAAATGCTGTTTTAATTTTTCTGATGAACCTGTATAGATAATCTCGTCGTGGTCGCCGTGAAAAATAACTACCGGACATTTTACCTGTTGAATATACTGGTCGGTACGGAATTTATAGCGAATAAGAAATTTTGGCAAAATGCGGAAGTATTTTTGAGCCAGATCCGGAAAATTATAATAAGGCGCTTTTAAAACCAGCAACGAAGCTTCGTTTTTGGAGGCAATATAAGCAGCAGGACCAGATCCGATGGAGAAACCCATAATCACTATCTTTTTTTCTTCATAATCTTTTTTTAATGTATCGAAAACTGCCTGAACATCGCTGAGTAATTGTTTTTCACTGGATATTTTACCATCGCTTTTACCATATCCACGATAATCGGGAACAAAAAAATCGTAATTGTTTTCGAGATAAAGATCGGCCAGTAATCCCCAGGTACTATTGGAGCCTGCATTGCCATGGAGGTAAAACACCAGGCCTTTAGGATTTTTGCACCGGAAAAGCAAACCGTGAATTTTCGTTTTTCTGTCAACAGGTATATTATATTCTTTACAGGGGGTCAGGTATAGAAATTTATAATCTTTGGGCAGCTTTTCCGGGAAAAAGATAAGCCTTTCCTGAGAACACGACACTACTATTCCCAGAATGATAACCAACACAAAGAATATGATGAGAAATTTGTATACCATCTTCAGGATTTTTAATTGTATACAAATGTAATGCTCTCTTCAATAAAAGAAAAAGAGGTTGTGTGAAAAGGTTGGAAAGACTTCGACTACGCTCAGTCTGACGCTTGACAGTTGTTTGTCATATTGAGCGGAGTCGAAATATGACCAGAAGTTGACTTTTCACAAAGCCTCTTTTTTCAGTACTATTTACAAATTCCTGGCTACTTCTCCATGGAAGGATATATCCAGACCTTCTTTTTCAAGCTCGGGATCTACTTTTACAGGAGTAAATTTATTGATGACTTTAAGGATAAGCAGTGTAAAAAAGTAGGCGTAAACCACAGCAATTATTATGGCCACTGTTTCTTTAAACAACAATGTAAAACCACCTCCGCTGAATAAGCCATTAGCCCCGTTTGGATTTATTTCAGTAGTGGCAAAAAGGCCCAGACAAATAGTGCCAATTACGCCGCCCATTCCATGTACACCCCAAACATCGAGCGCATCGTCCCAACCTTTACGCATTTTAAATTTTACAGCCATAAAACAACCAATGGAGGCGATAATTCCGATGACGGCCGACTGTAAAACCGTTACATAACCAGCCGCTGGCGTAATAGTTGCCAAACCTGCAACAGCTCCGGTCATTAACCCAATAAAGGTTGGCTTTTTATTACCTGTTTTCCATTCAATCAGTAGCCAGGTAACTGCAGCAAAAGAAGCTGAAGTATCCGTATTGATGAAAGCTGCTATGGTAATACTGTCGACATTCAGTTCACTTCCGGCGTTAAATCCGTACCAGCCAAACCAGAGAAGTGCTGTACCAATGGCTACAAGCGGAATATTATTAGGAACATTTTCCTTTTCGCACCGAGCACCAACATAATTTACGCAGGCAAGTGCAGCAAATCCAGCAACAGCGTGTACAACAATACCACCAGCAAAGTCGAGTACTCCCCATGAGGCAAGAATACCTCCGCCCCAAACCATATGCACGAAAGGGTAATAAACCAGCAGTTGCCAGAAAATCAGAAAAACTATATAGGCTTTAAATGTAATTCGGTTAATAAATGCTCCTGTAATAAGGGCAGGAGTGATAATGGCAAACATCATCTGATAGGCAAAGAATAAGTACTCGGGAAAGTTTCTGTCGGGCGAGAAAGCCGTTTGAGGGGTTACTCCATTCAAAAAAGCTTTGTCGAGGTTCCCGTAAATACCAAAAAAATCGTTGCCACTTGCAAGATTTCCACTGAAACAAAGAGAGTAACCAAAAGCCAGCCATAAAACAGAGGTCAGTCCCATGGAAACAAAACTTTGAATCATAATATTCAGGATATTTTTCTTACAACCCAAACCTCCATAAAAAAAGGAGAGGCCGGGTGTCATAAGCATTACAAGGCTGGTAGCAAGTACCATAAATGTAGTTAGGCCGGTATCGAACATAATTTACAATTTTAAATTTCGATGCGAATATAAATAAAATGAAATAACCCTATATTTAAAACGGGTATTTAATTTATAATTTATACTTATTTCAAATTATTATTTAATTATTGATAGTTTAATATAGCAAATAGTAAATATTATTAAGATTGGCATCTTAAATTTAGCGAAATTCAATTTCAACTAATAATTTTAAATTTTAAACAATAGTTTAATATCACTTTAATATTGTAAGATTTTATGGTGAAATAGTACGATAATTAAAATTCGAGTTTGATCTTCACTTTTTTTATAGGTTTGGAAGGATAATTCGCTATATATTCTTATTTTCGTTCGGGAGCTAACAAACCAATCTTATGAAACCCACATGTTTCCGGAAATACAAAATGGAGGAAAATAATTTCAAAACATGTGCGGTTCCATCAGTCCTTAACTTATTAAAATTATTTTCTGATGAAACTACTCTTCTTAACTTTTGGATTTCTATGGTTTAATATTGTTAATGCACAAATAACCGATACAACAATATTCAACTCGGATTTTGAGAAACAGATTTTCAGAAATTACCTCAAACAAACCCCGGTAAGAACTCTGGATTTGCTGCTAGCGGTTCAGCATCCGGCAAATGCAGCGGATATTGAAAAATCAATCAACGACTTTGTTGTTGGTTTAGAAGCAAAGGGATTCAACAAATATAACCGGAAAAAACAGATGAAAGTAATTTACGACCAGGTGCACAGTCGTTTTCTAAAAAAGTACCAGGACGAAACTTATTTTACTGATATTTTTACAACTGGCAATTATAATTGTGTGACTGCATCGGCTTTATATGGATTGGTCCTCGATTATTTCAAAATTGATTATATCATTAAAGAAACGCCTAATCACGTGTTTCTGGTTGCCGACCCAAACAGCACCAGTTATCTTTTCGAAACAACCCTTCCAGCAAGGGGAGTGATGCAGTTCTCGGACAGGTTTAAAAAGAACTATATAGATTATCTGAAGAATAATAAAGTTATATCCGAAACCGAGTATAAGACCAATTCTTTCGACGACATGTTCCAAAAGCATTTTGAGTCATCTAAAGTCATCAATCCGGCTCAACTTGCAGCGCTTCAATATTATAATAAGGGAATATTTGACTTTAATGCCGACCGATATGCTCTGGCAGCCATCAACTTCGAAAAGGCAAATTTGATTTACCCTTCACTCAATATAAGATTTCTGTTAAGCAGTTCTCTGCAGAACCAGTTAGTTGATGAGGCTGAGAAAAAGAAATACGATGGCAAAACCTTTGCGAAATTTGTCAATCTGAATTCGGCCAATGCTGAAGGAAAGCAGCAATCGGCCAATCATTTCAAAGCACTAACAAACGAAATGGTGATTAACAGGCCAAACATAAAGGGTTACACTGAATTTTTTAACAATTTCACAAAAAACATTTCCGATTCTGTCGATACTAAGGAATACGAGCAGGTTTATCACGAAAGCCTGGCCTATTATTACCAACTGACTTACAATTTTGAAAAGGTTTTTTATCATGCATCCCAGGCGTATCTGGCTAATCCTGAGAATATACGTAATCAGCAGATTGTTTTGGAATCGCTTCTTAATTATCTGCGTGAAGGCGATAAAATGGACGAGATTACTATTGATACCCTCATGAACTATACCCAGAAATTCCCTTTTCTGGCGAATAGTGAAATATTTCTTAGGCTACTTTCCTATGGATTTACCTCCAACATGTCTCAGGGAGGCATACGTTTAAAATCCGCTGAACTTGCCCGTAATATCGAAATTATGTCAAAATTCAGCAAGCAACTTTTGGCCCGCAACACGAATGATGAAATTGTGGAGAAACTTTTTTCCGAATCGGCAGCAGTATTGGTGCGAGACTACAACTACGACGATGCGGAGCTTGTGCTCAAAAAAGGGCTGGAACTTATTCCCGGATCGGATAATATGAAACAGCAACTTTCCACAATTTCGCGCTCGAAGGATGATATGAAAAAATTTATGAAAAATTCGTACGTTCAGGTGCCGAGTTCTCTGTTGATAACACCTCCACCTTATAAGGATGAGGAAGTTTATGCAAGTGTTAAAAAATATCTTGGAAAATGCTGGAAAGTTGACTTTTACAAAAGGGATGGGAAAACCCGCGAAACTAAAGTAGAGCAGCTTAATTTCATTTTTATGCCTAATAACAAAATGAAATTCAGAACCGGCAACGAGGAACATTGGGGCTCCTGGAAACTGATCGAGTCGGGCCCTACGCTGACCTTAAAAAGTAATGAGGATCAGCAGCAGCTCACTATTCTTATTTACGAAGCCTCGGCTACCCAAATGCGTGGCATTATGTCACCTTACAAAGTCGAAAATAAGAAAATTGAATTTAACGCTTGTGAAAAATAGATATGGAATCGCTGACTATTCTCTGGACAACTGATAACAAGGATACTTTTTTCAATATGATCAATATGTACGCCGTAAACTCACTGAAGCATAACTGGTGGGACGAGGTTACGGTGATTATTTGGGGAGCTTCGGCCAGGCTTGCTGGCAATGATGCGCAGGTGCAGCTCGAAATTATGGAGATGATTCAACAGGGAGTTAAAATTGAGGCCTGTAAAGCTTGTGCCGATATCAATGAAGTGTCGGAGAAACTCGAAAAACTCGGCGTAACAGTTCGTTATATGGGAATTACCCTAACCGAAATCCTGAAATCGGGCCAGAAGCTTCTCACAATTTGAAATAAACAGGTTAATCACTGAACCTTATTAACCTTTCGTTGCTCTTTAAAATTACAATTTCGTATTTTTACAGATAAAGGAAACGGATGGATTTTACTTTCGACAATATTATTCTGTTAGGGTCGCTGCTGTTAATCATAAGTGTGATGGCGAGTAAATCAAATAAATTTGGTTTCCCGTCTATGCTTCTATTTTTGGGGGTTGGTATGCTGGCAGGATCGGATGGTATCGGAGGGATTTTCTTTTATGATTACCACATTGCCAAACTTATCGGAATTATTGCCCTTATTCTCATACTGTTCTCGGGAGGTCTCGATACTCGGTATTCCGACATCAAACCCATTCTCTGGCGTGGTGTGGTTTTATCTACTCTGGGGGTGCTGCTTACATCCACTTTTGTAGGCATATTTGTTACCCTGGTTACCGATCTGACTATTTACGAGGGTTTGCTGCTGGGTTCCATTATTTCCTCTACCGATGCAGCTTCGGTATTTACTATTCTGCGTTCGAAAAAATCGGGTCTCAAAGGAAACATCCGGCCTCTTCTCGAATTCGAAAGCGGCAGCAACGACCCTATGGCCTATTTTCTGACGATTTTTTATATCTTTCTCATTCAGCACCAGAGTGGTTCGTTCTGGGCAACACTTCCATTGTTCTTCAAACAGTTTGTTCTGGGAGGTGCTTTTGGTGTTCTTATGGGCTATCTCATTCATAAGGCGTTTACCCGGATAAAACTCGACTTCGATGGCCTTTATCCTGTGCTAATGCTTGCCTGCGCTTTGTTTACCTTTTCTTTTTCCGACTTTATTGGAGGAAATGGCTTCCTTTCCGTTTACATCGCTGCTGTTATTCTGGGAAACAAAGAGTTTATCCACAAACGCAGTCTTACCAAACACTTCGACGGGCAAGCGTGGTTAATGCAGATAATTATGTTTCTCACATTGGGTTTGCTGGTCTTTCCCAAGCAGTTGATTCCGCTTATAGGTAGCGGGGTGATTATTGCACTTTTCATTATCCTTGTTGCAAGGCCCCTGGCAGTATTTTTATCGCTGAGCTTTTCGCATTTCAACAACCGGTCGAAGCTTTTTATTTCGTGGGTGGGATTGAGGGGAGCTGTGCCGGTAATTCTTGCTATTTATGCCCTCGATGCTGATATTCCCAACGCCGATTTGATATTTAACCTGGTATTTTTTATTTCGGCACTTTCGGTATTAATTCAGGGTACAACAATTCCCTGGGTGGCAAAGCTCTTAAATTTGGCAGTGCCAATGAGTATCCGCAAAAAATCAACCCTCGACAGCGAGCTGGCCAATAAAGTAAAATCCATTATGATTGAAGTGGATGTAAAACCAGGTTATAAGTGCATCAACAAAACCATCATCGACCTGTCTATACCAAAAGGGAATGTAATATCCATGATTCATCGGGGCGAAAACTATTTCCAGCCTGAAGGCGACACGGTGATTAAGGAAGGCGATAAACTTTCTATTTTGTCCGATTCAGTCGATTCACTGCACAATTTCTATAAGAACATCGGTTTTCATGGTTAGTTCAAGTTAACTGCTTCATTGTCATTTAGAGACCTGACCTCAGGGAAATGGGGCATAATGGGTTAATGACTGAGAGAAGAAGCTATGCCTTTTCTTTGGCTAAAATCTTTAATCAAAGCATGGCGAAGCCTTAAATACAAATTCCTTGCTGGCGGCGAGCCGTTCAAGTGAAGTCGACGCAGGAGACGGAGCGCGTTCTCGCCGTCAAAGACTTTTTTGGTTTTTTTTGGTCACAACTTAGGCGTAGCCGTTCTCACGAACGATAGTGAGTAAAAAAGTAACATTTGGCTGTTTGATTGTATTTTAGTAAAATCTGTCATAAGTAACGTAATGAGAAATCTATTCATTAATTCTTAAAAATATTTTTTACCCGACAATAGTGAAATAGAACAAGAGATTTGGAAAAGTTCCCTGATTTTTGATATTTTAGCTCTGATAAATTCAAAAATCAATGGATCCAATTATTTCGTTTAAAAATGTCTCCAAAACCTATGGCCGTTTCAGCCAGAGTAAAGTTGCCCTCAACAATATTTCGTTCGATGTATTCCCGGGGAAAATTATAGGTTACATTGGACCAAACGGAGCAGGGAAATCAACTACCATTAAAATTCTCTCGGGTATCATTGCCGACTTCACCGGCGATGTTTCCATAATGGGAATGGATATCCGCAAAGATGCCCTGGCCATTAAAAGAAAGATAGGCTACATTCCCGAAAATGCTGCCCTGTATGATGTTTTAACGCCCATAGAATATTTGCAGTTTATAGGGCAACTTTATGGGATGAATGAAACCGAGACTGATGAAAAGGCCGGTAAGTTGCTGGAATTGCTTGAACTCAAAGCTTCGAAAAACCAACGCATGAATACCTTTTCGAAAGGTATGAAACAAAAGGTGCTGCTCATTTCAGGTTTAATTCACAACCCTGAAATTATTTTCCTTGATGAACCTTTAAGCGGACTCGATGCAAATTCGGTAATAATTGTCAAGGAGGTGCTCCGTCAATTGGCTAACGAGGGGAAAACTATTTTTTACAGCTCGCACATTATGGATGTGGTGGAGAAAATATCCGATCGCATCATTCTTATCGCCAATGGCGAAGTAATTGCCGACGGTTCTTTCGAAGAACTGAACAGTAAAAGCAACGAAAAATCCCTCGAAATGCTTTTCTCAAAGCTCACAGGTAGCGAAGATCAAACTGCTAAAGCCGAAGAAATTGTTCACGAGATAGCCAAAACAAAGTAGGAGTCATGCAAAGAATAGTAATTTTTTTCCTGAAACTCCTGCCTCTGTTCCGGTCGGATGTGGATGTGAACCAGGTAGTACAGATATTTCGTATCAAATTTCTGATGGACAACCGCAAACAAGTGGTAAACAGCCGGTCGAAAGAACCAAATTATACCTTGTGGCTGCAATACCTGTTGTATGTGTTTTTCGGAGGTGTAGCTTCCATTATTATTGGAGTTGGCGATGCCAGTTTTCCTGCTTTTCTGCTGGCTTATACCTTTTTTATTTTTATGCTATGTCTTCATATGATTGCCGATTTCAGCACTGTAATGCTCGACACGCGCGACAATACCATCATTTTACCGAGGCCTGTTTCAGAAAAAACATATCTGATGGCCCGCATTATGCATATCAGCGTTTATGTGCTGGGTTTTGCTGCCTCGTTTGCAATTATTCCGTGCATTACAATTCTTTTTAAGTTTAATTTTCTGGCGGTAATCATTTTTCTGGTTAATACCTTGTTAAGTTCTGTGCTTGCTATTTTTGTCACTCATTTGCTTTATTTAGGTTTAATGAGAATTGTGAGTGGCGAGAAATTCAAGGATATTATCAATTATTTTCAGATTCTGGTTACCATCGTGCTGATGGGAGGGTACCAGTTCTTCATCCAAAGCATTAACACCTTAAAACATCTGAAGCTGGAAACCCATGACTGGTGGATGTATCTTCTTCCTCCAACCTGGATGGCCGCAAGTAATAATGCTTTTATAACCTTTAATTTCGACCAGTTCAGCCTTATAAATATCGCTCTTAGTGTTCTGATACCAATTTTTGGATTGATGCTGGTAATTAAAGTACTTGCTCCCGGTTTTAGCAATAAGCTTCAGATAATGGATCAGGGCGAAATAAAAGATGTTGCAAAGGAATCCTCCGGTTTTAGTATTTCAGCATATCTGGCGAAATTATTTACCCGTACCTCCAATGAAGCTGCAATGTTCGGGTTAATATGGAAAATTGCCGGGCGCGACCGTAAGTTCAAACAGATGATTTATCCGATGCTGGGCTCTGTGGTCGTATTTTTCGGAATAATGCTCTACACGCAGTTTAAATATATGCTTTCGGGAGAAAATGATAAATTTTATCTCATTCTGCTGTATTTCCCACTTTTCTATCTTTTTATTGTCTACACAAATGTAAAATTCAGCGACAACTATAAATCAGCCTGGATCTATAAAATAATTCCGTTGGACAGGCCTGGAGAAGTTGTTTCGGCAACTTTAAAAGCTATCTCCATTAAACTGTTTGTTCCGCTTTATCTGGGTTGTAACGCAGTTCTAATCTATATTTACGGAGTGCCCATCATTATTGAAATTATTGCTGCATTGCTCATGAATTACATTTGTCTTTGCTGCCTATTACTTCTCTTTAAATTCGATTTGCCTTTCACTGTCGATAACGCTAACAAAACCAACAATGCCAACATGCTTGTTGCCATGGTTCTGCTTCCGGTATCTGCAGCAGTCTCAGGAATTCATTACTTATTCCTTTATTTTCACATAAGCTTTCTTCTGGTAATCCCTTTATTAGGAGTTATTTGCTGGTTCTTGTTCCGTAGAATACGATTAATTGAATGGAAGAAGATTGAGGTGTTTGAGGTGTAATTTAGTCGATAGACAATGGTCGATAGTCAATACAAAGTACAATTGTTGGCCAACGGCCTGTATTCCTGCATTTGGCTATGGACTATCGTCTATCGACTAAAAGCTATTCTAAAGCAAAAGTCCATAGAAAATACTTTTGTATTAACTATGGACTATCGTCTATCGACTAAAAGCTAATCTAATACTCGTCCCAGCTCTTAATTTTAATATCGTCCATGCTGCGTTTGCAGATGGCGGTTAAAAATGCGCTGGCAACACGGGCATTGGTAATAAGTGGGATATTGTAATCCACTGCACTGCGGCGGATGGTATAGTCGTTATTTAACTCCTGCTTCGAAAGATTCTTTGGAACATTTATTACCAAATCAATCTTTTTCTGGCGGATATAATCTAGCGTGTTAGGTTCTTTATCTTCATCGGGCCAATGCAGGGCAGTAACCTCCACCCCATTTGTACGAAGGTATTCGGCCGACCCTTTAGTTGCAAATAGGTTATATCCCTTTTCAACAAGCATTTTGGCGCTATTGAGCAATTCAACCTTATCGCGGGCTGTACCTGTGGAAAGAAGAATATTTTTCTTCGGAATGGTATAACCAACTGAAAGCATGGACTTCAGAAGAGTTTCGTAATAATCGTCGCCAATGCAACCAACTTCTCCTGTCGAAGCCATTTCAACACCAAGAACAGGATCGGCTTTTAACAAACGGTGAAACGAGAACTGAGGCGCTTTAACACCAATGTAATCTATTTCGAAGATTGACTTATCGAGTTTTTCGGCCGGAGCGCCAAGCATAATTCTTGTCGCAAGGTCGATCAGGTTTGCCTTCAATACCTTGGAAACAAAAGGCATGGAGCGTGATGCACGCAGGTTACATTCAATTACCTTGATATCATTATCCTTGGCAAGGAACTGGATGTTGAAAGGCCCGGAAATATTAAGTTCTTTAGCGATTTTAACTGTAATTCTCTTGATACGGCGAACAGTTTCAAAATAGATTTTCTGTGGTGGGAAAACCATAGTAGCGTCACCACTGTGAACTCCTGCAAATTCGATATGTTCCGAAATGGCATAGGCCATTATTTCACCATCGCGGGCTACTGCATCTACTTCAATTTCCTTTGCATTCTGAATGAATTCGGAAACCACAACCGGGTAACGTTTAGAAACATTTGCGGCAAGTTCGAGGAAGTGTTTCAATTCTTCTCTGTTGGATACAACGTTCATAGCGGCACCCGAAAGTACATATGAAGGACGGATCAGCACCGGGAAACCAACTTCATCGATAAAATCATAAATGTCTTCGATGGTGGTAAGCTCTTTCCAGCGTGGCTGGTCAATCCGCAGATTATCGCACATCATCGAGAACTTGTGGCGGTCCTCAGCACGGTCGATTGAAAGTGGCGAAGTTCCAAGAATAGGAACATGCTGATTGAAGAGTCGGATCGCCAGGTTATTTGGGATCTGCCCTCCTGTGGATATAATTACTCCTTTTGGAGCTTCGAGTTCAACAATGTCGAGTACGCGTTCGAGCGAAAGTTCATCGAAGAACAGCCGGTCGCACACATCATAGTCAGTACTTACTGTTTCGGGGTTGAAGTTAATCATCACCGAACGGTAACCCTGCTGCTTGATAGTATTTAAAGCACTTACACCGCACCAGTCGAACTCTACCGAGCTGCCGATACGGTATGCCCCCGAACCAAGCACCACTACCGATTTGTTATCGCGGGCAAAATCAACATCGTGCTCACTGGCATTATAAGTGAGGTACAGGTAATTGGTCTGCGCCGGATATTCGGCTGCAAGGGTATCAATTTGCTTAACAAAAGGAACAATTCCTTTTTGCTTACGGTGCTTGCGAACGTTCAATAGATAATCTTCCATGTGGTCGTTATCGCCTTTCAGCACAAAACGGGCAATCTGGAAATCGGAGAAACCCATTTGCTTGGCATGCTTCAACTGTTCTGTCGGAAGCTCGTCGAGCGTGTTATATTTTTCGAGCTCCTTTTTCAGGCTGAAAATATTATGCAGCTTGATAAGGAACCATTTGTCAATTTTGGTGAGATCGTGAATCCTGTCGACCGAATAACCTCTTTCGAAGGCATTGGCGATTACAAAGATTCGCATATCGGTTGGATTGGAGAGCTCTTTGTCGATGTCGGCAAACTTGAGATCCTTGTTTCCGGTAAAGCCGTGCATACCCTGACCAATCATGCGGAGACCTTTCTGAATAGCTTCCTCGAACGAACGGCCAATGGACATAACCTCGCCCACACTCTTCATCGACGAACCGATTTCTTTGGATACCCCTACGAACTTGTTCAAATCCCAGCGGGGAATTTTACAAACGATATAGTCGAGTGCAGGTTCAAAGAAGGCCGAAGTGGTTTTGGTGATTGAGTTTTTAAGTTCGGGCAATCCGTAACTTAAAGCCAGTTTAGCAGCTACAAAAGCGAGCGGATAACCGGTTGCTTTCGATGCGAGAGCTGACGAACGCGACAGACGGGCATTCACCTCGATAACACGGTAATCTTCCGAATGAGGATCGAGCGCGTATTGAACATTACATTCGCCCACGATACCGATGTGACGGATAATTTGAATGGATAAACGGCGTAATTTATGATATTCGCTGTTGCTCAGTGTTTGTGAGGGAGCAACCACAATACTTTCGCCGGTGTGAATTCCCAGCGGGTCGAAGTTCTCCATGTTACAAACGGTGATACAATTATCGTAACAGTCTCGAACAACTTCGTATTCAATTTCTTTCCATCCTTTGAGCGATTCTTCAACCAAAACCTGGTTACTGTATGCAAAAGCTTTTGAAACCAGTTTACGAAGCTCATCTTCATTGGAACAGAATCCGCTTCCTAAACCACCCAGAGCATAAGCGGCTCTTACAATAAGAGGATATCCAAGTTTGTTGGCCGCTGCAACTGCGTCTTCCAGAGAAGAGGCTGCAACGCTGCGCGCCGTTTTTACATTTATTTCGTTTAGCTTATTTACAAATAAATCGCGGTCCTCGGTATCCATAATTGCCTGGATGGGGGTGCCTAAAACGCGAACGTTATATTTTTCGAAAATATTGGCTTTGAATAGTGCTATACCGCAGTTTAAAGCAGTTTGTCCGCCAAACGATAACAGTATGCCGTCGGGTTTTTCTTTTGCAATTACTTTTTCAACAAAATAAGGAGTTACCGGCAGAAAGTAGATCTTATCGGCTATACCTTCGGTTGTTTGAACTGTCGCAATATTGGGGTTAATCAGAACTGTATAAACACCTTCTTCTTTTAATGCTTTTAATGCCTGAGAACCGGAATAATCGAATTCACCAGCTTCACCAATTTTGAGTGCCCCGGATCCCAGCACTACTACTTTCTTTACGCTTTTATCCATTTATTTCTCCTTAATAATTTGCTAAAATTACACCTTTTTATCCAGGCCGTAAAAATATATGTTTTGCAACACTTAAAAAAGAATAAAAACAAAAATAGTTAACAAGATACGATTCAATCTCTAATTTAGGTGAGTTGAAAGATTTACAAATGCTACTCATTCCTTATCAACTTTAACCCATTTATGAAAAAGCTAATTTTGATTCTGTTTTGTTTTGCTCCGGCTTTGATTTATGCACAATTGAATTCCGTTACTATCCCTCCTCATTATTTGTTTGCAAACTTCAGTAAAGCAGCCGTTAAAATGAAGATGGGAGGATACGAATATGCCGATATGAATTACAATACCCTTACCGAAGAAATGATTTTTAAGCAGAATGATAATTTTCTGGCTTTAACAAATCTTGAAACAATCGATACTGTTTATTTGAACAAACATATTTTTATTCCAGTAAATAAGAAGTTTTACGAAGTAGCTTGTCCGGGTTCAATAGCTTTGTTAATACAACACAGGAAAACGTTGATGGATGGTGGTAAACAGGCAGGATACGGTGGAACATCTCAAACCTCGGCAGTTACTTCTATATCGACCCTATCTGCAGGAGGAACTCTTTACAAATTGAAGCTGCCCGATAATTATACAACCAAAGACGCTACTCTTTATTGGATAAGAGCAAATGGCAAATTCCGGAGCTTTATCAACGAGAAACAATTAAGCAAAATTCTTCCTGATAAAAAAGTTCAGATTCAGAATTTTGTGAAAGAGCATAAGTCAGATTTCAAAAAAACAGATGATGTTATTGCACTCATAAAATTTCTTAATGCGAACGATCTGAAGTAACGAATATTCGTACTTGTCTATTTTTCGAGCAATGACTTTATCGCCGATTCAACATTCCCGAAATTAAACTGAGCGTAAGCAGACCCGAACAGCGTTTTTATTTCTTCGGTACAAAGGTTACCTATGCTGCCTTCATGAGAATGGGAAACCGCCTTCTCGGGATCGAATTTCCCTTCGTTGATTTCAAAGCCAACTTTCTTATAAGCATCGCGGAAAGGTAATCCCTGTAAGACCAACTTGTCTACCTCTTCAACACTGAACAGGTATTTATATTTGGGATCGTTGAGTATATCGCGGTTAATTTTTAGCTTATCCGCCATAAAGGTCATAATCTCCAGGCAATCGTTCAACTGCGAAAAGGAAGGAAAGAGAGATTCCTTCAGGATCTGCATATCGCGGAAATATCCCGAGGGTAAATTATTTATAAGCATGGTAAGCTCATAGGGGAGTGCCTGAATTTTATTGCATTTGGCCCGGGTAAGTTCAAATACATCAGGATTTTTCTTGTGAGGCATAATGCTCGAGCCGGTTGTAAGTTCGTCGGGCAATCCAACAAAAGCAAAATTCTGGCTCATGTACATGCAGAGATCGTAAGCCATGCGCGACAGTGTTGCAGCTACCGAACTCATGGCAAAAGCAACTGTTTTTTCGGTTTTGCCGCGGCCCATCTGGGCATAAACCACATTGTAGTTGAGATTGTCGAATCCAAGCAGGTCGGTCGTCATTTGCCGGTTTAGAGGGAAGGAAGAACCATAGCCGGCAGCAGAACCCAGGGGATTTTGATTGGCTGCTTTCCAGGCAGCATAAAGCAGATGAAGATCGTCTTTCAGGCTTTCGGCATAAGCGCCAAACCAAAGACCGAAGGAAGAAGGCATGGCAACCTGAAGATGGGTGTAACCAGGCATCAGCACACCTTTGTATTTTTCACTCTGTTCAAGAAGCTTTTCGAACAGCGTTTTTACATTTTCGACTATCTCTTTAATTTCGTTCCTGATAAAAAGTTTGCAGTCGACAAGCACCTGGTCGTTACGCGAGCGGCCACTATGGACTTTCTTGCCCATATCGCCCAACTTTTGGGTAAGCATCAGTTCTACCTGCGAATGAACATCTTCAACATCGGCTTCTATACTGAATTCTCCCCGCTTAATTTGATGATAGATATTTTTCAATTCGGCAAGTAGCACAGGTAACTCTGTTTTATCAATCAAACCGATACTTTCGAGCATGGTGATATGTGCTATGGTTCCCAGCACGTCAAACTCGGCGAGGTAAAGATCCATGTCGCGATCCCGCCCAACGGTGAACGCTTCTATTGCTTTGTTAACTTCAATTCCTTTGTCCCAGAGTTTCATGTGTACAAAATTTATTTAAAAGGTTGTATGGAAATCCCGATAGCTATCGGGACCATGATGAAATGTTCATCATGATTGGTGATCTTTTCGGATCATGGATATTTCATTTGTTTATATTATTTCTAAAATTATAGTTTTAGTCTGGCGAGCAATTTAATGTAAAGCTCAATTCCTCTTTCAATTTCTTCAATATAAATAAACTCATCGGCAGTATGGGATCGTGCTGAATCTCCCGGGCCTATTTTTATGGAAGTGCATGGTATCAGCGCCTGATCGGAGGTTGTAGGAGAACCATAGTAAGTCAGTCCCAGTGCCAAACCTTTCTGAACCAGTGGATGCTCCAACGGAATAAACGATGAATTGATGCGGGTGGAACGAGGCTCCACCTCCGAATTCTTCACGTGCTTTTTAATTAGCTGTAATGCTTCCTCGTTGCGATAACATTCGTTTGTTCGGACATCCACCACAAAGGTGCAGGCATCGGGAACCACATTGTGCTGCGTGCCTGCATTAATCTGGGTTACACTCATCTTTACAGGTCCCAGTAATTCCGATTTAAGTTCAAACTGAAAAGTTCTGAACCATTCAATATCCTGCATGGCTTTGTAAATGGCATTTACGCCCTCATTACGCGCTGCATGACCCGAGACTCCCGATGCTTTGCAGTCGAGCACCATCAGACCTTTTTCGGCAACGGCCATCTGCATTTGAGTAGGTTCGCCCACAATGGCAAGGTCTAATTTTCCAAGCTCAGGCAGAATACTCTCCACGCCATTCTTTCCCGAAACTTCTTCCTCAGCGGTGGCGGCGAGAATGAGGTTGTAAGGTCGGTTTGGATCATCTTTCAGCGCAAGAAAGGTGGCAATCAGCGAAACCAGCGGTCCTCCGGCATCGTTGCTGCCCAGGCCATAGAGCTTGCCATCTTTTTCTAAAGGTTGAAATGGATCCAGCGACCATGAGGAGGAAGGTTTTACTGTATCATGATGTGAGTTCAGCAGAATTGTCGGCAGCTTCTCCGAAATGATGGATGATGCCCAAACATTGTTGAGTTTCCGTTGAGGCGAAGCGCCTTCAGCTTTCAGGAAATCAAAAATAATGGTTGCCGTCTGGTCTTCCTCCCGGCTCAGGGAAGGAGTGGCGATCAGTTGTTTAAGCAGGTGAATGGCTTTGGGGGTATGGAGCATTTGAAATTATCTTCTATTTGAATTTACCTTTAGCCGATAAATAGTTTTTTAAGAATTCAACCGGGGTCAGGGTTGGTATTTCAGATGATTGAAAATCCTTTTTATTACGGGTGATGATCACATTTAAGGAAACTTTTTTGGCAGAATTTAGCTGGATGGCATCTTCAAAATCAGGTAAATTCATTTCAATGGCCTCAACTAAAATTTCCTTATTAACGGGGGCTACATCAAATATGGTTAAAACATCTTTAACAAATTCATCGGCCTTCGATCGGGAAAGGTTCTTATTTATTATATAATGAAGGTGACTTACTGTTAAGGCACTTATGAATCCCTGAATTTTATTCCTCTGAATCAATGAAAATATATCAAAAGCTTCTTTGGCGAATGGCTCTCTTTTTAGCGCAATGTCAAGAAGTATATTTGAGTCAAGTAAAACTTTCATCACTTATTCTTATTTTCGATATAGTCCCGGTAATTGTCTTCAACCTGAGATAGAGAACCTTCCCATTTTTTATAAAAAGCAACGGGAGTTAACTTTTTAGATTTTTTGATCCCTTTCTTTTCACCTTTTATTTTTTCAAGGACTATCACTTCTACTTCAGTGTCTTTCTTAAACATTGATTCATCCGGTAATTTAATAATTCCGTCTTTCAATATTTTAGTTTCAAACTTTTGAGCTAACATGGTT
This sequence comes from Bacteroidota bacterium, assembly GCA_023429135.1. Classification (GTDB taxonomy): domain Bacteria; phylum Bacteroidota; class Bacteroidia; order Bacteroidales; family JAAUTT01; genus JAAUTT01. Next base: position 195,133 of record JAEYWD010000094.1, on the reverse strand, counting down.
TTTTTTTCAAAATTACGCATTATTATTCATACAAAGCTTTGAAGAAAATTCCAGACTTTAAACTTCCTAAAGTATTTAACAGATTAGAATAGTGCGCGTTTGTAAAGCCTGCTACTTTTGTAAGATATTGTATTTAGCTCTGTGCAACTCTGTGTTTCCTCTGTGGTACTCTGTGAAACATAAATTACACAGAGGTCCACAGAGAAAGCACGGAGAACCACAGAGAGAAAATCCATGTTTTACTGTCCCAGCAACTTCTTAATCACCGTTTGTGCTGAGTAAACGCGGTTTTCGGCTTCCTGAACCACGATGGAGTTGGGACTGTCGATTACCTCATCGGTTACTATCATATTGCGGCGCACGGGCAGACAGTGCATAAACTTGGCATCGTTCGTCAGAGCCATTTTGGCGGAGTCCACTGTCCAGGCGCGGTCTTTCGAGAGTATCTGCCCGTATTCGGTGTAGCTCGACCAGTTTTTGGCATAGATAAAATCGGCTCCTTCAAAGGCTTTCTGCTGATTGTATTCCAGCTTTGCGCCCTTCATAAACTTCGCATCGAGTTCGTAGCCTTTGGGATGGGTTACTACTACTTCATAGTCAGCTGCCACGGTCCATTCGATAAACGAGTTGGGCACCGCCTGTGGCAATGCTTTTGGGTGCGGTGCCCAGGTAAGCACCACTTTGGGGCGTTCTTTCTTTTTATATTCCTCGATGGTGATTACATCGGCAAAGCTTTGCAACGGGTGACCGGTAGCTGCTTCCATGCTGAAGATGGGAACACCGGTATATTGAATAAACTGACTGATCACATGTTCGGAGTAATCTTTTTGCTTATCCTTGAGCGATGCAAAGGAACGGATGCCAATCACATCGGCATAGCGGCCGATCACACCGGCGGCTTCCTTGATATGCTCGGCTTTGTCACCATCCATAATCACACCGTATTCGGTCTCGATTTTCCAACCTTCTTCGTTGATGTCGAAAACAATACAGTTCATGCCCAGGTTCATCGCTGCTTTCTGGGTGCTGAGCCTTGTACGCAGACTGGAGTTGAAAAACAGTAAACACGCAGTTTTATGCTTACCCAGGTGCTCAAGCGCATACGGGTTCTTCTTGATCTCGAAAGCCTCTTTCAGAAGCTGCTTCAGATCGGCCACATCGTGGATGGAGGTGAAATGTTTCATGGGAATAGTATTTAGTACTGAGTACCTAGTATCAAGACAATGTACTCATCATTATATAAAATTAACCTTTCAATCGCTTTCTGCCAAACTTTCAATTCTTTGTTCATGTGAAAATTATTTTGAATTGGCATTCTAATTAATATAGATGATACCAGAGGTATCAAATGTTTATAGAAATCTGGGGATGTTTTTTGTACGACCCCGGCTGGGGTCGAATGATCTTTATCTTTTAATTATCTATAAACATTTAAACCCTCCGGGTTTATTCGGTGTATTTCATTAATTAACATATATAATAAATTCCGTTAAACTCTCTATTGACCGTACGACTTCCTACTCTCTCACCTGTCCCTCGCCTCTCACCAACCACTTATACGTTGTGAGTTCCTGCAATGCCATGGGGCCGCGGGCGTGGAGTTTCTGGGTGCTGATGCCGATTTCGGCGCCGAGGCCAAACTGGGCTCCGTCCGTAAAGGCGGTAGAGGTGTTGGCATACACGGCGGCTGCATCCACGCGTTGCATAAACTCATTGATGCGCTTTTCGTTTTCGCTGATGATGGCTTCGCTGTGTTTAGAGCTGTATTTATAGATATGCTCCAGCGCTTCTTCAAAGCCCTCCACTGTTTTGACCGACATGGTATAGGAAAGAAACTCCGTTCCGTACGATTTTTCATCGGCGGGTTTCAGCAGGGCATCGGGATATTTGCCTGATAAAGTCTTTTTTGCTTCATCATCTGCATAAATCAATACATTTTTCTCCGCTAGCTTTTCTGTTAGTTTTGGAAGATCATTTAACCTGTTCTTATGTACTACCAGACAGTCGAGGGCATTACAAACACTTACCCGGCGGGTTTTGGCATTGTAAACGATGGACTTTCCTTTCTCCAGATCGCCAAACTCGTCGAAATAGGTATGTACAATGCCGGCTCCGGTTTCAATCACGGGAATTTTGGAGTTCTGTACCACAAAATCAATCAAACCCTGGCTTCCTCTTGGGATGATGATATCCACGTACTCCCTTGCTTCCAGCAGGTCTTTCACTGTTTCGCGATCGGGTGGGAGCAGGGCAAGGATATTTTCATTCAATCCAAAGGTAGTTATGGCTTCTTTGATAAGTTTCACAATGGCTTCATTAGAGTACTGTGCATCGCTTCCGCCTTTGAGAATACAGGCGTTCCCTGCTTTCAGGCAAAGTGAAAAAACATCGAAAGTCACGTTAGGGCGGGCTTCGTAAACAATGCCAATCACCCCCATTGGGAACGACACTTTCTGAATTTTTAAGCCATTGGGACGCACCACTTCATCCAGAACTTTTCCAAGCGGAGATGGCAAAGAAGCTACATTGCGTATATCCCCTGCAATGCCTTTGATCCGCTCTTCGGTCAGCTTCAGCCGGTCGTATTTGGGATCGGCAGGATCCATCCGGTCGAGATCCTTTTTATTCTCCGAGAGAATGAAAGCCGTCTGCTTCTCTGCCTCAAAGGCAATCTTCAGCAGGAGCTGATTGATGGTGGATTCATCCACGCTCACCAGCGCGCGACTGGCTTCTTTTACATTCCTGAAAGTCGGGGTAAGATCCATAACTTATCAATTTTTAAGATAGAGATAATCGTAATGAATAATGGGCTTTTGATTCTTCTGTCCCATTTTCCTGAGGGCAGTCTCCGAGTTATATTGAGTTTTCCCGATGCCGATGTTTTTTCCTTCAGCGTCGATAATCTTCACCAGGTCGCCCTTTAAGAATTCGCCATTGATCTTAATAACACCTACCGGCAATAAACTGTTTGCCTTGCTGCTGGTAAGTGACTCCTTTGCTCCGGCATTGATATGGATCTCGCCCTTCACCGAAGCCTCGGAATAAGCCAGCCATTTTTTTACAGGGGAAGCTTTTCTGCCCGGCTTAAAATAAGTCTGCACCAGCGAAGGGTTATTTTCTACAATATCAATGAGTATATTCTCCCTGCTTCCATTTGCAAGATGTACGGGGGTTCCCGACCCTGCAACCTTCTTGGCCATAGAGAATTTGGTGATCATTCCGCCGCGTCCGAAGTTCGATTTTGTAGTTGAAATATACTTCGCAACATTGGTGAGGTCGTCTTCAATCACCGGGATCACTTTCGAGTCCTTGTCTTTGGGGTCGCCGTTGTAAATACCGTCGACATTGCTGAGGATGACCATGGCCTGGGCATTCATCATGGAGGTGATGAGGCTGGCCAGCTCGTCGTTATCGGTAAACATCAGCTCGGTAACGGAAACCACATCGTTCTCGTTGATGATGGGCAGAATATCGTGTTCCAGCAACGTATGCAGACAGTTACGGATATTCAGAAAATGCTGGCGGTCGCGGAAGTCTTCCTTGGTGACCAGCACCTGCGAGCAGAGCATGCCATGCTTGGCAAACAGCTCCGAATATTTCTGGATGAGCTTTACCTGTCCCACCGATGCCCAAAGCTGACGGCACGAAACGGGATCGTTCCGCCTGGGACAATCCACAATCTTTTTCCCCGAGGCTACCGCTCCGGACGAAACCAGCAGAATGTCCACACCCTTTTTCCGCAGGTAAGCCATCTGATCCACGAGATGTGCTATCCGCGCTTCATCGGGCATCCCGTTGGCATCAGTGAGCACATTGGAGCCTATTTTTATGGTGAGTTTTTTGTACATAGTCGTAAGTCGTATCCGGATCACCTCACCCCCAACCCCTCTCCTGAAGGGAGGGGAGCAGATATTGCCTGTATTCAAAGTCCTTCTCCTTGAGGAGAAGGATTTAGGATGAGGTAAGCTCAGGATTTCATTTACTTTCAATAATTACTAACTACTTCTTCTCATTTATCGCAAAATATATCTTCATCTGGTTTGCCAGGATTTTTGTAAATCCTTTTACATCTTCGCCGCTGAAGGCAGTGTTTTCTTCGCCATATTTGGCGAATTTGGCGTTCATGAGGTCGTGTTCCGATTCGATGCCGAGGGTTTCGAAGCGGTATGGCATCAGCTTCACAAACACTTTACCGGTGACGTTTTCCTGGGTGTCGTCGAGGAATTTCTCCATGTTGCGCATCACGGGTTCGAGGAACTGCGACTCGTGTACAAACATGCCGTACCAGTTCGCGAGCTGCTCTTTCCAGTAAAGCTGCCATTTGGTGAGGGTATGTTTTTCGAGCAGGTGATGGGCTTTGATGATGATGAGCGGCGAAGCAGCCTCAAAACCTACACGGCCTTTGATACCGATGATGGTATCGCCTACATGAATATCGCGTCCAATGGCGTAAGGACCGGCAATCTTTTCTATTTCACGGAAAGCTTCCACAGAATTTTCGAACTTTTTGCCATTCACCCCTTTTACTTCACCTTTTACAAATTCGAGGGTGAGGGTTTCTTCGCCTTTGTTCTGAAGTTGTGTGGGATAAGCCTGTTCCGGCAAAGGTAAATTGGACGAAAGTGTTTCTTTTCCTCCTACGCTGGTTCCCCAGAGGCCTTTGTTGATGGAATAGGTTGTCTTGGTCCAGTCGGCGACCACGCCTTTACTTTTGAGGTATTCTATTTCCGCTTCGCGCGAGAGTTTCATGTCGCGGATGGGAGTGATAATCTGCACTTCGGGGCACAGGATATGAAAAGCAAGGTCGAAGCGCACCTGGTCGTTACCGGCACCGGTACTTCCGTGGGCAATGTGGGTAGCGCCGATTTCGCGTGCATATTTGGCAATGGCGATTGCCTGGAAAACACGTTCGGAGCTTACCGAAAGCGGATAGGTGTTATTCTTGAGGATGTTTCCAAAGATAAGATATTTGATACACTGGGTGTAATAGTCGTTGGTGACATCGAGTGTTTTGTGGGTTGATACGCCCAGCCTGTATGCCTTAGCTTCAATTTCACGGACCTCGTCGGGTGAGAAACCGCCGGTGTTCACGATTGCCGAGTGGACTTCCAGTCCCTTTTCCTCGCTCAGGTATTTGGCGCAATACGATGTATCCAAACCGCCACTGAATGCTAAAACAACTTTTTCTTTCATGATATTTGAGTTAAGCCTCACCCCCTACCCCTCTCCCGCGGGAGAGGGGTAGGTCGGTGCAAATTATTAATTTATAGTTCCAATTTTAATTCGTTCATGTTACTGTTTGAAACAAAAAAAACCTGCTGGTGAAGGCAAGTTTTCATAATATTTCATTGATTATTAAACAAAAAACCTTCACCAGGAGCTGAATTTGCGCCTGCTACGAGGGTGGTTGTTTAATGTTTGAAACATCATCATTTGTTTTTTTGCGGAAACAAAGTAAATGAAAAATTCATACTTTTAAAACAGTTACGCAAAAATATATGACAAAAATCAGGAACTAGTTTTTTAAAACACCTCACCCTAAATCCCTCTCCAAATGAAGAGGGACTTTGAAGCACTCCGAATCTAAAGTGGTGCGTTCTTTCTCCCCTCTCTTTAAGGAGAGGGGCCCGGGGTGAGGTTGTTAAGGTATTGCGAATAATCCAAGCTAAGGAATAAGTCGTAAGAAAAAAGAACTGTCTTCCGTATTGAAAAGAAATCAACCTATCAAATAAAATGAAACGAATCCTGAACCTGACGTTTTTTCTTTCTGTCCTGATTTTTACCGGATGCAAATCGCAGGAGAAAACTAATTTGAGTGATAAAGAACTGCAAAATCTGATTGAGCAGGAAAAAAACACCGAAAACCGGGCCAAGTACGGAAGCTCAAACCAGGAGATTATTATAATTTCGGACGTACAGGAGGTGGACAAATTACTGAAACAATACGATGAGATCCGGAAAAACAAACAGACAGAGTTAACCAATAAACATAAAAACAAGAGCCTTTCGGAACGATATAAGACAGGTGATAAAACTGTTGTACCCCAAATTATCACTATTTTAAAGGGAACTGATTCGAAGCAAAAAAGAGAACTTTACAATTCGTTAAGCAGAAATTTTGATGAATCTGATGATTATAACATCACCGAACCTGAATTAATAAGAATCATCCTTGGAAATATTGATAAACCTGATGATGAGAATTCCGTAATTCAACTTGCCGGATACATGCAATTGCCAGGTTATGTTGAGGTTTTTGAAAATCATTTGCTTTCGGGGAAATCAAAGGATATAGGCAGACTGGTTTTCTGGTTGGGTAAAGAAGGCTCCAGTATTCGAGCACTTGACTATGCCGGAAAGCTGATACTCACATCTAAAGTTGATCTGGAAAAAGACTACTGGATCATGTCCGGACTGGAAGGTTTTTCTCAGGGTGGAAGTGAAGAAGTAAAGAAAAAGACGTTCGAACTTTGCTTTGAAATATACAACAGGAAACTTATCTCCAAAAGCAGGTTTGAAGAAATGAAATCGAGCTGGTCGTCAGGTAATCCCGCCTATGGCTTAACAAATATCCTCCTTAACCACGGCGATAAACAAATAATTCCTTTCGCTAATGAACTTATTAAAGATGGAATAAATAAAGATCAGGCTTTAAATGCGCTTATCCGCCTCGAGGGAGCAAAACACAAACAGCTTGTAATGGATAACCTGAATAAAAAGGATAGCTATTACGATGCTTTATCTCCAGCGACAATGCTTTATAAAATTACAAAAGACAAAGCTTTAGTTGAATCTATTCTGAAAAACTTCGAAAAGCGTAACGACCTGGAAGATTATTCTTACCAAAGAATTGTCTCTACCCTGGTGGAAATGGGCGCTACTGAATATTTGGTCAACCCTGGACAAATAGTGAAGAGTAATACTGTGGCAGCTTCACTCAAACAGTTTTATGAATTAACCAAAGGCAGCGTAGAAGATGTTGCAAGCGATCTTTTTAACATGGGTGTTATTGATAAACCCGTTCCTAAGGAGACGATTGAAAAAGCTAAAGCAAAAAACGAATCTGACGATTCAGAGGGTAATACTTTCAATTTGCTAAATGAAGTGGGAATTTTCCATTGGTTTGATGCTGAAACCGGCATAGTACCGGTTGATTACGACGAACTGATTTTAACCCTCTCGAAAAACAGCAACGGCAAGTTCGAAAACATCAAAGCATGGATGTTTGCCAGTGAAAAACCTGATAACACTTATACTTACCGCGTATGCCTTTATGCTAACAATAAAGTTTATATTGCCAATCCACCCGATATAGGCGACTGGTACGAAGTTGAAACAGTTTTGGCTCTGCTGAACACTGCCCTCAAGGACTCAGGATTGAAAGAACGCTATGTTTTTATTGATACAGGCGATCAAACAGTGCAGGTAATGTTTGGTGAGGAAGATAAAGTTAAGTTATTTGCAGAAAAATATAAATTATAAAACATGCAGGCATACCTCAATTTCTTCGATAAGCTGGATAAACTTATTGCCGGTGCCAGTCACGAGAAACGCATCGCACTCGGACTGTTTGTTTGTCACGAACTTTATCCCGACTACAGCAACTTTGCTGGTAAAAATAAGTTTGGCGATCCCAATCTTCTGAAAGATGCCATTGAATTCTGTGAGAAATCAGACGGCAAAGCCGAAGACAAAACCCTCTCAGCGTGGATTGAAAAACTGGAACCTATCATTCCGGATACCGAAGATTATTTGGAAATTGAGGTATCCTACGCATTGAATGCCGCCGGTGCTGTTTTAGAACTGCTCCGTTATTTAAAGGATGATAACCCCAAACATATTTCAGACACCTGTTCGTATATGATCGACACCGCCGACTTTAAAATTGCTGATGCCAATCCGCATCTTTCGGATGATGGCATTTACAAGCATAAGGATATGCTAAATGCGATGAAGGAGATGGAGGTGAGGCTGTAAATCACCACAAACCATTCGGCTAATAAAAGTAATCGCGGAAAACGGCTTAATTATCAGGCAAAAGCCTGAATGGATACATCCTGTTTAGACACAGCATTAGCCGAACAAGGCAGGCTCTGGTAGTGTTTCTAATAATGGGTAATATTTTGGATTTGGAACAGTTACTTTTGAATTGAGATCGCAATAATTTGGTTTGTCGACTATTATCCAATCACATCTGAAAATATTTGGCCATATTAAAAGATATTGTAAATTTATCGGCGATATAATATTGGAGGTAACCAACTGCAAAAAGTGCCGCCATTTCACAAACCTTGAAACACACAACCAATAATTAACTAAAATGAAGAAAAATTTTCTTTCCTGCCTCATGCTTTTATTATCATTAGTAGTCTTTGGGCAACCAACTATTGAAAACCCTGTAGTGGGTTTTAGTTCAACATCGATGATCAGAATCCAAAAGATCGAAATTCTTGATACAGCTACCGTTCTTTATTTTCGTGCAAGCGCCAACCCGGGAACCGGATTTTCAATTCCAGATAAAACATTTATTAAGCCAGCCGATGGCACTCAAAAATTATTTATTACCCACGCCGAAGGGGTAACTATAAATGACCAATCCTTTATTAAAGAATCAGGTGAAATTAACTACAAATTATACTTCCCTAAAATAGAAAATACCGTAAAAACTATTGATTATGGTGAAGACAATGGGGGCAACTGGAATATTTATGATATTCAGTTAAAGCCTCTGAAAAACTCGTCCAATCTGCCACAGGATCTTCTGGGAAACTGGTTTAATATAAATACCGGCAATTGGGAAATCAGCTTATTTGATACCTTAGTGATATATAAAAGCCAACCTTGGGTTTATATTGATAATAAGCTGAAGGACGGGAAGGGCTCCATTAAGATAAAAGGTAAAACAGGAATTGTAGAGCTGTTTGTAAAAACAAATAAAGATGGAAGCTGTAGCATTGGAGAATCGGGCAAAACAGCAAATAATTATAGCAAGAACATTAATAAAATAAATGTTAAAACTAAAGACAACGACAAACCTTACCAATTGCCGGTATTTAAAATTGACTCGGCTACATACAGCGGCTATTTAAAAGGCTATACCCCGCGTATTGGTGGTAAAACAATGGGTATTTCGATTGATGATATCGTTACGGGCGAACAAAATTCCTTTACAATCAAAATATCCGATAATGGTTTCTTTACAGTAAAACTGCCTTTGTATTACCCTCATATTACTTGGGTGCGCTCAACTTTTTATAACGGATCGGTTTTTCTGGAACCTGGTAAAACTGTATTTCACATGGTAGATCCGGGAAGTTCCGATGGTTCATCTCTTTTCATGGGCGAGTTGGGCAAAGTAAATGCGGATTTGCTGAAACTGGAGAAAATAAACAGTTTCAACTACTACGAGATGAGAAGTAAAATTCTTGAAATGAAACCTGCCGATTATAAAGTTTATTGTCAGAATTTACAGAAGAAAGACACCGAAGCGCTTGAAGCTATGATGCAAACCAGTGCTATTGGTGCCAAAGCATATCAGGTTAAAAAACTTGATATTGTTTACAGTTACTTCAGCGACATTATGGAATATGATTGGAATTTTGAAGCCGCATACCGCGAGAAACATAAAATTCCCCGCGAACAGCGAACATTGCCCATAAAAATGGATTCACTTACCGCCGCGTATTATAATTTTATTACAAATGAAAATGCAAACAATTCATTAGCTGTCTTATGCCCTGGTTATAATTCTTTTATTAACCGGCTTAAATACCTTGATATTCTGCGTGGCTCGAATTTTAGTATTACAACTTTGGGGATTGCCGAAGAACTTCAAAAATCGGGGTACACATTCACTGAATCGGAAAAGACTCTTGTAGAAAAATTAAGAAAACAGGAGGAGATTTTGAATCTTCCAGATTATAAAGCTTTTCAGCAAAAATATGGAAAACTGCAGCAAGACTTCTTTAAAACATACCAGGATACACTTAAGCCTTTATTTTCAAGTGGTAAGGAGGTAAAAAATATTGAGATTGAAAAACATTTGATTGAAAAAGGAGTTCAACTTACTGACAGAGAAAAAGAATATTTAAAGGCCGCCAAAGAATACGATAACTCGGATGATGCAAAAAAAATTGCCGAATACTTCAAATCAAATCCGATTAATAACGACTTAATAAACCAATTTCACGAGAAGCACAACCAATTTTTAAATAGTTATTTTGCTAAAAAACAAAAAAAAGCCAGAAACGAAAACCTCGAAAAGAGACTTGGGGTAAAGCTTGGTTTTGCCTCCGATATAATGAATGCACAGGATGTTTCGCGCGGAATAGTGGAAGAAATGTCACCAGTTTCAGATAATGAAATAAAAGATATTCAAAAACAAATTTCGACTCCTTTTATTGCCGGATATATTGCTTGGTGTAATCAGCAAACCAAGTTAAAGTTAGAAGCTAATAAACTGAAAACTGATTATGTAGTCAACAATGTGCCTAAAACTGAAGCCGACAAGCTTTTCGACGGTATCATGGCAAAATACAAAGGCAAAGTAGTGTATGTCGATTTTTGGGCAACCTGGTGCGGTCCTTGTCGTTCGGGAATAGAACAAATAAAACCGCTTAAAGAAGAAATGGCTGGCAAAGATGTTGTTTTTGTATACATAACCGGTCCGTCTTCACCAGAAAACACATGGTCGAATATGATTCCCGGTATAAAAGGCGAACACTACCGTGTTTCAAACGATGAGTGGAATTTTTTATGCGGCAAGTTTAACATATCCGGTATTCCTCATTGTATACTTGTTGGTAAGCGGGGAGAAGTAATAAACCCAAAGTTGGGCCATATGGACAATGGCTCATTAAAGGCCGAATTGGAAAAACGGATGATAGAATAAAAGGACTGTTTTTACAAATTGGTCCTTGGAAGAGCACTCGATGCATGGTATAACCTGCATAAACTTAAGGAAGGAAATATTTTTATGCTTTGATGGAAACGGTTGGAGGAAATGAAGATGTTGGAGTAAGATAATTATAGTGATCAATCCTCCATTCCCAGCTCCGTCATCGGATCCCAGAACAGCTCTTTAAAGTTTACAACTTTGTCGTTGTCAACTTCTATGCCCTCGCTTTCGAGGAGTTGCTGCATCACATCGGGACCACCGAAATGATGCTTGCCACTGAGCAATCCGTTGCGGTTTACAACGCGGTGAGCGGGGATAAATTCTTCGGACGAATGGCAGCCATTCAGCGCATAACCTACCATGCGGCTGGATTGCGCTGTTCCCAGGTAACGGGCAATCGCCCCGTAGGAGGTTACCCGGCCATACGGAACTTTTTTGGTGACTTCGTAAACCAGTTTGTAAAAATCAGGATACTCCTTCTTCATCTTCTGGTGGCTCTACTATTTCGTTGTGGTGCGGAATAATAAATTTTATATACTTAATGGGCACGCCCAAGGCTAAATACTGACTTTCATAAAACGTTTTAATCTCCAGAATGTCGTCGGTCTGACCCGAATTATACAAATCGGCAGTGTCGAGCAATATGTCGAAGTTGTTTAAAACGGCAAGGTTATGCGTATAGTTGTAAAGAATAGAATTATCGGTTTTAAGATGGATAATTCCACCGGGTTTCAGAAATTTCCGGTAGTTGGGCAGAAACCTGGAGGAGGTTAAACGTTTTTTTGCCCGGATGCGTTTCTCCTGAGGGTCGGGGAACGTAATCCAGATTTCTGAAATCTCATCTTTGGTAAAGAAAGAATTGATATGTTCGATGCGGGTGCGCAAAAAACCGACATTGGTAAGTTTTTCCTTCAGAGCCTCTTTGGCTCCGCCCCAGATACGGGCCCCTTTAATGTCGATTCCCAGAAAGTTTTTATCGGGATATTTTCTCGAAAGTCCCAATGTATATTCCCCTTTGCCACAGCCAAGTTCCAGTACGATGGGTTTATCGTTTTTGAAGAACTCCGAACTCCACTTTCCTTTCAGATGATAGTCTTTGTTATTGATCTCGTCGAGCGATGGCTGCACAACATTTTCAAACGTCGCCATCTCAGCAAAACGTTGCAGTTTATTCTTTCCCACTATTTATGTCTTGATACTTATTTTATTCCACTTTCTCTATCCTGATTCCTGCATCCATAACATACGGTAGTTTTGTATTCCGCATGGCTTGTTCCAGTTCAAATGTATAAGTTCCTTTAAACGGAAAGCGAACATTTCGCTTGTAAAGAATCTGGTTATCCCATATATCGCCCAGTCCTTTCCCAAGCCATCTGCCCTTTGCATCGGCCAGGGTAAGTTCAACTGTATCTTTCACTACGCCACCCTTGGGGGCACGGGTTGTTACAAACAAAAACAGGTTATTGTACTGGTAATGGCTTGCATTCCGCACGTTGATATAGAGGTTGTGCGACGAAATGGTGTCCTGGATGTCGACGCTGAATTTCACTATGTTGTTTTTATCCCAGATATAATCGGGCAACTCGGTATTCTTTTCGAAAACTCTCTGGTTATCGCATGCTGCATGCAATAAAATCACCAGCAACGAAGCGAGAATGGTTTTAACCGAAATTCTTATCTGTTTCATAATACAACTGCATTATTGGTTTTTAGGCCCCTGCTGCTGCGGATTCTGCGGCTTAGGTCTGTTTTTATTTTTATTTCTGTGATGCTTGTGATGTTTGTTATTGTTTTTGTTGTCCTGAAAGCGCGTTACACTATCCTGCCCAACCACGTTGTTAAAAGTAAGTTCTTTCTGACGTTCTTCCTCGGTTTCGATAATCTTCTTCACCTTAACGCCCTCTTTATTGAGTTTCACGATTTCGTTCACTCTTTCAACAGGAACAGGAACAAGGTTAACGGAGTCTTCTTTCGAGAAGGAATACCACATCAACCGGCGGTAAACATCGGTTTTGAAATGATAAGCAGTGCCGTCGAAAATCTCCAGCGGAGTTTCCGTGTTCGGGAAATCCTGACGGGCATCCACATAACATTTCAGCTCGTAGTTAAGGCAGCATTTCAGTTTACCGCACTGACCCGCTAATTTTGTAGGATTGAGCGAAACCTCCTGATAACGTGCCGAATTGGTAGTTACCGACACAAAATTTGTAAGCCAGGTGCTGCAGCAAAGTTCGCGGCCACACGATCCAATCCCTCCGATACGGCCTGCTTCCTGACGGGCTCCTATCTGTTTCATCTCAATACGTACCTTGAATTCCTCTGCGAGCAGTTTTATCAATTCGCGGAAATCCACCCGGTCGTCGGCGATATAGTAGAATATGGCCTTGGTTTTATCGCCCTGATATTCCACGTCGCCGATCTTCATGTTGAGCTCCAGCTTCGATGCAATCTGACGTGAACGTAACATTGTATGCTTTTCGAGCTCTATCGCCTGAATCCATTTTTCAATGTCAACAGTTTTAGCTTTACGGTAGATCTTTTTCATCTCTTCGTTTTCGCTAATCCTGAGGTTCATGCGTTGCATCTGTCGTAACACAAGGTCGCCGGTAAGCGAAACAATGCCTATGTCGTGACCCGGTGATGCTTCCACGGCAACCAGGTCGCCAGGCACCAAACGTATTCCGTTTACATTTTTATAAAAGCTTTTGCGGGTATTCTTAAACCGGATCTCCACAATGTCGGTAGTCCTTCCGGTTTCAGGTAAGTCGGCCAGCCAGTCGCAGGTGTTGAGTTTGTTACATCCCACAGCTTTGCAGGGTGCTAATGCCTCCGTAACCTCGGGATTAGCATTGAAAGCGCCGCGTGAGATACATATATCTTTACTATCCATTCATTTTCGAATTAAAGTTACAAACGTACACGAAATTTGTTAATTGCCAAATTGGTGTTGAATATACGATTATCCAATCGTTTTGACAGCTTTTTCGATACGGAAAATAACTTCTTTTTTACCTAAAAATTCCATTATTACAGGAAGATCCGGCCCCTTCGATGTTCCTACCATGGATAAACGTAAACAGTTCATTACCTGTCCGAAGTTATATTTTTTGCTTTCGAGCAGAAAGTGTAAAGCCTCGTGAATGTCTGGTGCAGAAAAGTCGTTTAACCCATCTAATAATTGGGTAACCTCCATCAGAATGGCAGGGATTTCGGGTTTCCAGCGTTTTTTGATCACCTCGGGATCGTAATCTTTTGGAGCTAAAAAGAAATAAGATGCCTGCTCCCAAACTTCCTTTACAAAGTTCACCCGTTCTTTTACTAAAGAACAAACCTTCTCTACTCTTGCCAATGTAGTAAAAATTCCTTTTTGCTCAAGAATAGGGTTAAACATACCTGCCAGTTCGGCATCCGAAAGTTTTACAAGGTACTGGTGGTTGAACCATTTCGCTTTCTCGAAGTCGAATTTGGCGCCTGCTTTGTGGATGTGCTCAATGGAGAAAGCATCGACAAGTTCCTGCATGGAGAAAAGCTCCTGCTCGGTGCCGGGGTTCCATCCCAGAAAAGCAAGGATGTTTATAAAAGCCTCGGGCAGGTAACCCGATTCGCGGTAACCCGAAGAGACTTCGCCCGAAGTTGGATCAGTCCATTGAAGCGGGAAAACAGGAAAACCAAGCCGGTCGCCATCGCGTTTGCTGAGTTTGCCTTTGCCGTCGGGTTTAAGCAGAAGTGGCAGATGCGCAAATTTAGGCATTACATCCTGCCAGCCAAAGCTACGGTATAACAAAACGTGCAGAGGCATGGAAGGAAGCCATTCCTCGCCACGGATTACATGCGATATTTTCATCAGGTAATCGTCGACCACATTGGCCAAATGGTAGGTGGGCATGCCGTCCGACTTAAACAGCACTTTATCGTCGAGCGTGGAGGTGTTTACGCGCACTTCGCCACGGATAAGGTCGGTGGCAACCACTTCTTCGTTTTCGGGCATTTTGAAACGGATCACATATGGAGCGCCCGAGGCCAGAATCGATTTTGTTTCGGCTTCGCCCTGCGTAAGCGAATTTTTCATCTGCCCACGGGTGGAAGGAGAATAAGCAGTGTTTGTGGCTTTAGATTCTTCGAGCTGCTTGCGCATGGCTTCGAGTTCCTCGGGAGTATCGAAAGCATAATAGGCAAAACCGGTTTCCACAAGCTGATCGGCATACTGTCGGTAAAGCTGCTTGCGGTCGCTCTGGCGGTATGGCCCAAAAGGACCACCTTCTTCAATACCTTCATCAACGGTGATTCCGCTCCAGCGGAGCGAATTCATGATATATTGTTCGGCACCGGGAACAAAGCGGGTTTGGTCGGTATCTTCTATTCGCAGGATAAACGTTCCCTGGTGTTTACGCGCAAAGAGGTAATTATAAAGAGCAGTACGCACACCGCCAATGTGAAGAGGGCCGGTGGGACTGGGAGCAAAACGGACACGAACTTTCTGAGTCATAATAAATTTTTTTGCAAAAATAGCAGGATGAAAGGATTAATCAAAAAAGGATTTTTGGGTGGAGAGGATTTTGATAAATAGTAAAATAATTCACCATAGGAAGGTGAGGATTGGCTTTTGCATTCCGCCATTGTTTTATACCTTAGCCCTTGGATCAATTGTCTGTGATTATGAAAAAAATATTATTGCTTTTGCTGGCTTTAACTACTTTGACCATTGCCCAGGCTCAAAAAGTTTACAGTGTGCAATACGAAAATCAGGCCGATGTTAAAGTATTTGTGGTGAAGTACGAAAACCAGGCCGACCTTTGTGTTTACAAAGTGAAATACGAAAACCAGGCAGGGGAGAATGATGGTAAATGGTTTTTTACGCAATACGAAAATCAGGCAAAAAAGAAAATCTACTTTGTTGACTATGAGAACCAGGCCGACTTAAAAATTTATTTTGTAGAATACGAAAATCAGGCCGGCTGGAGAAATAAGGCAAAGCAAGGGCTGATGTATTGATTATTATTCGTAAACATAGGTATAAACCCGCTTGTGTGGCTGTGGGTTGGACGTAACAAAACACGATCCGCCCGGGAATTCGGTAACTTCCTTTCGGATAAGTCTCTTCTCCTTATCATAGTTATATAGAACCTCCTGATAGTTTTGGGTTTCTTTTATCAATAGCCCATTATGATATGTACTTATTTTTATAGAGGTATTACCGGACTGATCGTAACTATAATGAATTATTTCATTGCCATTATAAAAAATTGAATCGGCCATGTGCTTATCCGAACCATCAGGATTTGTCACCCAAACGCTTACCAGGGAGTCTCTCTTGTCGTAACTAAATTCCTCAATTCCGGTCCACATGATGATGTTTTTTCCAGGTTTTTGATTTGAAGTGGCCTTGGTTCGTATAAGCTTATTGCGCGAATTGTAAATGTATGCGCAGTAAACTGTATCCCCGATATTCATTCCTGAGGACCTGGAAGATATTTTCAGTCCCGATTTATTATAGGTATAGGTCGAAAAGACAGCCGGCATATCTTTGCTCTCAGGAATAAAACCCCGCATGCTTACCAGCCTGTTGAGAGAATCGTAAAAATACCTGTAAATACTTGCTGTTAATCCGTTTTCCAGGAAATGAACTTTTTCGAGAATTTTCCCCGTGGAGTCAAACCTTTGAGATTCGAGCAGGTATTGGGGATCATCGTTTTCCTTCAAATAAATCTTGCAGACAGTCACCGCACTTTCTTTTACCTTGCAATGGCAACAGGAAGTGAGAAAAGCAATAATTGCGAATATATACAGGAGGTTTTTCATAGTTCGTTCTGTTGGAGATTACGTATTAGATATAAGCAAATATTGTTCCGGTAATTTAATGGTTTTCTTGACTTAGGTTTGCAAAAGCAATATTTTTAACAAACAATTACTGATAGATTTCAATGGTAAATAAATATTAACCTAAAATTATCAATTATGAATCATTATTATGTAAACAACAAAGCCCAGGCTAATGGCGACCACGAAGTCCATAAAGATGGTTGTATATTTATGCCATCCGATAAAACATATCTCGGATATTTTTCAACTTGTCAGGAAGCAGTAAAAGTGGCCAAAGTAAAGTTCTACCAGGTTAATGGTTGCAAAACTTGCTCATACGCTTGCCACACCAGCTAAGATTGCCAATTTACTTAACCCATTAAAATCAGAAGTGCCCTGATTCATGTTTGCTTTTATAAATTATCTTTGAAAGCTTAATTTTAACGAACCATGACTCAGAAACAACTCGAAGATTACCTTTGGGGTGCTGCCAACATTTTACGCGGAATGATTGATGCCGCGGACTTTAAACAATATATTTTCCCGCTTCTTTTTTTCAAACGCATCAGCGATTTGTGGGACGAAGAATACCGCCAGGCATTGGAAGAAAGCGACAACGATATTAGCTATGCTGAATTTGCCGAAAACCACCGCTTTCAGATACCTGCTGGTTGCCACTGGGAAGATGTGCGCAAGAAAACCGTGGATGTAGGTGCTGCATTACAAAATGCCTTAAACAAAATTGAAAAGGCAAACTTCGAAATGTTACACGATGTGTTTGGCGATGCACAGTGGACAAACAAACGCCGCATGAGCGATGAAAAAATGCTCGACCTGATTGAACATTTCTCGCAGATAGACCTGAGCGTTGCCAACGTACCGCACGACATTATGGGCGAAGGCTACGAATACCTCATTAAAAAATTTGCCGACGACAGCGGACATACCGCCGCCGAGTTTTACACCAACCGCACAGTTGTAAAGCTGATGACCCAGATAACCGACCCGCACAGCAGCGAGAGCATATACGACCCCACCTGCGGAAGTGGCGGCATATTGCTGAGCTCCGCATTACACCTGAAAGAGCAGGGCAAAGAATACCGAACGCTAAAACTCTACGGACAGGAACTCAACCTCATTACCTCTGCCATTGCCCGTATTAATATGTTTATGCACAATGTGGATGAATTTTTGATTGTGCAGGGCGATACCCTCGACAGCCCCCAGATACTGGAAAACGACGAACTAAAAAAGTTCGATGTAATTATGGCTAATCCGCCTTACAGCGTAAAAAAGTGGAGCCAGAAAAAGTGGATGAACGATCCCTTTGGCCGCAACATTTGGGGAACCCCACCACAAGGGTGTGCCGACTATGCTTTCCAGCAACATATTATGAAAAGCCTGAATCCTGAAACCGGACGCAGCGTAGTGCTCTGGCCCCATGGCGTTTTATTTCGCGATGCTGAAAGCGAAATACGCAAACGCATGATTGAGGAAGACTATGTTGATGCCGTAATTGGCTTGGGCAAAAATCTTTTTTACAACAGCAGCATGGAAAGTTGTTTGTTGGTATGCCGCATGAAAAAGCCCAAGGAACGAAAAGGGAAAATTATTTTTATTGATGCTAAGGAAGAACTCAAAATAGAACGTACCAATGCCTTGCTGGAGCCAAAGCATATAAAAAAAATTGGTGAAGCTTATTGGAAGTTTACCGATACAGATGGCTTTGCGAAAGTAATAAGCAATATTGAAGTGCTTACAAATAATGGAAATCTAAGCCTTCAATTATATGTTAAGCAAACTGCCGTTGAGAACGAACACAACACTGAAACATTGATTTCTGATATAAAAACCGGGCAGCAACAGATTCATGCTTCTTTGCAAGTTCTTTTTACTCAACTTAAAAATATAGGGATTGAAGTATGAAGTTGAGAAAAGAAATATGGAAATATGGAAAACTCAATGATTATATGAGTTTTAAAAATGGTTTCAATTTCAATAAGGGTAATCTTCAGAACGGGTGGAAAGTGCTTGGCGTTTCTGATTTTCAGAATTATTTCTATCCGAATTACGACAATTTAGAGATTCTTTATTCTGACAAATTGCCAAACAGTGATTACTTAATTCAAGATAAGGACATTCTATTCGTTCGTTCAAACGGGAATAAGGATTTGGTTGGTAGAACACTTCTTATTAAAGAACCACCATTCCCAATAACGTTCTCCGCATTTTGCATTCGAGGAAGGTTAATTAATCTAATAGTAGATCCTTTGTTTTTTACTTTTTACACAAAAAGTGATTTATTTAAAAAAGCACTAAAGAAATTAGTGCAGGGAACAAATATTACCAATGTAAGCCAAAGCCTCTTATCACAACTCGAAATCCCTCTTCCTCCCCTCGAAGAGCAAAAGCAAATCGCCTCACTTTTCCAGTCCATTGAAACAGCCATGGAGCATGTGGAAGGGCAGGAGAAGAATTTGAAGGCGCTGTTAAAAGAACTAATCAATGGACTAGTAAGTAAACAACCAAAGTTTGGATCGCTTTTAAATGAAAGTAATTGCGTTCCATCAACCATTGGAGAAATTGCTGAATGTGATAAAAAATATCCGGAACACGAAAAAGAAGTTGAAAAGTTTGTTGGTTTGGAAGATATAGAATCTGAAAATTTCCAGCTTCAGGGTTTTGGTTTAGTAGCAAATGGCACAACATTTACAAAACGGTTTGCAAAAGGCGATGTTTTGTTTGGAAAACGCAGGGCATATCTCAGAAAGGTTGCCGTTGCCGATTTTGATGGTATTTGTTCCGGGGATATTCTTGCAATAAGGGCAAAGAGTAAAAAAATTCTACAGGCTTTATTGCCTTTTTATCTTTCTTCGGATGCTTTTATCCAACATGCAGTTAGTACTTCGGCTGGTTCCTTATCTCCCCGCACCAAATGGAAAGACCTGGCAGAATTGGAAGTTTGCTTACCGGATATTAAAACCCAGGAGAAAATATTGGAAGTCTTGCAGCAGTTCGAAACCACCATATCCCAGCTCAAACAGCAAAAAGCCACCTTAAAGCTTTTAAAGCAGAAGCTGTTGAATGAGATATTGGGGTAGTATCTATAGTCAGCCATTTATCTCATTAATTTGCAAAAATGATAAACTTTGTAAGTGGAAATATTTTCGAAAGTAAAGCCGAAGCCATTGTTAATGCCGTAAATACCATCGGAGTGATGGGCAAGGGAATTGCGCTGGAATTTAAAAAACGTTACCCTTATAATTTCAAAGAATATAAAACTGCATGCGATAATGGTGAATTAATAATCGGAACTGTTTTAGCAGTAAAGGAAACCAATGGTAAAACAATAGTTAATTTCCCTACAAAACAGCATTGGAAGGATGCCTCGAAATATGAATATGTGGAAATGGGTCTGAAAGCTTTAAAAGACGCAATTATACGACACAATTTAAATAGTATTGCCCTACCTGCCTTGGGTTGTGGACTTGGAGGGTTAAAATGGGAAATGGTAAAACAGCTTATCGATAAAGAATTGGGTTTATTGGCAATTGAAGTTTTTGTATATGAACCGATTTAATTAAATTTGTTAGCAATTCATTTGAATACAATGAGTAAAATCAAAATAAAAAACTTCGGTCCCATCAAAGAAGGTTATCAGGAAAATGATGGCTGGCTGGATATTAAAAAGGTTACTGTGTTTATTGGTAATCAAGGAAGCGGAAAGAGTACGGTGGCAAAATTGATATCCACTTTCACGTGGATTGAAAAGGCCTTAACCAGAGGTGATTTTGAACAAGAGTATTTTGAGAGAAAAGATGTTTTTTTAAAGTACTGTAATTATCATAAGATTGATGGCTATTTTGATTTCTTAAACAATCGAGACACTATAATAGAATACACTGGTGACTCATATGCTATCAGGTATTACCAACGAAGATTAAAAATCGATAAAATTGTGAATGAAAAATATAATCTTCCTCAGATTATGTACATTCCAGCAGATAGAAATTTTACAAGTACTATTGACGATTTAAAAACTCAAAGGTTGTTTTCTGAACCATTGTTTGAGTTCCTCTCTGAATTGCAAAAGGCAAAAAGAGAAATTAAAGAAGACTTAGAATTACCAATAAACAACATCCGTTTAGAATACGATAAATCACAAGACTTAATTTATGTCAAAGGAGATGGTTACCGGATAAAATTATCTGAAGCATCAAGTGGTATTCAATCATTTGTACCCCTTTATTTGGTTTCAAAGTATTTATCCAAATCAGTCGATTACAGGGATGAGTTCTCAAAAGATGAACCCATGAACCTTTTTGAATCTGAGAAATTCCAAAAGGCTTATTCAGATATTTATCATAATAACGAGTTGACTCTCGAACAAAAAAGAATAGCTCTTTCAGTAATCGCTTCCAAATTTAATAAGACAGCATTCATAAATATTGTTGAAGAACCAGAGCAAAATTTATTTCCTACATCTCAAAGGCAAATGCTGAATAGTTTAATAAACTTTAATAACATGAGTGAAGGGAATAAGTTAATAATGACCACTCATAGTCCTTACATAATAAATTATATTACATTGGCAATTGAAACAAATAAACTTAAAGATAAAATTAAGGATGACTCCTTAAAAAATAAATTGAATAACATTGTCCCTTTAAATTCTACAATTAATCCCAATGATGTTGTTATTTATGAATTGGAAGATACTGGTCAAATTAATATTTTAGGAAATTATAATGGATTACCATCAGATGAAAACAAGTTGAACGAAAATTTGGGTTACACCAACGATTTATTTTCCCAGCTACTAGATATTGAAGAATTATGCCAATAGATTTTTTTGTTGCTCCTTGCAGTAAAATTGATGGTAATTGCAAGAAGCCTGGAATTATTTGTAAGAATTTATTAAGTGATGAAGAATTTGGCATAAGTGATTCTAATGCAAATAATAGAAAACCTGCATTCGTAGATTTATCAAACGAAGAGTTATGGGATATTATCATTGAAAACCCTAATCGTAAAGAAATAACTTTTAAAGCTATCGATTTTTGTATAGAGATTTTTAGAATTGGAAATTATTTACTTGACGACGAAAATCGGGATCCCCAAAATTTCCTAGTTGAAGAAACAGACAGATTGGATAATGGACCAATTAAAAGATGTGAATGTTTTTTATTATTTGATAAAAAAATCTTGTTTATTGAATTAAAAAAGAGGAAAAGAGGAAATTGGTTGAAAGATGCTCGTGAAAAATTTGAAGAAACCATTTTAAGTTTCAAACAGTCTCATCCAAATACTGATTATATCTTATTAGATCCGATTGTTTCAAATAAACTTCATACAGGATTACATCAAAATGAGATGGTTCAAAAACGAATTCTAAAAGACAAAACAGGGTTAGATTTTCATTATAAAACTTCCATAACCATATAGAATAATGTCTTTCAACGAACTTAACTCTGTAGAACACTTTATCATTCACCAGCTCACCGGTGCAAACTTAAATGATGTACATGGTAACATGGTCAAAGAAGATGCTGTGACCTACGGAGATGAAGTAAAGTGGAAGTATATTCCTGCTGATTTGCTGCAGCGCGATATTACAGAGGTATTTATTGAAAAGGATCTGAAAGAAGCTTTGTGTCGGCTAAATCCGGTTATTGCCGCTTCTCCCGACAGGGCCGAGGAGGTGATTTATAAACTACGTGCCATTTTACTTACGGTCAATAATGTTGGTTTGGTTCGGGCCAACGAAGAATTTGCACGCTGGTTGCGTAATGAGGTTACCCTTCCCATTGGTAAAAACAACGAGCATGTTGCCATCCGGCTGATTGATTTCGAGGTATTGAAAAATAACAGATTCATCTTATCCAATCAGTTTAAGCTTAGGGCAAGAGAAACCAAAATACCCGACATTGTTTTATTTGTGAATGGTATTCCGCTGGTAGTTGGCGAGGCCAAAACTCCTGTTCGACCTGCCGTAAGCTGGCTGGATGGTGCTCACGATATTCATGTGGTTTACGAGAATGCTGTTCCGCAACTGTTTGTGCCTAATGTTTTTTCGTTTGCTACCGAAGGAAAGGAAATCTTTATCGGTGGTGTGCGAACTCCATTGGAATTTTGGGCTCCCTGGCGATTGGAAGATGAAAAAGATGAACTTAGTCATTTTGTCGGTCTGCAGGATGTGGCCAAGCAGCTTACTCACTTGCTCAAACCTTCAACACTGTTGGATATTTTACAGTACTATACTGTATATGCTACCAGCAGTAAGAAAAAGAAAATCAAAGTTGTTTGCCGTTATCAACAATACGAAGGGGCCAATGCTATTATTCAGCGTGTAAAAGAAGGAAAAATAAAAAAAGGACTGATCTGGCATTTTCAGGGTTCGGGTAAATCGTTGCTGATGCTGTTTGCTGCCCAAAAACTGCGTAAACAACAGGAATTAAATAACCCAACGGTACTCATTGTGGTGGACAGGGTGGATCTGGATACGCAGATAACCGCTACTTTCAATACTGCCGAAGTTCCCAATATGATCACTACCGATAGCATCAGGGAACTTCACAAGCTTCTGGAACAGGATTCACGGAAAATTATCATTACCATGGTGCATAAGTTCAAAGAGGCTTATGCCGATATGAATAAAAGGGATAATATCATTGTTATGGTTGATGAAGCCCACCGGACTCAGGAAGGTGATCTAGGCCGTAAAATGCGCAATGCTCTGCCCAATGCATTTCTCTTTGGACTTACAGGTACGCCTATAAATAAAGCCGATAAAAATACATTCTGGGCTTTTGGTGCGAGCCAGGACAGTAGCGGATACATGAGCCGTTACACCTTCCAGGAAAGTATCCGCGATAATGCAACACTGCCTTTGCATTTCGAACCTCGTTTACCCGACTATCATATCGACAAGGAAGGTTTGGATATTGCTTTTAAAGAAATGGCCAATGATCTTACTGAGGAAGACCGGAACAAACTTAGCCAGAAGGCTGCGAAAATGTCCGTTTTCCTGAAATCGCCCGAACGGGTGCGAACCATTGTTGCCGATATTGTGGAGCATTTTAAAATGCATGTAGAACCGGAAGGTTTAAAAGCCATGATTGTTACGCCCGATAGGTATGCATGCATTCAATATAAAGAAGAACTGGATAAACTTATTCGACCTGAAGCAAGTCAGGTCGTGATCAGTTCCTCTGCCAACGACGATTTTGATTTCAAACAACAGTGGGCCATGGATAAGGACCAGCAGGAGAAAGTTGTGGAGAAATTTAACGATTCGGAATCTCCCCTGAAATTCCTGATTGTTACAGCCAAACTCTTAACCGGATTCGATGCGCCCATTTTACAGACCATGTATCTGGACAAATCGTTAAAAGATCATACGCTGCTGCAGGCAATATGCCGTACAAACCGTCTTTTCCCAAACAAAACCTTTGGAAGGATTGTGGATTATTTTGGTGTATTTGATGATACAGCCCAGGCATTGGCTTTTGATGAAGAAAGTGTTAAAAAGGTTATTACCAACCTGCAGGAGCTGAGAGATACACTACCAATATGGGTAGATAAATGTTTAGCTCATTTTGCATGCATCGACAGGGAGATTTCAGGGTTTGAAGGTTTGCAGGCAGCTCAGGATTGTATTAACACTAACGATAAGCGCGATGCTTTTGCAAAAGATTTCAGCAGCCTTACCAAACTCTGGGAAGCCTTATCTCCCGATCCGGTATTGAACCCTTTCGAGAAAGATTATAAATGGTTATCCCAGGTTTACATGTCAGTAAGGCCCACCTCCGACGACAATGGCCGTTTATTGTGGCATGCCCTGGGTGCACAAACCACAGCGCTTATTCACGAGCATATCCATGTTTCGGGTATTAACCACGATATGGACGAAATGATTCTGAATGCAGAGGTGATAGACGACCTGATGAACAAGAAAGATCCCCGGCAGGCACAGAATATTATGAAAATACTGGTGAGCCGTCTCAATAAGCATGGAAATCAACCACTCTTCAAAAAACTCAGTGAACGGCTCGAAGCGTTAAGGGATAAAGCCGAAAGAGGATTAATCAATTCCATAGAATTTATCAAAGATCTTTGCCAGATTGCCAAAGAAACACTTCAGGCCGAAAAGCAATCCATTCCAAAGGAAGAGCAGAAAACTGCAAAGGCTGCTTTAACGGAATTATTTTTGGAATTAAAAACCGATGCTACCCCCGTTATTGTTGAACGAATCGTGAACGATATCGATGAAATTGTGAAGATAGTCCGTTTTGATGGATGGCAAAATTCCACAGTTGGTGAGCGGGAAGTAAAAAGAGAACTCCGCAAAATACTCTGGACCAAATACCAGATTAAAGACGAAAGCCTTTACAACAGAGCTTATGATTATATAAAGGAGTATTATTGATAATTCCAATTATTGAATCTTTTCACAAAACCCCACTAACATTACAATACCTCATCAATCCCCTAACTTTTTCCTCCAAAAACTTTGAAAATACATTCACTTTTAATATTTTGGCTTTCGAAATCAGGTAACCAACCGAACCGAGCGCATACGGTTACAAAACACCAAACGTATCAAATGACAAACCGACTTTTTTAACAAATAACCCGATTATTAACTTTAATTTTTTTTGTTATGGCGAAAAACAACGAAACCGGTCATGCGGTTAATGCCAGTAATTTCATTGAAAAGATCAATGTAATTGCCCGCAACGAATCTAATTATCAACCTACCAACGAGGCCATTTTGCTTACTGCCTTACTTCCCTTGAGAGATAGAGTAAAAGCATCTGTTGAACAGGTAACAGCCGCCAAAACTGCTTTTATGCAGGCTGCTGCAAAGCGTAAAGGTGGTTACGAAAACCTTGTTGCACTAGCTACGCGTGGAATCAACCTGCTTAGTGCCAGTGGTGCAGATGATATTGAAGTGAAACAAGGCAAGGCGCTGCTTGCAAAGCTAAAGAGTATCCGTGTAAGCGACACTCCCGACGAAGAACAACTGAAAGCCAAGGCTGAAGTCAACGGCGAGACTCCTAAGGTGCCCAAAACAATTTCGGTGTCGCAGCAGGGTTTTATAAACCTGTTGGCTCACTTCAACGACATTGTATTATTCCTGCGTACCGTTAAGGCTTACAAACCTAACGAAGCCGATCTTACTCCCGATGCTTTGGCCGCTTATGCCCAGTCGCTCGATACTTTAAATGCTGAGAGAAATAAAGCATCAGCCGAATGGGCAAAGGCCATCAAAGCCCGTAATAACCTGATGTATGCTGAACCTTCGGGAGCATATCATCTTGCCAACTCAATCATGGCCTATGTGGCTGGTGCCAATAAAAAGGATAGCCTTTTCTACAAAGAGCTCTTGAAATACCCCGTTAGATCGTATAAATAATTTTTCTGGTTGAGGGACGCCTGGATGGGGATATTTCAGTTCAGCCCTTATTTCAGGCGTTCCTTTTTATCCTACAAAACTTAAAAGTGCACCGGCAACTTACAGATGACTACCGGCAACATATAGACGGGCACCGGTAGTTTATAAATTGGCACCGGCAACTTGCAAGTGAACGCCGGTAACTTACATACAGCCTCCGGCAGGTTACAAGTGAGCACCGGCAACTTGTAAACATGCTCCGGCAACTTGAAGATGTTAACCGGCAATTTACATACGAGCACCGTCAACTTAATAGTGGGCACCGGTAATTAACATGTGAGCACCGTCAACTTACATACAGCTTCCGGTAATTTAATAGTGGACACCGGTAATTTGCCTACAAGCACCGGCAGTTTACATGTTAACTCCGGTAACTTATCCAGGACAGTCAACATGGGATCCTAATCAATCCTGAGAGATTCCAGTCCCAAAGAAAAGGCCATACAGCCTTTGCTTCTGTATTCAAATTTTCCAGTTAATTACAACGATAACAACATTGCTATTAATTCGGTTTGCGGAAACATATCAACTTTTTCGGTAGAAACGTTGGTATGGCACCATAGTCCTTTTGTTGCTGTTACCTGGGGAATATTATAAAAATCGAATGCATCGGCACCTTTTGTTTTTATAAGTTCCGGTAATCCTTTTCTTACATCTATGGAATCTCTGTTTGCAATGTATAAAATCAGTTCTTTTAAAACAGCAATTTGTTTATCGGAATATTTGTGATAGTATGTATATCCTCTAAAAGGCTTAGTTAATTTTATAACTTGTGCGGGATCAACCTCTCCGCCAACATAGGTATAATATTTCCCGCTTTGCAAAGGTACCCATGTTTTTGTGCCGTTGATATTCTTAAAAAATCCGTCCATTGTAAGTTGACCAAATGAACATACTTCAATGCCTACTGAATTGCGGTGCATTAAATTGTTTCCGATCCCCAAATGCCAGCCATAGCCGCCATCGGGAAAAGCCTGTACTACTTCTCCATCCCATGCACTTGTATTATTTCTGATGCGCTGACCGCCAATAACAAATTCCGTTGCAACGGGCCCTCGGGTATCGGCCCTCCAACCATTAATTACATCGTAAGGGTTTTCCCAACCGGCAGTATGGTGTAAAAATAGCCACTCCTTTTTAGTTGGACCCGCCATATACTCTCCGGCAGGAAGGTAATTAATATTAAAATCAAGCTCTGCTGATACGTTTTTTATCCTCTCGGAGCTATCGGTTGTAGCAATGGCCATCGATTTCCAGGTATTGGGACCTACTTCGCCATCTACTTTTAAGCCATTTGTTTCCTGGTATTGGCGAACTGCTTGATCGGTTCTGATATCGAATTCTCCGGTGACAGGAATTCCCAAAAACTGTTGCAACGTTTTTACTAATTCGTCTTTACTGCCTAATTTGAGTAACATATTCGTAAGTTTTATTTGGTTTTTCTCGTTATAATTATTCTCTATAATGCTTACCCCACCACTCCACAGATACCATCCCTCTGTTGCCTTATACCATACATCGTTCCCATCTATTTTATCGCCGGTTACAGTCTGAGAAATTTCAACAGAAGTCCCTGCTTCAAGCGGGGAGAGCTTGGGCGCATTTACCGAAGGGGCACCCAGGCGACGATTTAAGAGTTTGATTACAATTGCTTTCATTTTATCCTACAGGGATTTTGTTTTTTTCTTCCGTTGTGGTCTTCCTGGTAGTGACGTCGGCCGTCGTGGGTGCGGGTATGGAACTACGCAGCTTCATTAGCTTACTTAATAAATCGAACCAAAAGGGGGCCCCTAATGTTAAGGCAATGGCTGTAACCCAACATCCCAGAAAATTTCCCCAACTATCGAAAAACCAACCGGGACATTTTTCCCGCTTAAAACTCATAATGTTTTGGGCCTTTTGCGATAAGGAGAATAAGGTGTCCATTTGGACAACTAATTCCTGCTGGCTTTTAAATAGGGTTTTACTTACCGAATCGTTTACAAAATTTTCAAACTTTGCCGGGGGAACTTTATTCTTTAAACCAGAATCGTTTTTTAAACGGGTTCGTAAAGTGGTATCAAAATATGTTGTGGGGTTTGTAAAAACGGGCGATTTTATTATTTCTCCGGCACTTTGAACATATTGTTGTCTTACTTCGGGGTTTTTTGAAAGTTCTTTTATCATTTGGAATGTGTCGATATTAAATATCATTGCCATGATAAAAGCACAGGTAAAGGTGATATAAGTGATGTTCTTTTTGTACCATCCGGAGGCGCGCTCCATGGTTACATTAAACCAGTTTTCAACTGATTGGGTAAACACCTCCATGTCGTTGTGGGCCTGTTCCAACAGGAAAATTAAATGCTTTCCGGTTTCGGTATTTTTTTTGTTTTGTAACGCTTCTTTTATGCGCTCTGCTAAAGGCTTATCGTTCTGAACTTCTTCTTTCAAAGTATAAATGAGCGTAGACGAAAAAGAACTTGCTTCCATATAGGATGGAAAACTATTTATCCACCTGAACAGGTGGAAATTTTTGCTTGATAAATATTTAATACCCGGAGCTTTTATAAATTTCTCTGAAAAGACTTTACTGTCATCATCGTCCAGCATTCGGCGGATAGCATGCTTAAGGTTGCTTGATCTTAGTTGAAGGTTGGAGGCAATAAATTCAACAATGGTGGTGGTTAATAAACTATACAGGGTATAAATGAACACTAACCCGATAGCAATGTCGAGGGCTACATTTCCAGTCATTCTAATAGTTTTAGTTGTTATATATTCAATTTAGTAAGTTTAATGATGGCATTATAAATCAGGGATTCTTTAATTGTTGCATTGTTTATGCATCATTTATGAATTAAGTCTCATTCGGTCTTCATAAGCGATTGTTTTGTTAGTTTGTTCTGGTGGCTAATTATTTATCAAATATAAGTTATAAATAATTATCGCATTATTATATGCCAATTTATTCAAGTGCCGTTTTGAATTCAATACCCCAATTGGGGTATTTTATTGGTATTAATGGGTGGCTCTTTATATCAATTTCCGAATTCTTAAATAACGTGATGTAAATAAAAATGCTAAGCCACTGATAATAAGGTTAAATTGTTGGGTGTATGCTATTCTACAAAATTAACCGTGTTTATAAACCAACCATCACAGCAGATAACTTAAGTAAGGTTTTCAAACAGCCACTTGTCACTTTTTTGTGACCAAAAAAGTAACCAAAAAAGTCTTTGACGGCGGAACTTAGCGCTAGCGTTCTCATGACCGAAGGGAATAAACGCGGTCCGTCTCCTTCGTCGACTTCCCTTGAACGGTCCGCCGCCAGCAAGGAATTAGTTTTTTAGGCTTCGCCATGCTTTGATCAAAAAATTGTTTGTTAAATCAAAAACAAGGCTCCTTTTAGTTATATAGTAGGTAGAGGAAATGAAATATGGTTTTTTAAGAAAACCTTATTCTAAAATTGTATTTAAACCTTAGTACAAAAGATTTCAAATGTTCCTTAACCTTATTAGCTTATTTTTCATAGTGTTATTAAGATCATAGATTGAGCTCACATTAGATGAGTTAATTTTCTTTGTTGAAGAACATTCCCAGTGCATATAAGGTTAAACCCTGAATTACTGTTAAAAATAATTGTGACGACTTAAAATAGGTTACCAGACTTTTGTTGTATTGTACGCCGACAGGGTAAAATAATAGCACAAAACAAAGGACTATTAAATAAAAGAGAGATATATAGAATGTTAATCTGAAATAAAATAAATCTACTGTTTTGGTACTTTTCCGCTGATTTATACTGGCTACACACGACCCTAAAATAATCATTAAACCAGGTACCGAATTTTGAGCACTCCATTCTACCACATCTTTATTGTAATTGCCATATCTCGAGAGTAGTATTTGTACAGCAATAACCAAAAAGAAAAATCCAAGGCCAATGAACCACAATGTGGAGATTCTTTTTTGTGCTTCAAATTTGCGAATTGTTCCCATTAGCTGTACTATTTGAGATAAGTAAAAAGGTTAGATTTCATAAGATGATCCCGGCCCTGGAGCGATGAATCCGATTCGTTAACAAAATTCAGAGTTGCCTCATAATCAGGTTTTATAAACTCGTAAATGAGGGCATAGCATTTATAATCTTCTGTATATTTTAACTTGCCTATATCAGATGGTAAAAGTTCATTGCCACTTTTCAGCCATTTTACAGCATCTTCTTTTTGAATGTAGACTTCCGATTGATATAAAGGCACATCGGTAATGATAAAAACTATAAGTCGGTAATGTCCCTTTTGAGTAATAAAAAGTGATTTGATATAATTAAAAAGGTTGAATTTGAAATTGGGCTCCCTATCGAGATTAAAACGGTTGGGAGCACTGTATGGAGTTCCATCTCCATATATTTGTTCTATTTTGGTAACCAGGGCAAAACCATCAGGTACATAATAATATCTTTTCTTTAGATATCCACAACTATCTAAAGCTTTTCGAAGTATCTTATCAACTCCTGAAAGTCTGTTTACCTTTTTGAAAACAGAATCGTTTATGACCTCATCTGCAGAATAAGGAGGTGGAGGCCAGGGGAATCTGTCTATTTCGTAATTAACCAGTACTTGCTCCGATTTTGATGCATAATCTCTGATACGAACTGCTTTGGCACCTTGTTGAGGTTGGGGGCAACCAACCAGCAAATTAAATCTTTTAGGGTTTACTAAATCCTTTGTGCTATCGCTTTTAACCACTTCTATTTCAAAATTACCCACCGAATCAGTTTTTGTGGATAAGTTTGTACCCTCAATTAATAGTGGGATGCCAGCTACACTATCCTTGATATTTCCTTTGATTGTGTATTTCTGAGCAAAAAGGCCTTGAATCGATACAATCAGGATTGTAATAATCGTACAAATATTAAGTCTCATATAAATATAAGTTGAGTGAAATAATTTGATAAAATATTAATCCTGGTTTGCGCTATTCGTATTAACCTAAATGATTTGAAGCTTTCCTGGTTTTGCAATTAAAGGTAACTCTATCCAAGGCGTAAATTCAATCCCCCAATTGGGGGATTTTTTAATCTTTTTATTGATTAGTTCGTCAAAATAGAGGTGCTTTTATTAAAAAGATTGTCGTATCTTTCGTACTGATAACCAGATGTTGTGGAGCCTTAAACCAGGTTTCAAACCATAGTTTCATTTATAAATATTTATTTCAGCAGGTCATAATCTTACTAACCTTTACCTAAACTTTCCTGTTATGGAAACAATGGATAAAACAACTAAATCGGAGGATGCAATACATCTTTTCTCTTCATTGCCTAAATGCGATGATTTAGATGATTTTAAAGCAGATCCTATTGATGTGAAAAAACTAAATCAGATTTTGGTAATGCGTAATCAGTTTTTTTACATCACTGATGTTATAGAATTTAAAAATGTGTTTGTAAGCAAAACGCTTTTGTCTGTTCTGGGATATCAACCCAGTGAATTTCTGGATTTGGAGTTTGTTTATAATGTGATTCATCCTGAGGATGCTGAGTTTGTTTTTGCCTTTACAAAAAAAGCCATTTCATGGTCCCAGTTAGCTTCGAATAGGTTCCTGCTGGATTCGTTTTCGGGTGTGTTCTCCATCGATTTCAGGATGCGACATCAACGCGGCCATTACATCCGGGTCAACCAGCAAACTTCCTTTTATAAGATCGACGATGCGGGTAAAATGATCTATGCCATTTCTCATTATACTGACATTAGCCACATTAAAAAAAGCACTCTGATCACTTATGCATGGAAAACTGATATGAATGTGGAATTTACCCTCGGTGACCTTGCTGAACAATTTCATCAATCGGTACTAACGCCGCGAGAAGTGGAAATAGTCCGTTACCTGGCACAAGGGTATAGTGCAACACAAATCTCTAAAATTTTATTTATTTCGGAACATACGGTAATTGCGCATCGCAAAAACATAATTCATAAACTGAAAGTAAAAAATTCGGCCGAGCTGGTAAAAGTTGCTCTGGAAATGGGGGTGTTGTGAAAATAAAATTATACTTCAGACAAAAAGCCCGGCGCTTCATAAAAGTCGCCGGGCTTGGAAGTAAATATCCTTAAACCAATTTATTGAACTATAAAACGTAAGTTTTTGGTTTGACCGTTCAAAAATACCTGTAGAGTATAGATTCCTGGGGTAAATTCCGATACGTTGATTTCAGTTTCAGAATCATTGAAACTCCGTTTTCCCGATTCCATGACCATAGTTCCATGAGAATTGAAAATTCTGAACTGACTTATATCGGATTTCCGTCCATTTTTTAAATAAATGACATCAGAAGTTGGATTCGGATATAAACTTATTTCAAAATCGGATGTGAGGCTCTCAAAGGAGGATGTTAAAATTCCGGCTTTAATGTCTGAGTATAAAGATTCTCCATTTGATCGCACGGCTTTGACCCTGTAATAATAATTTGGAATACCTGGCGGGTTTAAATCTGTATAATCCCATGAATCTTTGGGAAGTTCTGCGAGCTTAACAAAATGCAAAGTGTCATTCAAGGATCTTTCCACAATATAAGCATCTTCGCTATAAGAATTATTGGACCAGCTAAAATGAATTGCATTATTATCTCTCGCATAGAGATAGTCCAAGACAGGTGTTTTTAGTATAATATAAGTTTTACTTTTGGACCAGGCTGATAAACCTCCTGTTTTATTAGATGCCCTCACTTTATAATAGCATAGATATTCGATTTTAGGCTTAAATAGGAAGGAATCTATATTTGCGTCTACCGTATCCAAAATTGAGTAATGTAAGCTATCGTTATAAGACCCGTAAACCAAATAACTTGATTCGTTGTTGGCATTATCAGTCCATTTTAGTCTTATTCTTCCGTCGTTATTTAATTTAATATCAATTTCCCCGGGCGTTTCAGGCAAGAGCATTGTTTCCTGAATATTGCTGTACAGTGAGAATTCATTCCCCGATTTCATACGTACACGGTAAAAATAATTCAGGGTTGATGTTGTATTTAAATCGGTATAAGTTGCTGTATTTGCCGGAACGCTGTCGATTTTTACAAAATGACTCATATCTCCGGCCGAACGCTCTATAATAAAATAGTCTTCATTAGTTGAATTGTCGCTCCAGGTTAAGCTAATATTTTTAGTTGTGGAGACAGCTTTTAAATTGCTTGGCGGAAAATAATCATAACTTGATGCATAAGCCTTGAATCCGGTATAATCGCTCCCGGTCCAGGAACAGTTGGATTTTGAATAAATAGTAATGCAGCCATCCGGGTTGTTGCCGCAGAAAAGTTTCTCTGGTACAGTTTTGCCGGTATATTTGCCTAATAAAGGACTGGTTACAGTGGGCCCATTATAGATATAGATTGTATCTTTCGAGTAAATGTTCAATTCGTTAAAGGCAACACCTATCTTTTTACTGTTGGTTTGAGGATAAATGGTGAGTTTGGAAGAGGTGCAATGGTTATAATCGACATCATAACCATTTTCATCAATAATAAAAGCATTATCCGTGGTTATGTCCCCGTTAAAAATACAAACATCTCCGGGTCTGCCCCTGACAATTTTGGAAATGGTATTACCAAATTTATTATAAGCTTTAATGCGGTAATTGTACATTGTACCAATTTCCAGGTTTTTATCGGTGAATGAAGTTTTTGTATACGAGAAAGTATCGATTGGGATAAATACTTCAGGATTGAGTTCATCACTTCTTTCAAGGTAATATCCATCAGCACAATTGTTTTTGTCAGGAGAAAACTGAATTGTTAAACTATTATCCTTAAACCTCGAAATTACCCTGTTTACATTTACAATAGCCGGAGGTCCTGACCGGAATATAACTTCGTTGGTATATGGGGAAACTTTATTCAGAATTTTTGCAGCAACCCGATATTTATAAAAAGTATTTTCTTTTATGGTGGTGTCGGTGTAACTTTTAATATCTAACGCAGTTGAATCAATAATTTTCCAGGAATAGTAGTTCTCTGACCGTTCAATGATGAATTTTGCAGCAGGGTCGTCGTGAAACCATTTAAGCTGAACCATTTTTTTTGAAGACTCACCAATTCTCAGGTTTGTTGGTGCGCTAAATCCACCAGGGTCGTAAAGGTAAAAGTTATAAGTTGACCCACCCGAGTTTGTAGATCCCGGAGTATTTTCACTCTCAGGATGAAAGAGAGCTATTGTACCATCGGAGCTGGCAATATGTTTGTTGCTCATTGGTCCTCTTATATTGTCGTAACCATTTTTACGGATCCAGGTATCGTTTTGCTGATTATATTCCCAGAAGGAATTAATTTTTGATGCCATCAGATATGCTTTTTCTCCGATATTAAAAGCAAACTGAGAGCCGGAGTTACTTCTGTCCAATGCCAGATCGGTAAAATCATTTTTCTTAGTCCATTGATTCAGTTCGGGATTGAAGGAATAAAGCAATGGAGTACTCCAACCGTAACCAAAATATCCCATGTTACCAAGTGAAAAAGCAGTTGGGTTGTTTAATGTCACAGGACAATCGACCATTTGGCTCCAACTGTTGTTGGTCGGATTATATTGCCAAAGGTCCTTAAGGGAAGCCTGGTTATAACCAAATCCCAGATATCCAAGGTTATTAATAGTTACGGTAGCTGCCAACTGCCGACCGATACCCGGGAAATCAGCCATTTGTTTCCAGGTATCAGTAGAGGGATCGTATTCCCAAATGTCACTAAAATATTTGAATTCATTATTTACTATTCTATACCCTACACCCACATAGCCTTTATTATTGATCATAAAGGCTCTGGGATAATCCCTGTACTCGCCTGGAAAATTTCCCTTTTTAGTCCAGAGGTTTTTATCGGTATCGTATTCGTAAAGTTCAATTGTGGTCGAATTGTAATCAGGCTTTGTGCCTGTGTAAAATTTTCGCCCCACCATAAATGAAAAACATTCGCTATAATAACTCGGGAAGTTCCCCATATTTTTCCATGAACCTTGTTTTCCCGTAATGGCATAGTTATAGTTAGAGTATAATTTTTTATTACCCATTTTAACATACAACCTGTAATAGTACTTCTTTCCATCTGTAAGAGTGGTATCCGACCATTCAACACTATTCTCCACACTGTCCTTAAGAGAAAAACTGGTATTGTCGTTATCGGACCTTTCAATATAATATTTTAATTTTCTTATGGTGTTATGGCTCCAAAGTAATGTAATGGAACGTGTAGAGTAAGGAATTGCAGAAAGTACTGGTTTTTCGAACCTGGTGACAGCCGAATCTTCGTTGGAGTAATCCGACGACCCTGCACTATTGACCGCTTTCATCCTGAAATAATAAGTAGTTGAATCGTTGTAGCCATACGATGTAATATTATTAGCGCTTACCGGCAGTGAAGAGCTTAATATTTCGTAATGTTGGTTGTCTCCAATCGATTTTTCGATCACAAGTTGCGTAACATCCGTTGAATTATTGGTCCATCTGAGTTCTACCTGATTAGAGGCTATCCCGGTAGCTACCAGGTTTGAAGGTGCTTTGGGCGGTTGTGGGGGCGCAAAAACCCAAACATCGTTTTTATAAAATATATTACTGAAATCGACCATATAATAGCCACAGGTTACAAACCCTTTCCCTTTTACCGAGAACGCCACGGGCTCGTTTCGGTTGGTTTCTGATGAAAGTCCTACATCGGCCAGTTTGGTCCAGGTATTTGCAGAGGGCACATACTCCCATACATCTTTTTTACCGGAACCGCCGCATAAATATGCTTTGTTATTCATTACAAATGTAGCTGCACCGGTTCGTGCCAGATGCGATTCGGCAAAAGATTTTTCAGCCCAGGTATTCGAAACAGGATTGTATTCGTAGACATCGTTGGTCATCATCGATCCCGACGCATAGGTTATCCCTGCACAAACATAACCCTTCCCGTCGATAGCAAAGGCGGAGGCAGATTGCCGTTCATCGCCGGATAGACTGGCTATTCCAGTCCAAGTATTGGTGGAAGGGTCATATTCCCAGAAGTCTTTTTTCTCGGCCCCATCTGTACCGGTACCCACGTAGGCTTTGTTTCCGATTGTAAATGATACGGCAGCCGACCGGGCAGTGCCACCAAAATCGGCTTTTTTTGTCCATTGATTGGTTTGAGGGTTGTATTCCCACAAGTCCTTATATTTAGTTGAACCATTTATACCGGTAGCAACATAACCTTTGTTATTTAACGTGAATGCCACAGCATTGGAACGGGCTCCTCCGGGAAAGTCGGCTACCTTTGTCCAGGTATCAGTTGATGAATTATACTTCCAGAAATCGGCAAAATACGTGGTACTATTTCGTCCGAGGCCGACATAGGCCGAATCGCCAACAACAAAACTTACAGCATCGTAACGAGCGCTTCCGCCAAAGTTATTTATCTGAGACCACGAATATTGTGCGTTGACTTTAAAAAAAGAAGAGATAACTAATATAGATACAAGCAGTGTAAAAATCTTTTTCATTATAACGGGTTAAAACATGAATTTCATTATATACGGGCGACATAGTCAGAGGTTTTAAAAAACACGTATATGGGTGTATATTAATTGAATATCAATATATACAGGAACCCGATCAATAGATTCCGGTTATGCTATTCTACCAATTTAATGTCACAGAGGTACTGTTATTTTGGAAGTAATGTTACAATTGGTGCGACTTTCCACGCTGATGTTGGTTATAACCAAAATTGGACAGAACTGGATTTTGTTGTTTGAACCAGAGAACAAGCGAAAAAAGTAGATTGTGAGAGGCTAACAAAACCTCCGTTGGTCATTGCCCCAGTATTCTTGCATCTACAAAAAATACCGAAAGGATATCGATGTGATGTTCTGTGGTAATCAGTTCATCGGTAACGGTATTCATCCGCAGAACAATTTTGTCTTTCTTGATGTATTCCTTCAGGTCTTCGTTGGATGTATCGAGCTCGAGGACAGAACCTGCGCCCTTGGGGATATTTTCCTTCCAGGCAATTTTTGTTTCTGGAAGTCCTTCGGCCGACATATACACGTTGATGGTTTTCATAAAATCGAAATTTCCGTTGGAAGGCGAGGTAATGGTTAGATCTAAAGACGTGAGTTTAACTTCTTCAAT
This sequence comes from Bacteroidota bacterium, assembly GCA_023429135.1. Classification (GTDB taxonomy): domain Bacteria; phylum Bacteroidota; class Bacteroidia; order Bacteroidales; family JAAUTT01; genus JAAUTT01. The sequence goes on along the minus strand of JAEYWD010000094.1, from coordinate 157,865 downwards.
CATATCTTTGCGTGTATCCTTTATGGCAAAAGTCGATTCCGAATTTGTTACCACATCGGGAGTTTTGACATCCGAAGGTAAATTGATCCCTTCAGGAACAGGGATAACAACCGTTGAATTAAAATCCATATTAAACTGGGTCAATTTATCCACCGCACTACATCCTGCCAGGAACAACATGACAGCCCCACCTATAATAATCAGCTTACTCATAATAATCAATTTGGTTAAGATAAAACAACTGCTTTACAGTGTATAAACAGTTAGAGGAGGGGCATTGTTCTTGAGGTGCAGGGAGGTAATTCATCCAGCACTGCCGGTAAAATATACTGTTCTATCATTTTGTCTACCTGCGGATGTGCGTAAGAAGCGCCGTAGGCTGTAGCCGTGACAACCACCACTAAAGGAACATCTTTGAAAATATAGATTTTATTGCCTCCGTTTCCGGCAGAGTAAAAGGTCTCATATTTACAGTCATTCACCTGATAGGTCTTATTCCAGAAAAGGTACCCGTAATATTCGTTGTTGCGATCCGGAATAGGCTTATGCTTTGTAAAGGTTTTATCAACCCAGGTTTTTGAGAGTATCTGTTTACCCTTCCATTGTCCTCTGTTCTTATACAACTGGCCGTATTTGGCGAAATCGAGGGAGTTCATTTTTAAGCCGCCGGCAGTATTCACCACCTTTTGCGGCGTATATTGCCAGGCATAATTGTTGATGCCCAAAGGTTCGAAAAGTTTTTGGGCGGCATATTTTTCGAGCCCGCCAGGCACTTTCTTATTCAGAATGTCGCCAAGTAGAACCACCCCGGCAGTAAAATAGTGCCAGCCACTGTTGTAAGCTGAGTCAACAGGTAAATCAAGAGCGAACTTAACCCAGTTAGATGTAGGATACATATTCTCTTCATTGCCGGGAGAGCCATAATCATCGTCGTTACCGCTGAAAGACGAACTCATGGTGAGCAAATCCTTCAATGTGATGTTTTCTTTTACGGGCGAATAGTTTGAAAATCCATTGAGATCGTAAAACGATTTCAGAGACATATTTTCATCCCGGAGATAACCTTCGCGGATGGCAATACCAGTGAGGGTGGAAGCAAACGACTTTCCCACTGAACGTGTATCGTGCAGGGTATTCCGGTTGGCTCCGTTAAAATATTCTTCGATCAGCAGTTTTCCTTTCTTAAGCACAACGATGCTGGTTATATTTTTAAATACGGCTTCATCAATGTTGCCTTTCAGTTCCTTTAATTTGTTGCGGTCAAATCTCTCGGTCGATATATCTAAGTCCTTGTATGGCAAGGGTTCGTTCAAATTAATAGTAGAAACATCAATCACCGGTTTTCGTTTCACATGCAAAAGCACTGTTCCCGAGGCAAGTATCTCTCCTGTAATTTCATCCGGGTTCATCAGGTACGGACGTATCTCAAGTTTTAACAGGTGATCTCCATCTGATAACGCGCTATCGCCTCCGTTATTCATAAACCTGTTCCATGCCGACTGGCTCCAGAGAGATCCCTGTGCCTGATTATTGATGAGCGGCTTTTTAATATAGGTTTCTTTATCCTTGACACCGGCATAAGGAGCTCCGGGATGCAAATTTGTACGGTAAACCAGTTGCTGATCCACATAAAACGAGAACTGGTAGTTACCGTTTTCTACAAGCTTGTCCCTGCTCAATTCGGGTGCTATCCTATGCAGATAGTTTGTTAACGAGTTGCCCATAAAAACCGTGATGTATAGGTTGCTTTTATTGGTCAGCTCATACTCCATCAAAAAATCTGTTTCTTGGAACTTTTCCATAGGAATTTCTACGGAAGTAAAAGCGATCTGTCCCACATGGGACTGATGTAGCGGGAAAGTAATACCATTACTGATCACCAGATCTTCCGGCTGGGCTGTAACCGTAACCACACGTACAGCTATAAAAAGATATAGAAAGAATGATCTCATCTGCATGTTTTTTATTAAACAACCATACAAAGAAAGAAGAAGCAATGCACACAAAATAGAACAGAATTAACATTTAATTGCTCTGTTTGGTTTTTTATTGCAGGCTTCAGGCAAAATGAGGTCTGTTGCTGTCAGGAGTCGAAGAATTTACTTCAACAGGAAATTACGGTATTGCAAGGGATTCGTCCGGGTTATTGCTTTGAAAGTACGGATAAAATGGCTTTGGTCTGCAAATCCGCATTCCAGGGCGATATCGGTGAGCGATTTTCTTTTATCGGTGAGCAGAGAAAGCGCTTTATGAATTCTAATTGCCCGCATATAGTCGCCCAGGTTACAATGAAAATACCTTGGAAAATCGCGCGACAGATGCACCGGATGTATGTTCAGTGCAGTTGCCAGCGAGGTAAGCGTTGGCGTTTCAACAGGGGCATCGTTCAGCATTTCACAAAGTAGTTTTGTCCATACAGGGATTTTTCTGTTGAAAGTATCGTTGTTCCCCACCATTTCATCCATCAATGCCTCCAAAAGAGAATCAATTGCAAGGCCGCTGGCCTGAGGATCCAGCTTAGTTTCTTTCACGATGTTATACATCTGGATTTTTACCCGGGGATCGCTGATTTTTATGCTGCCGTGCAATGACCCAATTCTATACTGTTGAAACCATTGCGGATCAAGCTCGACATGGAAACCGCGGGTAAAACCTTTGGGTTTAATGTTGTAGTGCGACTCGTGCCAGTGGTGAAATAACAGACTTCCGGCAGCACAATGGTAGGTTTCCTTTTTATTTCCTTCCAGTACCTTTCCCTCGAGAATAAAAGTAAAATAGGCATTCTCATGGTAATGCCAGTCAACCTTTTCATGGGTATATTCCGTATCGGTAAGGGTTACACCGTTGCCCCGTATCGTCACATTTGTCTGACCATAAAACTGTCCCGTTTTTAAGCTTTCCATGAAGCAAATGTATGGAAAAGGCGGGAGAATGAGGTGTCAAGCAGAGTTCCTAATCTTTTCCAAACACTTTTTTTTAAATTCGAAAATCAATTCCGTCTATTCCACCTTGTACTCCCTTTTCAAATATTCCAACAGCGAGATGCTCTTTTTCTGAAACGATTTCAGCCATTCAACCTCACTTGTTAGGATGGAGCTAAGAGCCAGGGTGCGGTTGTAAAACTCCCGGTTCATACTATTGTCGATTGTAAGTTTTTTCCCTTTAATTCTGTAGGTGCTTAAGTCGAGTATTTTCAATTCTATGTCTACCAGTTCGGTCAGAAATTTTATATTATACTTTTGTTGTCCGGTGTGTGAATCGTATTTCCCATAATAAGAAACAATACTGTCCGAAACCATTTTTTTGCCTATGAGCCGCATACCACCAGAATTACGCAATTGGGTAATGGTGACTTCGCTTGCCGAAAATCCGTTCAGATTGCCTAAATACGTGTTAACGTAATGATAAAACTTCTTCTCGTAATCTTCCTGATGTGGATTCTCCATCAGATTTAAAATACTGTCAATCCCTGCTATTTGTTTTTTATTAATTTCAAGTATGTTGCGAATACTGGCAGTATCTTCCCGGATATCACTTATCAAACTGTTCATGTATTGATGTTCCCGGTGATTCTCCACATGGGCTTCGCGCATGTTCTCCATAAAAAAACCTGCTGTAATGGCAAGGAATAACATAAAAAATTCAAATATATAATCCTTGGTTTTTCTCTGGTGATGACTTCCGTGAGTGTGATGAATATCCATATTTTCAGCGTTTTCGGTGGGTTCTTCGTTTTTAGTTATTTCAGTGGTTTCTGTGGAACGTTCATAAAGCGCACTGCTTCCAGCAGAGGGAGCAACATGCTCGTCGTTTTGGTCGGGTACATTGGGGCTTCCCGGGGGCGACTGTTTCATAATTTTAAGAATCGGTTTAATGGTTACAAGATATCCGAAAGACGCACCGATAGTAAATTTCTTATGATGGTTTGAACCATCCGGGCATCTTTTCGCATCATGAATAATTTATTGGTTTGATCAGGCGTTAAAGATAAAAATTATATTCAATCAGTAATAATTTAATGTGGCGGAGTTATGAGCTTTTATACATGGGTATCGTCCGGTTCCAAACCGAATTGTTAATTTTCCTACCTTTACAAAAAATATCCTTTGAAGCTCCTATTTCGAAATAGTAAGAACCAGTGGCAGCAGATGAGCGATGAGGCACTTCTGTCAGAGTACCGTAAGAGTGGTGCCATGGAGGTGGTGGAGGAGCTTTTCAACCGCTATGGTCACCTGGTGCTAGGGGTGTGCCTTAAATACCTGCGCAACGATGACGAGGCCAAAGATGCCTGCATGCTAATCTTCGAAAAGCTGATTACAGAACTTCATCGTAGCGAGGTGGGGCACTTTAAATCGTGGATACACACCGTTACGCGAAACCATTGCCTGCTGCATATTCGCAAAACCATTTCGGTGGAACGGCATCGCGAAAATTATCAGCAAAATTTCTCGGAAGAATTTGTGAATTTCTGGTCGGAAATGAATCATATACATGAGGCCGAAGCAGAAATGAAAAAACTGCATACGGCCATGGAGAAACTCGACCCCGACCAGCGAACCTGCCTGGAGTTGATTTATTTCCACGATAAAAGTTACCGCCAGATTTCGGAAATAACAGGCTTTGATCCTAATCAGGTGAAAAGCTTTATCCAGAATGGGAAGCGGAACCTGAAAAATATTTTGGAGAAAGAGTATGGAAAAGAGTAGAAATTTACTGAACCAATCCGGATGCCTGAGCAGGGAAGCTGTGCTGGCATGGCTGGAAAACAGGCTTTCTCCGGGTGAAAAGATTGTGATTGAAAAACACCTTGAGGAGTGTATTTTATGCAGAGAAGCCATCGAGGGATTTGAAAGCATCGATGCATCAAAGGTTCGTGCGGTATTTACCGATATCAATACCAATATGCAACAGCGGCTGCTCCAGCAGGAGAAAAGGGGATTGTCGCGACGAATGAAACTAAGTCTTGCCGCGGCCGTTTTGCTTATGTTGATAGGAGTTTTCAGCTTATTCAAATTCGGGTTAGTGGAGAAACCTGTGGAAATAGCACAGGAGATAAATCAGCCAAAATTTGAACAACAATCTCCGGCCCCAACTCAGGAAAATACAGAGGAGATACAGAAGAAGACTTCCGTAAATAAACCAGTCGCAACAAGGTCTTTTTCTAATGAAAAGATAGCTGTTAAGGATAAAACTACAGAAAGAGAAGTTGAAATCCAGTCCCTGGCTGCCGAACCTGTAACGGAAACTTTGGCCTCAGATGATGAGGAACAAAAAGAAGAAAAGCCCGCTGAAGAAGCAGATGCTATTGCGTATAATGCACCTGTGGCAGCAAAAAAGAGCAGTGAACCGGTTTCGGTGAGAAGTGCGCGATATGCCGAAAAAGCTCTGGCTGTTGAGTATAAGGATAAAACCGAATCTACCTATTATGCAGTGCAGGAGCCTGCACTGTTTCAGGGGGGCGATATTGCAAAATTTAAGACTTATGTGGAAAGTAAATATGCTGAAGCAACTAAGGGCCAAGATTTCACCTCATCAGGCAGCCTTACAGTCTCCTTTGTTGTCGACAAAACCGGGCGGGTGAAGGATGCTTTTGTTGTAAAAGGGCTGGAAACGAGAACCGATTCGATTGTAAAGGTAATTGTTGAAAATTCTCCTGTTTGGCAGCCTGGACGCCAGCAAGGCAAGGCTGTAAATGTGAATATGGTGGTTGAGGTGAAGATTAGTAGTAAGTGATTAGTCGTAAGTCGTAAGACTAAACTAATCGCTAAAAAAATGTTCTTCTCTGAACCATCACAAATATTTTATTGTAAATTTCGTTCCTGTAACTGCTAACTTAATCAACCGTTTTATGAGAACGTTATTTTCACTTTTAATTGCACTGGTACTACTTCCTGTCAATACTATTCAATCGCAGACAAAACTCGACAGCATTTTCCCTGTAAGAGGCTTCTGCATTGCTGCTCCCAGTGCCGACCGGCTTGATGATTTCATAGAATTTATTAATACTGAACTTGCTTCCCGAAAGGTTAACACCCTGGTTTTAAGAGTCGATTACAATTATCAATACCAATCCCATCCCGAACTACGAGATAAAGATGCGCTTTCCAAAGGCGACGTTAAGAAGCTTGTTAGTACCTGCAAAAAAGCTGGCATCAGGGTTATTCCCCAGGTAAATTTACTGGGGCACCAATCGTGGGCAAGCGATTTGGGCAACCTTCTCGAAAAATATCCTGAATTTGATGAAACACCACATATCAAACTTCCCGAAAAATATGTTTGGCCCAATGCAGACGGCCTTTATTGCAAAAGTTATTGTCCGTTGCATCCGGGAGTTCATAAAGTGGTTTTTGAAGTTGTCGACGAAATTTGCGATGCCTTCGAAACCGATGCTTTTCATGCCGGCATGGACGAGGTTTTTTATATTGGTCACGACAGTTGCAAGCGTTGCAGTGGTCGCGATAAAGCCGAACTTTTTGCTGGAGAGGTTCGCACCATACGCGATCATCTGGTACAGAAGAACCGCCAGCTTTGGATATGGGGCGACCGCCTGATCGATGGTAAAACAACCGGACTGGGTATGTGGGAAGCCAGCTATAACAACACGCACAGGGCAGTGGATATGATCCCCAAAGATGTGATGATTTGCGACTGGCACTACGAACGTGCTGACCTCACTCCCGTTTATTTTGCCATGAAAGGACTTAATGTGATCACCTGTCCATGGCGCATGCCAGCTTTAGCGGCGATTCAGGCAGGCGATATGGCCAAATTCAGACAGCAGTCGACATCCGAAATGGGTTCACACTTTTATGGCATGATGCAAACCGTTTGGAGCGACACTGGCAGCTTTCTTGATGAATTTTATGGTAAAAAGAAAACCGAAGAAAAAACTGAAAACACCCCTTCGAACTGCTTCCGTTCACTTTATGCAGAAATACTGAAATATAACCAGCCGACTAACTAATGAAGACCTCTGTAACACCACGTATTCCTTCCATTGATGTCTTCAGGGCATTTACAATGTTCCTGATGATTTTTGTAAACGACCTGTGGACCTTGTCTGGCATACCGCAGTGGCTTGAGCATACCGAAGCAAACACCGACGGAATGGGACTGGCAGACATTGTATTCCCTGCTTTCCTTGTGGTAATGGGAATGTCCGTTCCATTTGCCATTCAAAACAGGTTAAATCGTGGCCATTCCAAACTTTTGATTTTACGGCATATTGCCGCCCGTTCGTTTGCTTTACTGGTGATGGGCGTTTTTACCGTAAACACGCCGTTGGCAGATAGCGAAGCCATGGGTATTAACAAATACTGGTTCGAAATAATAGCAGTAGCCTGTTTCTTCCTTATCTGGAATGTATATCCCAAAATTGAAGGTAACCGCAAATACTTTTACAGGTCCATGCAGGCACTTGGGGCTATTATCCTTCTGATATTTGCTTTTATTTACCGGGGAAGCGGCGACTCTGCCGGAGAAATTGTAAAGTTCCAACCGCGGTGGTGGGGAATTCTGGGGCTGATAGGATGGGCGTATCTTGGCAGTGCCGTGCTTTATCTTTACCTTAAAGACTCGATCATAGCCCTTTTCTTATGTTGGATCTTCTTTTCGGCATTTAACATTGCAGGTCATGCCGGGATTTTAGGAAACGGAGAGGTATTCCCGGGAAACGGAGCTTTTCAGGCGTTTTCTTTTGCTGGAATATTATCGACTGTTTTTATGAAGAGATTGATTGATAGCGGCAAGTCCGGGCGATTCATCCCATATGCCCTTCTGACAGGAGGTGTGTTAATTGTTTCGGGTTTTGTGCTGCGGAATTTCTTTATTATATCCAAAATTCTGGCTACACCGCCATGGATTATGATTTGCAGCGGTATTGCGTTAATTCTGTTTGCAGCTTTCTATTACCTTGTAGATATAAAAGAAAAGGAGGGCTGGTTTACCATCATCAAAGCCGGCGGTACCAGTACCCTTACATGCTATTTGATACCATACCTCTGGTATAATTTGGCCGAAATATATGGTTTAAATCTCCCCGACTGGATGAAAGCTGGATTTGTGGGAATAATAAAATCCATCGCCTTTGCCCTTTTAATTATCTGGATTACCTCTGTTTTGGAAAAGGTAAAAGTAAAGTTGAAGATTTAAGGGAACATGTAAATAAAAGATTTTTTCGAAACACTTTCCTGGTTTAAAACTTTTTTTTACTTTTGTTTCGTCTTTCGACGAAATGGTAAATATGACTTCAAAAACCAAATATTACACCGATAAACAGGAAAGAGTTGCCCGCTATGCCAAGGCGCTATCTCACCCTGTAAGGGTTTTCATTCTCGACTACCTTGCCAAAAATACCGATAAGTGCTGTTACAGTGGCGACATGGCCGAGGAATTGCCTATTGCCCGGTCTACGCTTTCGGAACATCTGAAAGAATTGAAAAATGCCGGCCTGATCCAGGGTGAAATTAACCCTCCGTATATTAAGTACTGTATCAATCGCGGTAATTGGGAAGAAGCAAAACTATTGTTTGCCGGTTTTTTCAAACATTAAAAAATTTACTCACATATTTCGGATATTCCCGAAACATAAATTAAAAGCAATGGAAATTAAAATTTTAGGAACTGGATGCCCCAAGTGTAAGACACTGGAAAAAGTTACCCGCGAAGTGGTAGAGAAAAACGGATTTAACGCCACCGTTACCAAGGTGGAAGATATTGTTGATATTATGAAGTACAATGTTATGACTACCCCCGCACTTGTGGTGAACGAAAAAGTGGAAATTAAAGGACGGGTGCCCTCTGCAGATGAAATAATACAGGTTCTTTCAAAATATTAATCAAACCTCAAAACTTAACTTATGAAGCATTTAATTTTATACAGCTTTATGCTGATGATGGTATTGGGTAATTTTTCGTGTACAGCTCAAACCTCCAAAAAAGATGATAAAACGTCGGGCTCTTCGGGTAATGTGGAAGCTTATTATTTCCATTTTACAGCGCGCTGTGTTACCTGCAAAACGGTAGAATCTGAAGCCAAAAGTGATCTCGAGAGTCTTTATAACGGTAAAGTAACATTTAAGGCTGTAAACCTGGATGAGGCTTCCGGCAAGACACTTGCCGAAAAATTGCAGGTTTCGGGTCAAACTTTGCTGCTGGTAAAGGGAAACACAAAAATCAATATCACCAACGAGGGTTTTATGTATGCCCGTTCGAATCCCGAAAAATTTAAGGCAGTAATTAAGGAAAAAGTGGATGGTCTTTTGAAATCGTAATATGGATTTTCTTACCAGCATACTCGAAAACAGCACCATGCCCTGGTTATCGGCACTGGTGCTGGGCTTCATGACTGCCATCAGTCCTTGCCCCCTGGCTACCAACATTACAGCCATTGGTTTTATAAGCAAGGATATTGGCAATCGACACAGGGTTTTTATAAATGGGCTGCTCTACACCTTAGGAAGGGCCGTGAGTTATACCTCAATAGCCTTAATTATTTACCTGGGTGCCGATCAGTTTCAGTTTTCGGGTTTCTTTCAGAGGTATGGAGAGAAGTTTCTTGGACCTTTGCTCATCGTTATTGGATTATTTATGCTTGATATCTTTAGAATAAATTTTCCGTCACTTGGCAAACTATCCTCCCGGATGGAAAATAAAAAGAGATGGAGCTATATGGATGCCATACTTCTGGGAATTGTGTTTGCTCTGGCTTTCTGTCCTTACAGCGGTGTTCTTTATTTCGGAATGCTTGTCCCCATGACCGTAAGCAGCGCCTCTGGCTTATACCTTCCTTTACTGTTTGCTTTAGCCACCGGTATCCCGGTTATTGTTTTTGCATGGTTCCTTGCATATACTATCTCCGGAATCGGCAATGTTTATAGTAAGGTAAAAACCTTCGAAAAGTGGTTCCGCCGCGCGGTGGCCATATTGTTTGTTCTGGCAGGTATTTATTATATCGTAAGGGTTTACTTCTAAAAAAATTTAAAAGTTCATTTCGGTCTTGGTCGAAATGATAACACTTTGTTTATGAAACTGAACAAGAAAATTGTATTTCCACTTCTGTTAATTCCAGTATGGTATTTAGTATATAAGTATTTGCAGCCGGGTACCGACTGGCTTATCGATTCGGTTTTGGGGCTTGAGAAAGGTCAACACTTAACCGAAGCACTGCGTTTTTTTATATTTGAAGTGCCAAAAGTGTTGATGCTGCTTGCACTTATCATCTTCGTGGTAGGAATTATCCGTTCTTATTTCTCACCGGAAAAAACACGGAAGGCTCTTGAAGGTAAATCGGCCTTCACCGGAAATGTTTTCGCCGGATTACTGGGGATTGTTACACCTTTCTGTTCCTGCTCTGCTATCCCGCTGTTTTTAGGTTTTGTTGAATCGGGTGTACCTCTTGGGGTTACTTTTTCTTTCCTGATTGCTGCACCTATGATTAACGAAGTTGCTGTTGTGTTGCTATTTGGACTTTTTGGATGGAAGGTTGCACTTATTTACGTAGTTACCGGATTGTTTATTGCCATTACTTCGGGCTGGCTAATTGGTAAATTCAGGCTGAAGCATTGGGTACAGGATTGGGTTTTTCAAACCCGGTTTGGGAGACCTGAGGAACCAGAAGAAAAAACGACCCTGGCCGGTCGCATAAATAAAGGCTATACAGCGGTAAGAGAGATTGTAGGAAAAGTTTGGATTTATGTTATTCTGGGTATAGCTGTCGGTGCCGGAGCTCATGGGTATGTTCCCGAAGATTTTATGGCTTCTCTTATGGGTAAAGATACCTGGTATAGTGTACCTCTTTCGGTTTTAATAGGAATTCCTCTATATTCTAATGCCGCAGGAATTGTTCCCATTGTTTCGGTGTTGATAGAAAAAGGAGCTTCCCTGGGAACAGCGCTGGCTTTTATGATGTCGACCATTGGATTATCGCTTCCCGAAATGATTATACTTAAAAAAGTACTTAAAATTCCGCTGATCTTCACCTTTGTAGGCATTGTTGCAGGCGGAATACTGTTGGTAGGTTATCTCTTCAATTTCATTTTATAACGAACCGGAAATTTTTAACCAAATAAACATTTTATCATGAAAACTCAAAAATTAGGATTTATTGGTGGTGGACGTATCACCCGAATTATGCTTCAGGCATACCAGAACAAAAACCTTAATTTTGAAAGGATAGTTGTAACGGATACTAACCCTGAGGTTCTCAAAGCATTAAAGAGCAAATTTCCGAAAATTACTATCACCGAAAATATTGAGGAAGTTATTGCAAATGAAGTAATTTTCATTGCCCTGCATCCTCCTGTTTTTATGGAAACCATTGCTAAGATCAAAGATAAACTCAGCAGGAATTCCATTCTTGTTTCCCTGGCTCCAAAACTGACTATCGATAAAATGAATTCAGTTCTTGTTGGATTTGAGAATATTGCCCGCATGAATCCTAGTGCTTCGGCTGTTGTAAATAAGGGTGTAAATCCTATCGCCTTTTCTCCGGCTATGAGCAGCGATAATAAGGCTCAGCTTATTGAATTAATGCAGCCTCTAGGCTATATTCCTGTTGTTGAGGAATCAAAAATCGAGGCTTATGCAGTGATAAGCGCTATGGGACATACTTATTTTTTCTTTCAGCTTAATAAAATGAAGGAACTGGCAGTTAGCTTTGGTATGGACGAAAAAGAGGCTCAAGCAGCTCTTACAGAGATGCTCTGGGGTACAACGGAAACTCTTTTCAAATCGGGTTTGCCTTACAGCGAAGTGGCCGATCTTGTTCCTGTAAAACCACTTGGCGAGGTCGAAGAGGTTATAAAAGGCTACTACGATCAATATTTGAATGCAATATTCACCAAAATTAAACCGTAAAATAATTTAAAATTTATTTTGTCGTAAATATACGACATATCAAAATATGACGTATATTTACGACAAATTTAAATGACGTGGCATACGCTAAGACAGAATTATTTGATATTGAACTTCAGCAAACTGCCGGATTCTTTAAGGCATTTGGCCATCCTGCCCGGTTGCAGATAATTAAATATATCTCAGAGAAAAAAACCTGTATTACCGGCGATATATCGGAGGAATTGCCCTTGAGCCGGACCACCGTAAATCAGCATTTAGCTGAATTAAAGAAAATAGGACTGATTGTGGGCCAGGTAGAAGGTGTAAAAACAAATTACTGTTTAAATCCGGATATTGTTGGAAAAATGAAGGTCATAATCGACGATTTCTTAGGTAAAATTGATGGTTGTAATAATACATGTTGCTAAATTCTTTTTTCACTGAAAAAGTTTGAATATGAAAGTATTGATTTTGTGTACGGGTAATAGCTGCCGGAGCCAGATGGCTCATGGTTTTTTACAATCGTTTGATAAAAATCTGGCAGTTTGTTCCGCTGGAACGCAAGCCTCAGGGAAGCTTAATGAGAAAGCAGTTGCAGTGATGAAAGATGTGGGAGTTGATATTAGTCACCATACATCCGATTCAGTTGATAAATACCTGAACGAGGAGTGGGATTACGTGATAACCGTGTGCGGCGGAGCAAACGAAGCCTGCCCGGCTTTTTTCGGAAAAGTGAAACACCGCTTGCATATCGGATTCGAGGATCCTTCGCATGTTACGGGTACCGAGGAGTATATTTGGAGTGAGTTTATCAGAGTCCGTGATGAGATAAAAGAAGCTTTTTATAAACTCTACACGGAACAAATTAAGCCACAACTATAAAAACCTTTTTAAACCGACTTCAACATGGGAACAGCAAAGCAGCTCTCTTTTTTTGACCGTTACCTTACTCTATGGATATTTCTGGTAATGTTCGCCGGGGTTATCATCGGTTATTTTATTCCTGGTATTTCGGGTTTCTGGAACTCGCTTAGTTCTGGCACAACTAACATTCCGATTGCTATCGGTTTGGTATTAATGATGTATCCGCCTTTGGCAAAAGTGAAATACGAAAAACTGCCATTGGTATTCAAAAACCTTCGTTTACTGAGTTTATCGCTTACACAAAACTGGATCTTTGGTCCTTTAGTGATGTTCTTTCTGGCCATCATTTTCCTGCACAATTATCCTGGCTTAATGGTGGGAGTTATTTTAGTCGGTTTAGCCAGATGCATCGCCATGGTATTGGTGTGGAACGATCTTGCCAAAGGCGATACCGAGCTTGCTGCAGGACTTGTAGCCTTTAATGCTCTTTTCCAGGTATTTCTCTATTCGGTGTATGCATATATTTTCATTACATTTTTACCTCCGCTGTTTGGTTTGGAAGGTGCTGCCGTTAATATATCCATTTCGGAAATTGCCATAACGGTTTTGATTTACCTCGGAATTCCGTTTGCCGCCGGACTGATCACCAATGTAGTGCTGCGCCGGTTAAAAGGTTCCGAATGGTATTACAAAAGTTTTATTCCCACAGTTTCGTGGTTAACTCCCATTGCACTGCTGTTTACCATTTTTGTGATGTTTTCACTGAAAGGAGAAAATATAATTGCTTTACCAATGGATGTTATCCGTGTGGCAATTCCATACACTATCTATTTTGCGCTTATGTTCTTTACGACATTTTTTGCAGCAAAATGGATGGGCGAAAATTACGAGAAATCCACTACCATGGCTCTTACAGCCGGCAGCAACGATTTTGAATTAGCCATTGCTGTAGCCATTGCCGTTTTCGGTATCAATTCACAGGCTGCTTTTGCCACTGTTATTGGCCCCTTGGTTGAGGTTCCCGTTTTGATACTTCTGGTAAATGTGGCATTGTTTTTTAAAAAGAAGTATTTCGTAACATCTGTCTAGGTTTTCAATATTAACTAACAGTCATTTCAAATTTTTTCGGCTGAGGTTCAGAATTAACCTCAGCCAAAAAAATGTGGATTGTTTTGATGATCCTACTCACATATGAGGCAAAGAATCACAATACATGAAACTCCCTTCGTTTATTTGAACCTCAATTGATGGATTTTCAAGAACTTTCCACAAACCAGTTTCCGGACAACGTTCACCTGTTTTTAATACAGTACCAAACTGTGTTTTCATAAGATTTGTGTATTATAACTTGTGGTTTCCGGAGAATAAACGTCAGCTATCAAAAAATTTTGAAGAGTTAATGAGCTGTAGCTATTACTTTATACGTATTCATCACACTAGCATTTCTTAGGCGGGAATTTACGGCAAGTTTTAATTTATAGGGTCGGTTAAAAGCTTCCTGGGATAGACCAAAATGGGTGGCCAATGCACGAATTATTTCTTTAGAAAGTCCTTTCTTATAATTTAAGATGGCAGATACCAGTCCTTTACTTACTCCTAAGATCTCAACCAGATCTTTTGATTTAAGTTTGTGTTCTTCCATCAACGAACGTAATAATTCGATCGGATCTGAGTCTTCGAAAGAATTGTGATCCTGGTCCCATTTTTCAATCAGGAATGTTAAAAGTTCCACTTCGTCCTGGTTGTTGAGTTGTTGCTCAATAAGTTTTCCAGTATAGAGCAATATTCCTTGTATTGTTCTTCGGTTTTAATGATTTTATATTTAAGTATTTCCATAAGAGTCTTTTAAAAAACGTTAATGTATATTGGTGATTCTTACTACAAAGCTCATCGTATTCAGCATGTGTTCCGATCCAGCAAATGAATAAATGAACCTGCTTTTCTCCAAAAGAATACTTGCATTTCATTCGATAGTTATTTCCACCGATATCAAATACAAACCTATTGGAGTTATTCCCTAATAAATCTGCAGAATTGAAGGTCCCTTTAATATCAGCCGGTTGATTCCAATCGGCGAATTTCACGGCTGTAAGCCAAAGACCAAAAGAACTCTTGCTCAGCGCATTCCTGACTACGAAATCTTCAATTGTCTGTTTCTTTATCAGATGAATATTCATACAAATATACATCCACAAAAGGGATAAGTTCACAAAAGGCGAACTTATCCCTTTTGTGGTTACTAAATTATAAAACCTTTTTTATCATTTTCAACTCCTTTTAGCCTTTCCATTGAGGTGTTTTTTGGTAACCGAATTGAATAACTTTTAATGTTTTTTGATTTGGATTGTTCTCTTGCAAAAAACAGTATTACAATTCGTTACAAGGCATTCGGTTAGCAAAATTAGAATTTAAATCTGTTAACCGATTTGTTAACCTACGGGTTGGTTATTTTTGAATTTATTTAGTGGAGAAAAAATAAAAAACCGCTTAAACTGTGATATTTAAGCGGTTTTAGTTTCGTTTGAATGGTTACTTGCGGAGAGCGAGGGATTCGAACCCCCGGTACCAGTAAAGGTACAACAGTTTTCGAGACTGCCACGATCGACCACTCTGCCAGCTCTCCTTTTTAGTTCCGCAAAAGTAAAGCTTTTATTTAATAATGAAAATGCAATTATTAAAATTTTCCGATAGACGATTATATTGGCAACTAACCTGTAACCCGCAACCCGAAACCCGTTCACTCCACAAAAAACAAAGCCACCCCACAAACACTTACAATCGCACCAATTATTTCTCTTAGTGTTACTTTCTGTTTGAAGATTAATACTGAAGGTGCAATAATCAAAATAGGTACCAGGGCCATAATGGTCGATGCTATTCCTGTTTCGGTATATTTCACCGAGAGCAGCGAAAAGGATACTCCTAAAAAGGGACCGAAGAACGAACCTATTACAATGCCTCTCATGCCAAGCTTATGTCTGAGTGCGTTCCGGATCTGTTCACCACGACCCAGTATAAGAACCAGAAGGGCAAAACCTATAATTCCTGTAATTACCCTGATTTGGGTAGCTGCAAACGGGTCGTAATTTCCCATTCCTTTTTTACTTAAAACAAGACCCATAGCTTGACCAAAAGCTCCGCCCAGAGCAAGTAAAAATCCCTTAAGTGGCATATTGAGTTTCAATTTTTCACCTTGGGAAGCACGGCTGAAGATAGCTGTGAAGATCCCTGCTACTGTGAGTGACATTCCTATAAAGTTGAAGAGTGTAAGTTTCTCTCCAAGGAAAATGAACCCAAGGGCTGCCGTGATGGGAGGTACAAGAGTCATAATCAGCATCGCGATGCGCGAACCGATTACGGTAAAGGATTTGAAAAGGCACAAATCGCCCAGCACAAAACCAATCAAACCCGAAAGACTAAGCCATAACCATTGGTTTAAGCCTGCATCATCCGGGAACAAGTGGCCACGGTAAAAAAAAGAAAAAACACTTAAAAAGAAAAAACCGATTACCAAACGAATTAAGTTAACCGCCAGCGAGCCAACTTTATTGCTGGCCGATTCGAATGATAAAGCGGTGATGGTCCAAAAGAAAGCTACTGCCAGGGCAGCAAGCTCTCCAACATGATTAAACGGCATAACTGATTTTTAAAGGGTAAATTTAAAGGTTTAGTTAGAATTATTGATTTTTAGAAAAGATTAATCCCTCACCAAGCCTTGGAAATTTTGAATAAATAATATATTGCTCTATAACTTACTGCTGAATAGTCAATTGAATTTAATCAAAAACTGAAAGGGTATTGATTTTTTATGAAATGCCTTTTATAATCAACATTATATGATTATCTCTGTTTTTATAATTAGTCATCGTTTGACAGACTTTTAACAATTTGTTGCTGGCTGTATTTTACTTCGCTGTAAACTGTGAAGCCTAATGTCTTATATTTGAGCGATTAATTAGCCACCATGAATGGACAACCTGAGCTTTATAAAATTCTTGAGACGTTAAATATCTCATTTGAGTATTATGAACATCCGCCGGCACCAACTATTGAAGAAGCTATGAAATACTGGAAGGATCTGGATGCTACACATTGCAAAAATCTTTTCTTCAGAAATCATAAAGGCAATAAACATTACCTGGTAATTTTGTCGCATACACAGCAGTTGGACATTCATGATCTTGAGAAAAGATTGAAGCAGGGGAAAATAAGTTTTGCTTCACCCGAGAGGATGAATAAACATCTTGGATTAGAGCCGGGGTCGGTTTCTCCATTTGGTTTAATTAACGATCAGGGGAAACATGTTTATGTATATCTCGATGAAAAACTTCAGGAATCAAAACGAATTAGTTTTCATCCAAATAATAATACTGCAAGTTTAATCGTTTCCTTTAGCGATTTTATGAAATTTTTAATTTGGACCGGAAATGGATTTGAATTTTTGAAGTTATACGATTCTTGAAATTTCGGATTACATTTACTTATCTAACATACTCTTGCAAAGACGCGGTAAGTATTGGTTCAAATGAAAAAAAATAAAGTTTTATAGAACTTTTTAAGTTTTAAATAAGTATAAGGTCTTACTTGCAACCGAACTTTGAATTATCAGGTTGTTAAAGATTGGAAAACTGATTGATTGTTTTCACAAGAAGTAATTAGCATGGCGCAAAAAAAAATTACTGTAAAGCATTATCTGAATAAGCGGGCTAAAGCTAAATCCCTGAATAAGGAGAAGCATTTCCCGTTATATATTCAAATAATCGTGAACGGTAAAAAGGCTCAGATAAAAAGCAAGATAAACGAACATCTCAAAATTTACCGAAGCGATATTGAGCGTATTACCAAAAACAACAAAGATCTTTACGAGCTCCTGATGCAGGGATACTTTTCCGACAAGCTTTTTGAGGATATTTTAAGGGTGAAGCTGTTTCCTCTCCACCATTTACTGATGGACGAAGTTGCGGTTATTACCCGTATAATTGAATACAATCAGCCATTTACAAATAAAGATTTTACACTGAACAACTTCAGTGAAGATTATACCAAATACACCGAAGAAATTTCGCAGAAGCTCGACAGCAAAATTAAAGCGTGGTATTTAAAGGAGCTAAAGGATGTTTTCCTGAAAACAATTGATCAGGATGAAAACAGAGATGTCTTCAAAATTACCAATTACCTTATCCATTATATCAACTGGGATAACGCTTTCAGTAATTTTTACGAATCCACCTATGAAATTATCCCCACCGAATTTAAAACCATTGAGAATTTCCTGAGTAATGAACTGCGGGTAGCAATCAAAGCATATCTTGCTTTTCACTCAAAAGTGAATATTCTCAAAAGGTTCTTCGAAAAACGTGAACTGGGTAAAATATCAACCTTGTCGTATCTCGATTGGGAAACCAATATCCGCAAGTTTGTCGAAAATGAATTTGAGCTGCTGTTTGGTGAGCAGAAAGCCCTTCAGTATGTCCTTTCGCTCGACTCTATTCTCACAAGCGATTTGAATATCCCTGTAGTTAAGGAAGAAGTCTGATTAGTCGAAAGTAGAGGCTATACTTCTCCCTCTCCAAAGGAGAGGGCCATGGTGAGGCTTAACCCCTCAATACACGGTTGTGCGGTAATTCTTCATTTCCAGTGCAAATTTTTTGGAGTTGCTCCCCGACAGCTCATCAAGGTATTTCCAGAACCCAGCACCGTGATTATGGTGTTTCAGGTGCGCCAGTTCATGCAGAATCACATAGTCTATCAAATGTGCCGGTAATCTCATCAGGTGAATATTGAAATTCAGTTTGCCCGCACTTGAACAGCTTCCCCAGCGGGTTCGCATCTTTTTTACCGATATTCCCTTGTACTTTAAGCCGTGCTTTTCGGCAAAGAAATCCACCCGTGGAGGGAGATATTTTAATGCTTCGTTCTTCAACACCTTCTCAATTGCCTGCTGAATATGTTCCTGCACAGGTTCCGATATCAGCATCTCTTCATCTGTATAGTAAACGGTGATGTTACTGCGGTCGACCTTTATGTAGGGATTACCCTTCCCGAGCTGTACAAAGTTTAACTCATGGGCAAAAGTTTTGAAGGGATTGTTTGGGTGAAATATTTTCTTCGGAACAATTTTGCTTATCTTCTTTAGATTTTCCTTAATCCAGCTTTCCTTTTCATTAATAAAACTAATGGCGTCGCCATAGGTGAGATGCCAGGGAAATGTAACCGTAATAGAGCTGGAACTGCGGATAATGATGCGCATTCCCTTCGATTGCCGGTTCTTTTTGAGGGCTATTTCGCCGAAAGCTGGATGCGCATAATATTTTTGGGGCATATGATATAGTTGAATATTGGCGCAATTTAGTTGCTTTGCTATTTTCATCCGAAAATATTTACATATCTTTATCAACATAAAACCCACAAATTTATGAAAGCTGCAATTCTTAGCCTTTGCCTGCTGTTTTCCATTAACATACCTGCCTTTCAGCAAACTCCCTGGACTTTGGAGCAGTGCATTACGCATGCTCTCCAGAATAATCTTCAGCTTAAAATTCAGGAAGTTAATCAGGAATATTATAAAAACACTTACAGGCAATCTCTTATCAGTGTTCTGCCCAACCTCAATGCAAATGGCAATTATTCCGTTTCATCAGGTCGTGCGCTCGACCAAACTACTTATCAGTTTACCGAGAATGAAACCGTAAAATCGTTTAACGGATCCCTAAATAGCTCGGTAACCCTGTTTAACGGCTTTCAAAAGCTGAATACCATTATGGAGAACAGGTATAAAGTATTGTCGGGCACGGAAGAGCTGCAAAAGTTTAAAAACGATATCGCCCTGAACCTTGCCCTTGCTTATCTTCAGTTATTGCTGGACCGGGAACTGGCCGATGCCGCCAAAAATCAGCTCGAAATTACGAAACTCCAGTTCGATCGCAGCAAGCAACTGATGGATGCCGGCAGTATTCCCCAAAGCAAGTTCCTCGAAGTGCAGGCACAGGTCGCCAATGACGAACTGAACCTGGTAAATTACCAGAATATGGTCGACATTGCATTTCTTAACCTGAAACAAATGCTCGACCTCGACACAGTTAAAACTTTTGATATTCTGAAACCCGATTTTACAAACTTTCCTATTGCCGATATCACCTCTTCAGTCGATGAAATTTTTCAGCAGGCGGTAATGAATCTACCGCAAATACGTAAGGCTGAATATGACCTGAAAGGCGCCAGGAAGAGTTTACATGTTGCTTACGGAGGAATTAGCCCAAGCTTATCACTATCGTATAGCTATGGGACAGCTTATTCCGATTCGCGTATGAAAGTTGTAGGATTCGATAATAATAATATGCCCATTTACGGTAACTATCCTTTCAAAGATCAGATAAATGATAACATCAGCGGAACGGTTTCTCTAGGCGCACGGGTTCCCATTTTCAACGGATGGATGGTAAATACCAATATCAGCAATGCCAAACTTGGGGTGAAGAGTTCCGAATATCAGCTCGAAATTGCCCGCAAACAACTGTATAAAGATATTCAGCAGGCTCAAACCGATGCCATTGCTGCTTTTAAGAAGTATAATGCCTCTGATAATGCAGTGCGGTCGAGCGAAGAATCCTTCCGCGCAATTTCGCAGAAGTTCGATCTGGGATTGGTAAATTTTGTCGACTACAGCGCTTCAAAGAATCAGCTCGCTGTTGCCCAGTCGAACCTGTTACAGGCAAAGTACAGCTATATTTTTAAATCGAAAGTTCTCGAATTTTATAAAAACGGACAAGTAAAGCTCTAACATCTACATATCTCTAAACAATGAAACAGAATAAACTCCTTAAATATGTTTTAATTGCAGCAGTAGTGCTCATAATTTTTGCAATTGTAGGAAAGAAAGCCGGCTGGATCGGCAAAGAAAAACCCATAGAAGTAACAATAGATTTTGTAAAGAAAAGAACCATCGTTGAAGCCATTACCGCAAATGGCAAAGTTCAGCCCGAAACTGAAGTGAAAATCAGTCCCGAAGTTTCCGGCGAAATTATTGAGTTGAATGTAAAAGAAGGCGATTTTGTTGAGAAGGGGAAATTGTTGCTCCGTATAAAACCCGATATTTATATCAGCAACCGCGACCAGGCCGAAGCAAGTCTCAATTCCACCCGTTCCAATCTGGCAAATGCATCGGCTCGTCTGGCTCAGTCGGAAGCTCAACTGGAAAAGGAGCAGCTCTCGTATAATCGAAACAAAAAGCTTTGGGAGCAGAAAACGATTTCACAAAGTGAATGGGAAGCTGCCGAGAGTTCGTTTAAAGTGGTAAAGGCTGATGTGGAAGCCGCCCGTCAGAGTGTTCGTGCTGCCGAGTTCCAGGTTAAAAATGCCGAGGCCTCGTTGAAAGTATCGAACGAAAATTTATATAAGACCACCATTTATGCTCCTATGCGCGGAACCGTTTCGAGTTTGAAGGTAGAACTCGGCGAACGCGTTGTTGGAACCAATATGATGACAGGTACTGAACTAATGCGCATAGCCGATCTCAACCGCATGGAAGTGAAAGTAGATGTGAACGAGAACGACATTGTACGTGTATCGATGGGCGATACGGCTTTGGTTGAAATAGATGCTTACCTGAATAAAAAATTCAAGGGTGTAGTTACCGAAATAGCTAATTCAGCAACTACCACCGGGGCCACTACCGATCAGGTAACAAATTTTGAAGTCCGTATTCTGCTTCTGGCCGATTCGTATAAAGATATTACCTCCAAGGAAAATCCTAATCCTTTCCGTCCGGGGATGTCGGCTACTGTTGATATTCAAACCGAAAAAACATTTAATGTACTTACAGTACCCATTCAGGCGGTTACTATTTCGCGCGATTCAACTAAAAAGGACAGCGTGGAGCTAACACCCAACGAAAGTCAGGATAAAAAACCCACAGAGATTGTATATGTAATTAAAGATGGTAAAGCGCAGCATAAGGATGTGGTTACCGGAATTCAGGACAGCTATTTTATCCAGATTAAAGAAGGTTTGACCGATAACGAAGAAATTATAACTGGTCCTTACAGCGTGGTAAACAAAAAGCTTAAGGATGGAACTCTTGTTACACGCCCCAAGAAAGATGATAAACCGAAAGGCGAAAAAGAGAAGGGAAGCCAGGCGAAAAAATAGTATATTGGCCAATTTTAATACATGGCTTTAATTTTAACTATAGAAACTTCGTCGGATAGTTGTTCGGTTGCTTTATCAAGAAACGGGGAATTATATGCTACCATGCAGAGCGATGAGGACCGCTCGCACGCGCATATTCTTACTGTACTTATAGAAAAGCTGCTGGCACAGAATTCAATCACCATTGCCGACCTCGATGCTGTGGCCGTAAGTAAAGGTCCGGGATCGTACACCGGTTTGCGTATTGGAGTTTCGGTTGCCAAAGGGATTTGTTATGGGGCCCGAAAGCCGCTCTTGGCAGTGAATACCCTACGCGCTATGATGGCAGGTTTACAAACCGAAACAACTGATTTCGCCACCCAATTCTCCGATAATGCGGTATTTTGTCCTATGCTCGACGCCCGCCGCCAGGAAGTTTATCTGGCCATGTTTTCGAAAGATGGGCACCTGTTAAAAGAAACCACTGCCGAAATCATTAATTCCGAAAGTTTTGCCGATATTCTCGCCAACCGGGAAATGATATTTTTCGGAAGCGGTGCCGGTAAGGTAAAAGATATCATTAAAAACCCTAAAGCGACCTTTGTTGAGCACTTCGGACTGAAAGCTTCATATCTTTCTTCTCTGGCCGAAGCCGCCTGGCAGAACAAAAGATTTGAAGATGTTGCCTATTTTGAGCCTCTTTATCTGAAGGATTTTGTTGCTACCACAGCTAAAAGAAAAGTGATTTGAAAAATAACTGATCGTATATGATTGTTTCAGCCTTAGACTATTCGGTAATAAATTAAAACATTTTAGTTAAGCATTCCGTTTATTAAACAAAAAATAGAAACATGGTGAAGTTATGGAGTAGTCTTATTTTGTGTTTCTTCTGTTTTATTTATTCAGCAGCCGGCGATTCAGTGCCTCCTGTTTCGGGAGTGCTTCCATACCGCGATGGAGAATTTCTGAAGTACAAGCTTCATTATGGTTTTATTACCGGAGGAAGTGCCACCATTACACTTAAACAGGAAAAGTTCGAGAATATGGATGTATTTCATTCGGTAGTTGTAGGAAAAACCACCGGGTTGGTGGATAAGATTTTCCGCGTAAAAGATATTTTCGAAAGCTATTTCGATATAAAAACAACCTTACCTTATAAGGCAATCCGAAATGTGAGTGAAGGCAATTATAAGCTTGTTGAGAATGCCACTTTCGACCGTCATGCCAATATTGTTAAAAGCGACCGTAAAGGAGTTGTGAAGGTACCAAAAAACTGCCTCGATATGGTTTCGGCATTTTTTTACATCAGGCGTATCGATTTCAGCAACTATAAGGTTGGCGACATGGTGTATGTGGATACCTACTTTGACGGGATGTTTCCCTTTTACATCGTTTACAAGGGCAAAGAAACCATCGATACCGAAGTTGGAAAAATACGTTGCCTCAAATTTGTTCCCATTGTTGAACCAGGCCGTATTTTCAAGGATAACGACGATATGACCTTCTGGCTCAGCGACGATGATAACAAGTTACCCGTAAGCGTAAAGTTCGACATGGTTGTGGGTTCCTTCAAGTGCGACCTTGTGGAATATCAGAATATTAAATTCGAGCTGAAAGCCAAAGTGAAGTAATCAGGGAATAATTGTCGGGCATTACATATGCCGCAAAACTGTGATCCGCCTCCAAAGACTTATCCGCGTTTTGATAACTGCTTATTTATTTCACCCAATTTTTGCTCAATTTCTCCGACGAGTTTCAGCTCATCAGGTTTTAAATTCGATTTTGAAAGTAATCCTACCAGCTTTTCTTCCAGCAGTTTTTTCCTCTTGTTAATATCAACATCTTTTCTCATAGAAGCATTTTTATAAATTAACGACCGGTAAAGGTAGCATTTAACACGCGGTTTTTACGTGTAACCTTTTTTGAACGGCAACGTGCAAACAATAATCCATAGCCCACGGTTTCAACCGTGGGCTATATTTGCGTTTTTCGCATAGCAGGTCGCCATCGTTTTTAATAAAGATCAGTTCATTGCTACAATTTATAACAATTGAGGTGCTGCAAATACCGCAGGTACAGCTTTCCGTTAGCAACAACAGGAACAGTCCAGGCGGGTTTTTTAACGTCTTCCATGGCATTCTTTATGGTTCCTGTTAGTTGAAACGATTGTGGGTTGGGTTTCACTAAATAAATATTCCCCGATATATCAAAGCAAATAATGTGTCCGTCGACATAAACGGCTGTTCCCTGGCTAACTTCAGCAGTACTCCACATTTCTTTACCGGTAGCAAGTTCCACACATTTAAACATACCATTTTTACGGCTGCTTTCGCCCGAATAACTGTATAAATAGCCGTCGATTAAAATAGGATCGGTATGTTGCGCTTCAATAACATTGCTTTTCCATAGAACTTTATAGCCGTTGTTGTTAAATTTCAGTGCCTGGCCGCCCATTCCGTATCCCGAAGTATGGAAAAGTATATCGTTATCAACTACCGGAGTAGATGCGTTAACAAAATAGTCGGTTTCCCAGGGAGCACGCCATAATTCTTTTCCATCGGCAGGATTTACAAGGGAAAGACCTTTACCATGGTATACGGCAAATTTTGTTTCTTCGCCCACCTTAACGGGAATGGGAGCTGCATATCCCGCTTCCCCGCTCATCGATTTCCATAGCAGTTTCCCCGTTAATTTATCAAAAGCGGCAACCAGTGCATCTCCGCCACCCTGAACTACTATCATATTTTCGTACACGAGAGGTGCTGTAGAAAAGCCCCAGTCGGGTTCTTTTCCACCAAATTCCTTAACGTTAACATTCCAAATCATTTTGCCATCCTCTAAGTTCCAGCACACCAAATCACCGCTTCGTCCGAATGTATATACACGATTATTGTCAATAAACGGAGTGGCGCGGGGCCCTTCACCGTGGCTCGACACAGCAACTGCGGTATAGGCGCCTTTCCAGATTAGTTCGCCTGTTTCGGCATTTAAACAGAATACAAGATCGTTGGCATCGTCGCGACCCATTACAACCAAATGATTTCCTTGAACCACCAGAGACGACCACGTGGCCGACGAGCTTCCCTGACACAGGTAATCGACCTGCCAAAGTTTTTTCAGCCCCTTGGACCAATCGGTAGAGATTCCTGTAAGTGCACTTTTACCATCGAAATTTGCACCTCTCCAGTTTGGCCAGTCAGCATTGCCTTTTTGCACCGGAATTATATTTTCTTTCACAGCAGGAATGTTCTCTTTTTTACCCACTAATTCTTCGGCGCCCATTATATGCTGGTACATCATGTAGCCAAATACTAAAAATGCTACCAGAAGCAAAGAGCCAGCGATAATTATAATTTTTACTGATTTCTTCATAATTATAGTCGTCGTTAATGTTTGATAATTAGTTGTTGATTTATAATGCTTAACCTGCCGCGGTACAATTTTAAAACAAGTAAATGATTTTACCTAAACAGTTAAGTATATTTTATCAAATATAAAATGGAGATACTGTTTTTAGAGGTAATGGAGGGACGAGCTGTATCGGAAAAAGGATTTATAATTACTTACTTCTGCTAAGGGGAATTTATTATCTGGAAAACGGATTAACTGCACGTATTTACACATATTTTTACGATTCGCTTAACAGGTTGGTAACCATGCGGGGTTTTATTCCTGAGCGTAAAGATATGCCGGCTTTCTTTTCGACCTTTATAACAAAATATGAGATTATGTTTTTTATGTGATCAGAGAATGAGGCTTAGCTAATGTCGCCACACATTAATTCAAATTCTCATCAGTAGTGAAGGTTCTGCTTTTTAATTCCAAAAACGGCCTATGTTCCAAATAGTGGTGAGTGAAAATTCTTACAATAAAAGGTAAAGGGTTATTCCTACAATGAAAATAATTCCATGTGGGAGAAATACATGTGCCCTAAAAAATATACTCAGAAATCTAAAAAGTCCTCTTTCGTGATATGATTGCTTCCAGCTTGTGTTTATTTGCAACGGACTGATTTGTGACAGCTCACCTCTTACAAATTTCTCTATTTCCCTGATGCGAGAATAGTAAGAAAACTGGAAATGTTTCCAGGATGCTTCAACTATCCAGAATAGGAGTGCACTAATTCCCGAAAGAAGCAGGATAATGCTTTTTTCTTTTAAAAATGCAGCACCTATTCCCGACATGCTTAATGTAACACTCCATGCTTTAATGGTTATGGATTTTGAGTCGAAATCTTCTATTACTTTTTGAAGATGAAAGTATTCTTCTTTTAATTCATCACTAAGCATGTTATGGCCGTTTTTTTAAAATGGGCGAAATTACAATACTATACTCTCCAAGCATATTGCTGTGGTAAAGATTTGGCCTGTACCCGGTTTGAGATACTCTTTTAGTTACCAGTTCTATATCGGCAAATTCATCTGGCTCGTTAGTCTCAATAATAACGAGGGTTGCGGCATCATAACCATCTAATTTATCTATTAATTCCCTTACTGTCATTTTAGCTTATTGTTTTTTATTTTGTTCTGGTTATCCATACTCTTATTGAGCCACGATTATTAAAATAAAAACCCGGAACATCATTGGCAAACAATATCAGCCTGCCACTCTCCGTACACTCAAAATTGTTCAGTTGTTCTCCAATTATGAAGCTCCCGGGCGACGAGTTTTCGATAAGTTCGCCACAAAGTTCAAAATACCTGGCCTGTGGTTGTTTTAACTTCTGGCGGAAAAATGGAAAATTAAAGCCCGAAGCAGTGCTGCGGATAAAGAAAAAGTCGTACCAGTACTCCCCTTTTGGAACAAAAAAATTATACAATTCACCTCTGGAAACTTCCAGAGATGAATTGTCTTTACTTTGAGAATTGGCTTCTACATTAGCTTCAAATACCTCATTAACCTGCAACTTCTTCAAGATGTTCTTCTTCACGGGCTTCACCATTTAACTTAGGATCGGGTTTCAGGAGGATCGATGTTATCCAGTTTATGGTTCTTGTGTTTTCGGGATTAAGGTACTGGAAATGATGTGTGCGTTCCGATGCTCCTAGCAGCAACCGGTTTATTTCGGGGATGAATGCTGTTTTATTAATCGACTCGCATATTGCACTTTTTACAGGAACAACCCCATCATTTGTTATTCCGGTGAATATGTAACGGTCAACAGCAATTTCTTCCAGAAATCTTAATATACTGTTTTGGGGTTCGTAATCGGAGGTAACCACGTAATAATTATTTTTTGCGACATTTAAATTGCTATTAAGCTTCATCAAAACGTCACTTTTAACCTCCAGATCGTTTATTCCATCCAGGTCGGTTACACGATTAACTATAGCTGCAACTACCATCTGAATGCTGCTGAATACAGGACCTCCGATTACAAGGGCTTTCCCAAGTATATTCGTAATTACGTTAACAAGATCTTTCCATTTTTTATTGCTGGCAATAGGAGTACCCTCATTAGGCGTTCCTACCAAAATCATTTTCTGCAGTTTAAATGGATATTTATCCGGTTTTTTCCCATCCCACAGATTTTCGAACAGATACCTTGATACCAATCCGCCACGGCTTCGGGCAATTACAACACTTTGCTTATTCAACAGTTCCTTTGGTAAAAGATCGTGTATGCCTTTGGCATTTTCTTCAATACCTGCGATTATATCGGGCATATTGAATCCAATTACATAACGGGAGTACTTATTTTTTAAAGCCTCCAGAATTGCAGAATTGGAAAGAAGATCGGTGAAGTTCTCGGTTACATCTCTGAATAGCCCCGGGAACAGGAGTAAAACGGGTTTACTGTCTTTTGAGATGGCATCCCACATTTCGGCCTTTTTATCCAGATTGATCCATCTATTTGTTGAACTTTCCAAATCATATCCCATTACCATGTATCTGGATTTTCCCATTCGGGCGAGCCATTCTTTAAAATTGCCTGCTTGCTCATCCTGCGGCGACAACCAACTGATAACTTTGATTAATACTTTTCCGATTTTGGAGAACAGATTTCGGTTAGTATTCGGGAGGTGATCACTAAAATCAATTGTAAACTGATTTCCATCACGCCCGTTCCGGTTAAAACTGAAATCCCGGGAGGTCTGATTTTGGATTGGTTGGTCAAACACCCACTCGGCAACAGTCTCTCCATCCAGTTCCTTTTCAACTAGGATTGCACACTGACGGTCATTTTTCGTGAAATTCGTAATCAGGTTGAGTGAGGTATTCGCGTCCCTGGTTAAAGGACCGTTTATTTCTAGTTCTATTTCATCAACAGATAGATCCAGATTGAAATTCTCTTCCCCGATATTTTTTCTAAATGATTTAATTACATATTTAATACCTGAGCTTCTGAGGTTATAATTTCCGTATAGCGATTCCAGTTCCAGGCTGTTAATGTGAAACGAATCGATGGTTACTCCTCTTGTAATAGCAGGAGAATCGGGCATTTTTTTCGTTACAATGTTACTCTTCAAAAAAGAAGATGCGAGTTTGGATCTCTGAACAACATCAATCAGCAGTATCCTGTCATCATAAGTAAGTTCCTCTTTCGGGTCCGAAAAATTGTAATTTTTTAACAGCGGGAATAATTCAGGCTCACGATGCATCAGTTGCATCAATTCTGTGTTCATCATTTGAGTCAACTTCTGGTCGTGCTGATTGTCAATTAAACTTCTTCTGAAAACAAAAAATAAGCTTTTGAGGAAAGATCCTTCATCTTTTGCCTCAGGTGCCTTTTCTTTAGGAAGTTCAATATCCTTAGGTTCTATCATGAGGGCATTCTTGGCTCTTAGAATTCCGTTACCATAAAATTCGGAATAATCGTTCAATTTATGAGCTGATTTAAAAAGAGCTGCTTTTACAATTTCAACCTTTTTCCATTTGTCTTTTCCAGCTATTTTTTCAATTTCGTCCCGGTATTTTTGAATATATAGAGCTGCCGCCGCCGCAACCTGTGGTGTAGCGCTTGATGTTCCTCCTCCGTTTTTAACGAATGGCAATTTACCTTTTTCTTTTTTCATATCAACTTCAAACCATGCAATATTTGGAGTGTACCCGGCAATGGCAGTATTCATTGCAGCTCTGGGGCCATAACTCATTTGCATATAACAGCCACCTGCGGTTCGGGTTTCGGTATTATGAAGTTTATAAACATACGGCACCTGAGTATAGGTTGCTCCCACCACCCCTATGGTTCGGTCGAATCTTGCCGGATATAGCATACAGTCGGGTGCGGCCTTTTTTAACCCTTTAACCCAACTGTTACTGGCAGCACTACAAATAACAATGCCGGCTTCATATGCTTTATTTACAGCTTTGGCCATTGCTTTGGAAGGTAAACCTGCCATACTCATGGTTATAACATCCACTCCAAGAGTAATAGCATACTCAATTGCCTCAGCAACTCTTTTTCCGCTAAGTAACACAACATAATCGCTAACTTTAATGGTAACAACTTTGGCAAAAGGGATAGCTCCAAAATATCCGGAAAATTCGCCACCAGTTTGTGTTCCCATTAATTTTCCACCGGCTAGAATAGCCAGCGTGGCATTACCATGTCCCTGCTGTTCTCCCGGGGTAATAACATCTTTATCCTCAGCTCCTGTAATTATTGTATCATTATCGGCAGTAACTTTCAGAATCAGGTTTTCGGGCTTCGAAGGATGGTCTTCCAGAATTCCGGTATCGATATGTGCAATATATACGTTAGGCTTACTTTTATCGTAAGTATCTCCGGTTATTAATTCAGGATAGACTATTTCCCTGGCAGCTTTAAGCTGACTATGCTCATTGTCGAGGTGCCAGTCAAATGGAACATTTTTGTGGATATCGCTGTATGGAGGATATGTTTTTAGCCAGTCAAATTCATCCGATTCCTTTAATTCAGTGTCCCTTCCTGCATAAAATCTATCTTCGTAGGATTCAGGAGGTAAATAAGCTTCAATAAATTCAATGTTTTTATCCTGATTCGAAAAATATAGATTGTATGCTTTATCCCAATCTGTTTCACCAGCTATACTTTCTCCGTCAACTTTTCCATCTACCACTTTCAGTACATCTGAATTTTCAGGACCGGTAGACCGGAGGCTCGACGAAGAACTTAAATTAAGAAACATTTCATCGGTTTCCACCGCAATTATTGAAGATCTTTTTAATTCAACAACAGGTATTTCTGCTTGCAGTATTTCATGTTCTTTCCTCGATGCTTCTATCGAAAAGGCCATTAAAGCATCAAATTCATTGTCAGTTAATCCTTCGTCAGTTATTTGAGGTTGCTGACTAGAGGGCATCCTGGTTTTGACGTTATCAATCAGACTTGTATAGGTGATCGAATTGTTAAAATTATTGAATGTTTCAATCAGGTGATATGTGAAAAGCCCTCCATTTTGATTTTCTCCTGCAACCTGGTCATCAGCACAGGCTGCCAATAACTTAACAGGCACATTCAGTTCTATCTGCCCTGTTTTAGAGCTTTTGTCCTTTTTCTTTTCCGTAATTTTTAACGACCGCTGCGTTTGACCATTCCTGCTAAGAATTTGGTTTACCAAATCCAGCTCAAGGAACCTGTACCTGATATCTCCTCTTAGGGATCTTTTTTTATACTTATTAAAATTTACTAGTCTCGTAACCGTTCCATTATGGCACGAATCAGTAACCACAAGAATTTTTACACCTTTTTTAAATTCCTGAAACGATTGATAAATTTTATCATCAATCAGAAAACCATCATAAGTAACCCACGCTTCATCATATCCGTCGGGCTCATCATTGTTTTCATCAATAATAGGTGCACCATGACCTGCATAGGTTATGAGGACCATATCGCCCGGTTTAGCCGTTTCGGAAAGTGACTTTATTTCGTCAAGAATTCTGCTACTGGTTGCAGCTTCATTTTCCAATGTTTTGGTTTGATATCCCAACTTTACGGCTAAAGATTTCATTTTCTGCATATCCTTAATGCAACCGTAAAGTTTTGGCACAATATCTCCGTAATATTCCGCAGATACCTCATTAATACCAATGTGAAGGGAATACCCCTTAGTCTGTGTTTTGCTTTCGTTATCCATAGCTGTTTTATTAAATTTAAGAGCGTTTTGAATTACTAGATCTGTTTGGATTAAACCAAACCCAAATTGGTCATCATAAGTGCTTAAATTTGAGGTAATAGATTTACCCAGAGGTTTGCATGATTTTGAAAGAATATCTTTTGCCTGAAGGCGTGTTAAATCCGGACGAAGAGATAATAGTAATGCTGCGGTTCCGGCCATTCCGGGACAGGATGCCGAAGTACCGCTGAAAAGTTTAAAAATATCAGTATCGTCATAACCATCTTTACCTGTTGGGTCAGGTACCGTTACTCCGTTAATCTGTTTCCATCCTTTTCCGTCGTTAACATATTCGCCACTTGGGAATGTACAAAAAATAGGACTGTCGTAATCACTGTAGCTTGTTTTTTCATCATTCATATTTGAGGCTCCTATTGCCATAACATAAGGATGCGAAGCATACTTATCCAGTTTAATGCTCTCATTCCCATTGCCTGCAGCAAAGAAAATCAGACATCCTTTTCCATTCCGGCCTCTTGTGGCAGCGTAACGGATAGCAAAATCAGTATGATCGGGAATGGGATAAACAAAATTATTCTTTTTGTTAGATGTAAAATCTCCATCAGGAGGTCCCCAACTGCAGGAAATAATATCCGCTTTATTTTGTACTGCCCAATAAAAGGCTTCCGATTCGGTTACTGACCCCAAACCAACCGATCTTACGGGCATAAGTTGTGCCCCCGGGGCAATGCCTGGAGCACGAAAATCATTTGAACATGCTATTCCTGCGCAAGCTGTGCCATGCATTTCCCCCGTGTGATGCACAGGTTTTTTGGTTTTGGTAGAATCCAGCATGTCTCTGTATGCCGCAATTTTACCTGAGCTTGAGAACGCAGGATGGCCAAAGTCTAGTCCGTCATCAATTACACAAATACGGATATTCTCACCTCTCGTATATTTCCAGGCTTTATTAAGGTTTATCTTATCAAAAACCCAATTTTGAGGAATTTTGGATGCAGTATTTGTATCTACCGGGATGTTCCTGAAAACATATTTCCTTTTTACAACTAATTCCGGATGACAGTGTGATACATCTTTGTACCGGAGCAATTCCATACTAAGATCAAAGATGTCCCTTCCTATATCATCGTGAGGCGCAACAAAAAAGGAGTTCCTTGCAAAGGGAAGATCTCTTTTAACATCCAGTTTGTGATTACGGATAATACTGTTTATGGAATGTGTGGACGCGCTATCCTGAAATTTTATAAAGAGATTCCCGGTATATATCTGGTAAACGCCGGAATCGGCATAACGCATCACTGTGCCTGCATAACATATGTTGGGGTGGTTATATTTTTCTATAATGTTCTTTAGCTCATCTCTAAGTAAGGAAGGTTCGGTGGTTTCGACAATTTGATATAAAAAAACTGAAGAATCAGGAAATTGGTCATGTTTTCTGATATTTCTCCAGAAGGCCTTTATTCCAGGAATTGTTTTCAGGATATAATCTGGATCAGTATATTTTAAGGTTCGGATAATTAACAAATCCGCAGTTTCGTCAATTTTGAAAGGCTCGCCACTTTGACAATTATATTGAATAGTTCGGAGCATAAGGTTTTAAATAGATTCAGGTGAGTTTGATTTGTTTTGAATGTAGTGAGAGTAATTAATAGCATAAATTTACCTTTAAAAAGAAGGGAGGTAAATAGTCCTTTTGTACTATCTTTACTTCTCATCACAACTCACTTACAATCTTTTGCTACCAACCTGCTCATTACCTGAAACGGCTGTTTATTTGGATACCAAATGCCCAATATGAAGCCACGATAAGCCTCCCTGGTTTACAGTAACTAAGGTTTACCTGTCTCCCGGAAAGTAAATAGTTAAACTACTTCGCTTTTAAAAGCGTAATCTATCAGGCTTGCAATGTTAGGGGTGTTGGTTTTTTCCATCATGTTTTGTTTGTGGTTTCGTACAGTGTTGAGGCTAATAAACAATTTGCCGGCTATTTCCTTTCCGGTGTAACCTTTCATTGCTAAATCCAGAATTTCTTTTTCGCGGTCAGTGAAAATCGAAGGTTTTTCGTGGTTAAACCGTTTTTGTAAAACTAACATTTCCTTTCCTTCCTTAACACGGGTAATGGTAAGCACCAGCGCGTTATCGCGCTTGCAGGCCGAAATGTCATTTATTAAAGCAAAATTCCGGGTCGGGAGATTTAACAGGTTAAAATCGGTAAAAGTTGAATGTTGCTGCAGGTGGATATAGGTTCTATCCTTCTTTTTATACCGGT
Organism: Bacteroidota bacterium; assembly: GCA_023429135.1. Taxonomy (GTDB): domain Bacteria; phylum Bacteroidota; class Bacteroidia; order Bacteroidales; family JAAUTT01; genus JAAUTT01. Next base: position 124,706 of record JAEYWD010000094.1, on the reverse strand, counting down.
AATTATACGTTACACGGTAGTAGTCCCTGTCGTCGGACCTTAATTCGGAAAAAAACTTAATAATATCGGGAAACAATTTTTCCGAGAAGATTACAAAGTCGTCGGGATGAAAATTTTTAAGGGATGCAGGCAAGCCTCCCAATAGGAAGTAGTCCATGGTGTATCCAAGCAGTGATTCCGAATTGTTTATGAATTCGAATTTCTGGGTATGGTAATCTAACAGATAATACCCAAAAGGGAAGTATCCAAAAAGGGTTTTCACTTTGTTGTCGAGCACAAATTGTCCAATCTCCGGGTTAATGCCAATTCGGGCATCCAGAGAATGTTGCTTGATAAATTCAAGGTAACTGAGGCTCATTTTGGTTGGGGTTAATATTGGTTTGTTGTAAACCAATTATGAAATATTTTGTTCAAAACTATCCTAAATTTTTCGCAAATTATGCATCCTGATATTTCCAGGGTTAAAATGGCATTCTTAAGGTTATTAAATACTCCTGGTGGAAACATCGGACAAGAAACCCGGAAGAAATCCTCCGGGCTCCTAAAAACAACTTACAGCAACAATTATAATACTTCCCAATCAGTATAAACTGTTTCAAAAGTACAAATCTTGTCAAACTCCTCGAAAATGGGTTTAAGCTTCTCCCTTACAGTTTTTCCAAATGATGATTCAGTACCGTCAGTATTATAAAATTTATCACGGTCCTGAACCGATTTAATTACATAAATTAATCCATAGGTATCTTTGGGAACTTCTCCCCTGATGCTTTTTACCAGGAATACCTGCCATTCGGGTATAGCTTTGTTAAAGGCCGGTTTGTATTTTTCGTTAAAAAAGTCGATGAACTGTTTTTCGGTTACACCAGGCTTTAATGTGAGTTTCATAGTGTGCGCTCCAACCAAATTTCCTTTTTGAAGGCTTTGGGCAGTTATGCCACATGCAAATGCAGCCAACAGAAAAGTAACAAATAGAATTTTAGTTTTCATAAAATAGGTTTTGGAAATTGATGACCTAAAGACCGACTTTTATTCTATAAAATTACTCTCGATAAAAAGGGATTTCAATACTTTTAGGAAACTTCACGTCCGGTTGTGGCACTTACGAACAAAATTTCAATAAATGATTTTGAACTCATCCTTTAAAATTCATGAGCAAGGAAATGAAGTTCAGTAGTCTTCCCGAGGGGTTATAATTTATTTTGCTTGTTTTTTGACCTTTCGCCAAACCCAAACTACCAGTAAAATTACGATGGTTCCGAATAGCAGCTTAACTGCTAAATTGCTGATCAGTTTGCCCACGCGATCGGAGGCGGTTTTCTCATCGATCACATTCAATTGATTTTGCAATCCAATCCCTTTCGGAACCACAACCGACAAAAAAAACTTTTCGCGTAGCGGAGCCATTTCGCCCGATTTGTCGTTCACTTCCCAGAAATTGATTGTATAGATATGTTTATTCAACAGCAGGATCCGGCAATAGCGGCTCTGCTTAGCTTCGCCCATTCGGGCGGAATATGAGAAATTCCAGAATAACAGTCCGTCCTTTTTTAACGGTCCTTCGACTATTAATTTCCCCTTTGCCGACCGGAGCATTCCTTTACGGAGCCCTTTGTATTCATCTCTAAGATCGTTCTCATCGGTTACAGCTATTTCATATTCCCCTTTGTTTTCCATAGCAGTAACCATTACCAGTCCATAATCAAGCTGAGCCATAATTACTTTCTGGTTCATAGTATCGGTAATGGTGTAATTTTCGGGGAAAGTAAGTGTGAGATTATCGTCGATAATGTATTCTTTCCAGTTCTGGGAGAAAGCTGTAGTGGCTAGAAAAATGAGAAAGAACAGGAACAGTTGTTTCATGCTAAGAATGTATGTCGTTGCCAAATGGTGCTAAATTATAAAAATTAAAATTTTCAACAAGGGATTGTTCTATTGGTAAGATGCTAACCGGAAAACTATTTTAAACTAATTTTGAAAAAAATATGTTTTTATTGGTGATATTTTAATGCTTGCCGGCACATATTAAAAAGGACGATTATGGAAACGCTGGAGATTAAAAAAACAGGAAAGGAGACAATGGCTTTCAGCAGCAGTATGGAAGCTTTGTACGAGCAGTGCTTTCCGGTGGTGGCCCGGTTTGTTCAGAAAATGGGAGGAGACCTCGACGACGCTAAAGATATATTTCACGATGCCCTCGTTATTTACATGGAAATGAACCAACGGGAACATCTGTTAAACCGCAATGGCTACATTCTTGGCATTGCAAAACATCTCTGGATGCGTAAATTCAGAGTGGGAGCAGAAATGGTTTCTCTATCGGCAACAGAACTGCAAATTTGCATTCCCGAGGATTACGAAGTGCCTGTAAAGACTCAAAAACTGCTGATGTATCTGGAACGTGCCGGCAAGAGGTGTCTGGATCTGTTACGCGCTTTTTACTATCAGCAGCAGCGTATCAGAACAATTGTAAAGTCATTGGGATTTGCAAACGAGCACTCGGCAAGTGTGCAAAAGTATAAATGTCTCGAAAAAGTAAGGGAAATTGTAAAACAAAAATCGCTGGCTTATGAAGACTTCGTTGAATGATACTCAAACTATTGAGCAATATCTTGCCGGAAAGCTTAGTCCCTGGAACCGGATGCTTTTCGCTTCACGATTGAAAGTCAACACCGGTCTACGGAGCGATGTAGAACTTCAAAAGAAAACCTATTGGCTTGTGAAGATATACCACCGTAAAAAAATGAAAGAGGAATTGGAGAGCTTGCATCAGCAACTGTTCAATAATCCTGATAAGAAAGATTTTCGAAGAAGGATGATGGAGATATTCGGAAAATACTAATTAGATAAGCAGAGGGCGTAAAGAAAATGTAAAGCTCGCAAAGAAATTTATTCATTCCCAATTATATGACATCAATTACAGACTCTCCTATAGCCTGAACCGCTATAGCCTAACACCTTATTGTCTAAACTCTAAATAAACACAATATGATACATTCAAGCTTAGTACCAATGGTAATCGATAGCTCCGGTGGCGGAGAGCGTGCATACGACATCTACAGTTTGCTGCTGAAAGAGCGGATCATCTTTCTCGGTGGTCCTATTAACGACACAGTGGCAAACCTGGTAGTGGCACAACTGCTTTACCTGAACAGTGTTAGCCCCAAACAACCCATTCATTTGTATATCCACAGTCCGGGCGGTGTGGTTTATGCCGGACTGGCCATTTACGACACCATGAAAATGCTGTCGGCTCCGGTATCGACTTACGCTGTTGGGTTTACCGGCAGCATGGGGACATTTCTGCTGAGTTCGGGCGAGAAGGGAAAACGTTTTGCACTGCCGCATGCTACCATTCACATGCATCCTACAGGAGGCGGATCACAGGGATATACAGAAGATGTACGCATTGCCACCCGCGAGCAGGAGCGACTGCAAACCCAGATATTTCACATTATGGGGAAACAATCAGGGCACACCTGGAAGGAAATTGAAGAATATTTTTTGCGCGACAAATACATGAATGCTGAGGAAGCCCGCGAATTTGGTCTTGTGGACGAGGTAATGGGCGATGCGGGAGATGTGATCTTTCTTGGAAAATCGGATTTCAGTGTGGGATTTCTGAAAGGGAAATAATTTTGTAGGGGGAGGTAGTGAACTCCCTCTAATTAAAAATTTAATATTTCAATATACTTCCGTATATATTCCTCCTTCTCCTTCGCCTTGTACTGCATAATAAACCGCGGATGTTCAAGGGCGACCAATTCTCCAAAAAAATGAAATTCTTTATTTAACTTTTGTAAAAACTGCTGGTTTTTGCCCGTTCCGAAAAAGAAGCAAACATTGGTAAATACACCCATATTAATCTGGGTTTTGATATTCCATATGATAAAGTTGTAAACCGATTTTAATAGCTCCGGATTGTCGTAATAATTATAATTTACATCCCGGCCTTTGCTGTTGGTTGAGGTAAAACCCAGCGGACAAATGGAATGTATGTAGAATTTGCCATAAAACTTTTCTTCTCCGCCAAAAGCTTTAATCATATCGTAAATAAATACTGATGAAGGCTCGTGTGCTTTTAGTCCGCGATTTGAAATGCCACAGTTTGCCTCAAGTCGTTTAGGATCGGTAAAGGGAACTCCGGTGAGACCGGCCCCAAAGCGGCCGGGATTGATGCCCAGGATTAAGTACCGGGGATTATTGTCATTGTAATATTTCCTGTAAAACTCCGATGACAGCTCCAGCGCATATTCATTGTCGCGGAAGGGGTTGAGAATTTTTATGCCCTCGGGCAGACTGCCTGTAAATTCAAGCGTCTTGTTAAAAGCTATGATTCTTTCGGCCAGGGTTGTCATTACACCACATTAAGATTACAAATTTATTAAAGGCTTTAAAAATTTTGAAGATTTTTATTCAAATTTCCGAATTACGACTGATCTTTCCCATTTTATTGATTAATCATATTTAACAGGGATGAAAAATCATATATTTACGGAAAAACTTATCGAAAATATGAATGAAAGGAGATTAAATTCTGTTTTCCTTCGAAATGGATAAGAGACGTTGAACATACACCCTTACGAAAATAACTAAAGTGTGTTCAGAAACTTATATTAATGGACTGCGTTGGTAATGGAACACGGGGATATTGAAATTATAAGAGGCCTGATTGCTGGAGATCAACGATCTTTTAGCATGTTAATCCGCTTATATTTTCAACCCTTGACAATTTACGCCAAAAGCATAATTAATGATACCGGACATGCTCAGGATACTGTTCAGGAAGTATTATTAAAATTATGGAATATGCGTGAAAATTTAAATATTACCACTTCATTAAAATCCTTTCTCTATCGTTCGGTCCACAATGCATGTATTGATTTTCTACGAAATAACAAAGCCAGAGAAGATATCCAGGCAATTTCGTATGACGACTCTAAGTTTCGGTTAAAAATATTTGAAATAACAGAGGACAATCATTTCTTTGATTTTTATTTTTCTGATGATCTTGAAACCAGGATAAAGCAGGCTATTGATCACCTGCCTCCCCAGTGCAAAGAAATATTTATTTTGAGCCGGTTCGGACAGCTTAGTTATCCGCAAATATCCGAAAAGCTCTCTTTGTCGCTAAGTACGGTGAAAACCCAAATGGTAAGAGCAATTCATAAGTTGCAGGAAGAATTAAAAAAATATTTATGAAATTTCAACCATCCTTGTAGACCGTTGATATTTGTTTTACGTCATAGTTAAAAATAATTACTTTTTTAACTGTGAAAAATTTGCCGTTTGATAAAGAAGACCTGATTATCCGGTTTTTAGCGGGCGAAACAACACCTCTTGAAAGCGAACATCTTTCGGAATGGTTGGCTGAATCCACCGAAAATCTTTCTTATTTCAATTCTATACGTACTATCTGGTTAGCTTCCTCCCAAATTTCTCCATTAACTTTGGAAGCAAATTCACAAAACGGGAAAGGAAGAGAACTCAAAAGCAAGGGTGTTAAACGCAATGTTTTGAATCTGACATTAAAAGTTGCTGCAGTCCTTTTGTTAGCAGTAATCTCAGGAGTTGTTTTGTATAATCAGTTATCTGAATCAAATAAGCTTTCTCCTGCTACAGTTGCGTTTGAGGCTACTCTTGGTTCAAGGGCTGTCGCCACATTACCTGATGGTACCAAAGTATGGCTAAATAGTGGAAGTAAACTTGTTTACGATGAAAGCTATAATGCTGAAAGCAGGGAAGTGAAACTTACCGGGGAGGCGTATTTCAACGTTGTTACCAATCCTTCAAAACCATTTGTGGTTAAAACCGGAAAAATTAACATAAAGGCTTTGGGAACTAAATTTAATGTAAAGGCTTATCCTGAAGATGCCTCCATTGTAACCACCCTGGAAAAAGGGAAAGTGGTGATCGAAGGAAAAGACAGTCGTGACAGAGAATTTATGGTTGAAATGAAACCCAAGGAAACGGTGACTTATTATAAAAAGGAAGATAATACCGGAACCGTCCAGAAAAAAAATAGTGCCGACGACAAAATTGAAGAAAAGTTACCTGAAGCTAATGATATATCTGCCCCGGTTACAAAAACCGAACAGGTAAAAACTGAACTTTTTACATCATGGAAAGACAGTCGATGGGTTATAGAAAAACAAAAACTTGGAGATCTGGCCCGTGATCTGGAACGAAGGTATAATATTAAAATTCAATTTGCTTCCGATTCAATAAAGAAATTCCATTTTTCTGGCTCTATAGAAAATGAAACCATTGAACAGGTTATGGTAATTATGCGACATACTATCCCGTTAAAATATAAAATTGAGAAAGGGATCATCAATATTGAGCAGGATAATAACTTACTAATGAGATTTTATCAATAACATATACTCTTTAATAACCTAAAAACAAACGCCTATGGTCACATAATACTAAAAATAAAAAAACGAATCGGGATTGCGGCCCAATTCGTTTCCGTTGAGAAACCCCGTGGAATGGGGGTTCATGTTCAATTATTTAAATAACTAAACTGACGTAAAATTATGAAAATAAATCGTAATTGTAATCCTATTTGTATACCTGTAGGATTGAAATATTTAATCCTGACTATGAAACTATCATTTCTGCTAATACTGTTAACCACCTTGCAAGTATCTGCTTCGCTTTACTCTCAGGATATCAAAATGGATATTCTGGCTGAAGAGGTATCCGTTAAAGAAGTATTAAAAATGGTTGAAAGTAAATCATCTTACCGCTTCTTCTATTCCGACGATTTTAAGATTCTTGACAAGATGGTTTCATTTAATGTTAAGAATTCCTCCCTGAAGGAAATTATGAAGATGCTGCTTGAACAAACCTCGGCATCGTATATGGTCCTCGAAAATAACATTGTTGTTATTTCCCCTTATACACTCCAGCAACAAAAAGTATCGGGTATAATTACCGATGCTGCAACAGGTGAGCCAATTATCGGAGCCAATATCGTATTAGAAGGAACAACAACGGGTGTTATTTCGGACGTGAATGGCAAATATTCAATTGATGTACCCGACAATAAATCAGTATTGCTGGTTTCTTTTATCGGGTACGTTAGTGAAAGAATAATTGCTAATCAGGCAAATATTAATATTCGGTTAGTTCCCGAAATTAAAACACTCGATGAAGTAGTTGTTACGGCGTTGGGCATCAAAAGAAGTGAAAAGGCTCTTGGATACTCTGTTCAAAAAGTTACAGGAGACAATTTAACAACAGTGAAAGGTGTGGATGTAGCTACATCGTTAACCGGAAAGGTCTCCGGTCTTATGGTTAAAAACAGTACTGAGTTTACTTCAGAACCGAGCATTCAGATCAGGGGAGAGAACCCTTTATTGGTTATTGATGGTGTTCCGTACGGTAATATGAGTTTACGCGATATCCCATCGGATGATATTGAGAACATCAGTGTTTTGAAAGGAGCCACCGCATCTGCACTTTATGGCTACCGGGGAGCCAGCGGTGCAATTATGGTCACCACGCGTAAAGGTACTGCCAGTAAAGGATTGTCGGTTTCATTGAACAGCAGTACTATGTTTGCTGCCGGATATCTTGCCATTCCCGAAATGCAGTCGACCTATGGCCGTGTTGTTAATACCGCTACCAATACTTATGCACGTTCTGCCGATGGGGCTTGGGGTATTCCGCTCGACGGGCGGGAAGTTATTCAATGGGATCCTGTCTCAAAGTCGCTAAAAGCGATGCCTTATCTACCTATTGGAAAAGATAATTTCAAAAATTTTCTGGAACAGGGGTTTGTTTTAAACAACAATGTTAGCGCCGTACAGCAAGGTGAATTCGGCAGTTTACGCGCCTCAGTCACATGGGTCGAAAACAAAGGTCAATACCCTAACTCAATTTTCGATAAAATAACTTATAGCATAGGTGGCGATATAAAAATTAACAAGTTTACGCTGTCGTCCAGTATGGCATATAACAAACATTTTTCACCTCATAAAGGATTTAACGGATATACTGGTTACGATCCTATGTATTCACTGCTGATTTGGTCGGCTCCGGATTGGGACATCAGGCAATACAAGGATTACTGGCTGGTTCCGAACGAAGTTCAGAATTCCAGTTATACTGCCGGTAATAACAATCCCTATTTCGACCGGTACCAGAGAACTCACAGTGTAAATAAAGATATTCTAAATGGTACAATATCTTTGGATTATGAATTTGCATCCTGGTTAAAAGCAACTTTAAGGACTGGTTACGATACTTATAGCGACAGGCAGGAAGTCAAAATCTCCAAGGGTTCATTTCAGGGAGCCGGAAGTGCAGTAGTAATTCCTAATGGTACACAAATATGGGGAGAGTCGCAAAAAGGGTCCTATAATCTTGGTTTAAGCAGAGGCTACAGTATCAATAACGATTTTATATTATCGGCCAATCAAAAGTTAAGCGATTTTATTCTTGAAGGATTCATTGGGGGAGCTGTTTACTTCGGCCAGGACGAAGGAATTGAAACAAGAACAAAAGGAGGGCTTTCGGTACCAGCTTTTTATTCGTTAAAAGCTTCAGTCGACCCTTTGAATGTTGCCTCAAATATATATAAAAGGCAGGTGAACAGTGTTTACGGACGTATGGGGGTATCGTGGAAAAATATGGTTTTTGCCGAAGGTACTTTGCGTAACGACTGGGTTTCTACTTTGCCCGAATCAACTCGCTCCTACATTTATCCTTCATTATCGGGAAGCTTTGTTGTCTCGGAATTACTCCCTAAAATGGAATGGCTTTCTTTATGGAAGTTAAGAGGGTCCTGGGTTTCTGTTAAGATGCCTGCCGGAATATACGATATCAATTCAGTTTTTTCCATTACAAACAATGTCTGGGGTACTCTGAGTTCGGCAACTTACCCTACTGTTATCCGGGGAACTGATGTACTGCCTGAATCATCTTCAACTTTCGAAGTTGGTACCATGATTAACCTGTATCAGAACAGGGTATCCATTGATGTTGCTTATTACAACAAAAGGATGTACGACTTTTTAAAATCGGCAGGTATTAGTCCTGCATCAGGATATACAAGCAATTACATTAATATAGATGAGGAGATTACACGCAAGGGTGCCGAAATTTCTGCAACGGTGGTGCCGGTACGATCGAAGGACTGGAATTGGGACATTTCGGTAAACTGGTCGAAATATGCCAGGTATTATACTCAACTCGATTCGGTATATTCGGCCGATAAGCCCTGGGTAAAAGAAGGTGAAAGAGCCGATGCTTATGTACTGCGCGATTACCAGAAAGACCCTCAGGGTAACATAATCTATAATAACGGATTACCCTTGTACATGGCGTACGATTCAAGATACGGATATTCCGATCCGGACTGGATATGGGGTTTAAGCTCGTCGTTGAAATTCAAAAACCTGATGCTGAATGTATCTGCCGATGGCCGTGTTGGCGGATTGACCCAAACAATTACTGAAATGTATATGTGGCGTGCCGGATCTCATCCTAACTCTGTGGTGCCGGAACGATACCTGGATGCCACCCAGCCTGGCACCAAAAATTATATTGGCAAAGGGGTTCAGGTTGTTTCAGGTACAGCAACATACGATACTTATGGAAACATTACCAGCGATACCAGGGTTTATGCTCCTAACAGCGTGCCCGTTACCTATAAATCGTATATAGAGAACCTGCATAAAGGTACAGCATGGGGAGGCGCTGCATCTCCGGTTGACGTTTACAGCACAACCTTTTTCAAACTCAGAGAAATTTCACTTACGTATTTTGTACCTAAAAAGATCTGTGCCAAATTTCACAGCAAAGGCGCTTCCATTTCGGCTGTGGGTCAAAATATTTTCCTGTGGGCCAAGGATTTTAAGTATTCCGATCCTGATGGCGGTACAGAGAACTTTAGTGATCCTTCGTTGCGTTACATAGGATTCAATCTGAAATTTGATTTTTAACATTATGTTGGCTGGCACCGCCTTATATTTGAGTGCCACGTCGCAATTACTTTTTAAAACTTGGAAAATGAATAAAAAGAAAATATTTACAGGTATAGTTCTTCCTTTTTTGTTGCTCTCTGGGTGTAACAAATTTGAAGAAATAAATAAGAATCCTGATACCATAACTCAGGCCAGTGCATCCATGGTTGCAACCAGCGTGATACTGGAGAATATCAAATTTAACGGGCGCGATGCAATTGCCTACCTTCAGCCAAACGCACTGGCTAAATATATTGGGTATGCCAATGAAAGTCAAATGAATGCCCAATATAATAAAATCGGAAGTACCGACTTTGGCATAATGACAATTCTTCCCAATATTGATAAAATGCTTGAGTATGCTAAAGGGAGTACAATGGAAAATTCTTATAAAGGACTTGCCAAATTCTCGAGGGCTTATATGTTTTATCATACAACAATGGAAGTTGGTGATATCCCATACAGCGAAACCAATCAGGGCGACAAAGGTAATTACCGCCCTAAGTACGATACTCAGGAACAGGTTTTTATCGGAATCCTCAATGAATTGAAAGAGGCAGATACATTTTTTGCACAAGGAATTACGTTTTCAGGTGATCCAACACCATATAACGGCGATCCGGCAAAGTGGCGAAGAGCTTCAAATGCTTTTGCACTAAAGGTATTGATGAGTTTAAGTAAAAAAGAGAATGTTGCATCATTAAACATTAAGGGGCGGTTTGCCGAAATAGTAGCTTCTGGTTTTATCCTTGAAAATTCTACCGGATATTTAGGGTTGAAATATTCTACTACCAATATGCATCCAATGTCGGGAACCAATAACCTTTTTACAAGCCGGACAATTCTCAGTTCCTTATTAATAGACAACCTGAAAGCACTTAATGACAGGCGGTTGTTTTATTTTGCCGACCCGGCTGGAGCTCAGATAGCCGGAGGAAAAACACAATCGGATCCGGCTGCATACGTGGGTGTTGATGTATCGATTGATTATGAGGTCATGAATCAGGGGCATAGCGCTAATATGTATTCACTGTTGAATTCAAGATATTTATTGGAAAGTGATAGCGAACCCCGCATGCTGATGACTTATGCCGAGCAGCAATTAATTCTTGCCGAAGCTTATATTCTGGGATGGATAAATACCGGGTCAGCACAAAACTATTACGAATCGGGGGTTAAAGCAGCCCTGGCTTCTGTTATGGCAACTAAAGCAAGTTATGCACACGGAATGGCTATAGACCAGAATTATATCAATAACTATTTTACGGGTGAAGCTGCTTTCAAGGCTACACCTGAAGAACAACTGAAGCAGATATGGATGCAGCGATATATTCTTAATTTCATGCAGAATTCAGAAAGCAGTTATTTTGAATATCGTCGGAATCAATACCCGGTTTTCCCGATTAATCCGAATACCAGTTTAAACGAGAATAAAAAGGATGCTATACCGATGCGTTGGCTGTATCCGTCTTCCGAAACTAATTATAATCGCGAAAACCTTATTGAGGCTTTGGATCGTCAATATGAAGGATATGATGAAATTAACAAGTTAATGTGGCTTTTAAAATAATTTTTAATTAACTTTTGCCAGCCTTCATTCCTCAGTTTTACTTAACTATGAAGGTTGGCATTTTTATATAAAAAATTTAATTCAGATGAAAAGAAATGTAGTTCTGTTATTTTTTGTATTGTTTTGTTTGTTGCCTGATAGTAAAGCTGCTGCCCGCGATATCATCACCATTAAAGGAACCATCACCAGTAATGGTGCAGGAATTTCCAATGTACCAGTAACCGATGGCGTTACAATTGTTAAAACTGATAAAAAAGGAAGATATAATTTAGTTACCACCAGTGACCGGGACTATATTTATTATACGCTTCCTTCGGGTTACGATTCCCCGGTAGTTGATGGTGTTCCGGTATTCTATAAAGCTATTCGGAAAGGTGAAAAATTGCAGAATATTGATTTCGAAATCACAAAGTCGGAAAAGTCGCAGCAATCACACACTTTCATTGCCTGGGCAGATCCGCAGGTGCTCGAAATGGAAGAATTTGATAAACTAAAAGTGGTGGTTGAGGACATAAATTTAACAGTTAAAGAAATATCAAAGCAGGTGCCGGTTCATGCAATAAGTCTGGGCGATCTGGTATTCGACAGATTAAACTTTTACGATGATTATAAAAAAGTAATTTCTCAAACAGGTTTACCATTTTACCAGGTACTAGGAAATCATGATATGGATTATAATAAACGGTCCGATGAACTCTCATCTGTTTCGTATTCTGCAAAATTTGGTCCTGCATATTATTCGTTCAACAAAGGTCGGATTCACTATGTTGTTTTAAAGGATGTTTTCTATTATGGCTATTCATACAGGTATATCGGTTACATTAACGAAATGCAGCTCCGGTGGCTGGAGCAGGATTTGGCAGAAGTTAAGCCCGGAAGTACGGTGATTGTAGGAGTGCATATTCCAACTGTTGATATAAGTCCCAACAAAACCAATAGTCCTTCTTTATCAGGATCGGTAATGAATAAAGACGCATTATTTAAAATTCTGTCACCTTTTAATGCTCACATTTTGGCTGGGCATAGCCACACCCAATGGAATACCATAATTACCCCAAACTTATTTGAGCATGTACACGCTGCAGCCAGTGGAGCCTGGTGGCAGGGCGATGTATCTGTTGATGGCAGTCCACAAGGATATACAATTTATGAGGTAGATGGAGATAAACTCTCCTGGTATTTTAAAGGTGTAAATATGAGCAAGGACGATCAGTTTAAGGTGTATCCGATAGGTTCTGAAGAAAAGTATCCCGACTGTGTAATTGTGAACGTTTACAATTACGACCCAGCCTGGAAAGTGACTTGGTATGAAGATGGCAAATTAATAGGGGAAATGGAACAGTATTGGGGTAAGGATCCATTGGCTAATGAATTATATCAGCCTGGCAGAAACAAGAAACATTCATGGTTAAGTGCCGACGAAACTAATCACTTGTTTAAAGCCTGCGTAAAAGATCCAAAAGCACGGGTAACAGTTGAAGTAATTGATAGATTTGGTAATTTGTACAAGAAAGAGATAGTTCCGGTTGAATCTGTTAAAAATAATAATGGATGGAATCTTATATGGAAAGATGAATTCAGTATTGCCGGTATGCCCGACACTACCAGATGGAATTACGATACTCGCGGAAACAGCTACGGTTGGGGTAACAATGAACTGCAGTGGTATACTAATGCCGAGTCAAGGAACGCAAACGTAAGTAATGGGACATTAAAAATTACCGCCCGTAAAGAGCCCACTTCCGGTAAGGCTTATTCTTCAGCCAGACTCACTACTAAAAATAAAGGTGATTGGAAGTACGGGAAAGTTGAAGTAAGGGCAAGGCTGCCGAAGGGCCGGGGAACATGGCCTGCTATATGGATGCTTCCTACAGAAAACAGGTATGGCGGTTGGCCTGGAAGTGGCGAAATAGATATTATGGAACATGTGGGCTACGATCCTGGTATCATTCATTCGACTGTTCATACGAAAGCCTACAATCATGTGAAAAAAACCCAGGTTGGACGACAAATAAATGTCAATTCAGCAATGGTGGACTTTCATGTTTATGCAACAGAATGGGACGAAAATGAAATTCGCAGCTATGTGGATGGAGAACTTTATTTTTCCTTTAAAAACGAAAAGACCGGATCTGACACATGGCCTTTCGATCAGCCATTTCATTTAATATTAAACTTAGCAATTGGTGGAGGTTGGGGTGGAATAAAAGGGGTGGACGAAACAATTTTCCCCACTACCATGGAAGTAGATTATGTCAGAATATACCAGCGAAGCAATTAGGAGGTTGTGCAATTGTAAAAGTATTATCTTTATTATTTATTAACCACACCTAACATCGATGAAAACTTTCTCCATCCTGCTGCTTGTTCTATTAATTGCATGTAAATCGAACCAAAAAAATTTGATGGTAGATTCTGCAGAAGCTCCTGCTACCAATACCCCACAGGAAGAAGTTATTGACAACTTTCGCACCGATTCAATCAGTCTGGAAGAATTCAGAACTGCCGACTCGGTGAGTGTTGTTTCTCCTTTTACCTCTGTTATTGATGACTCTACCAGAGTCTTTCAGGATTCGCTTAAAATTGTGTTTAAACTTGAAAATGGAGCTGATTCGGTTTTAACTAACGACAGAGATGAAGAAGGTGACAGTTATCACATCTTTAATTATACCAAATCGTGCAAGGATATTGATTACTGGCTGGTTTTTATCTCTTATTACGAAGGGAGCGAGTATCTTCTGATGGATAAAAAAGATGGTTCTAAAATTTATGTTTGGGGACCTCCTGTTGTTTCGCCGGATAAAAAGCATTTTATAACTTACTCCTGTGATATCGAAGCCGGATACGATTACAATGGAATCCAGCTTTTTGAGATTTCGGGCAGAAAAGCCATTTTAAAATGGAAAAAAGAAATTAATCTCTGGGGGCCTGATGAAGTGAGATGGAAGGATGAAAATACACTTTATATAAAAAAGTATTCTATTGATTATAGTAATAGCCATTCTGTTCAGAAGTATAATTTTGGTGCTGTTAAAATTACGGAATTGAAGTAAGTGTTGATTCTCCTTTGAAGACATCTTTAAACATTACCATATCTTTATTTCGGCAGATTGCTTTATCAAAATCAAACATTTTTTTAATAATTAATTGATTTAACTATTTTTGCCGAAAATTTAAAAAAATAACAATGGCAACGACAGCAGATTTCAAGAATGGCTTGTGCATCGAATTTAATGGCGACTTATTCACTATTGTGCAGTTTCAGCATGTAAAACCAGGCAAAGGTCCTGCCTTTGTGCGTACCAAACTTAAGAACCTTACCACCGGACGTGTAATAGATAACACCTTTACCTCGGGAGTGAAGATCGACCTGGCAAATGTGGAACGCCGTCCGTATACATTTTTATACAGCGATGAAGGTGGCTATAACCTGATGCACACTGATACTTTTGAACAAATAGCTGTTTCCAAAGAGATTATTGATTCTCCCGAATTTTTAAAAGAAGGACAGTATGTTGAGGTTGTTTATCATGTTGATACCGAAACTCCGCTTTCGTGCGAACTTCCGCCTCATGTTGTGCTGGAAGTTACTTATACCGAGCCAGGATTAAAAGGCGATACAGCTTCTTCCACTGCTCTTAAGCCCGCAACACTCGAAACCGGCGCTATTGTTCAGGTTCCGCTGTTTATCAGCCAGGGCGATAAAATTAAAGTTGATACCCGTGATAAGTCATATTCCGAACGCGCAAAGTAGTCGGAAATCCAAAAAATATCTTAATTTTAGCAAATAATTCCGTTAAAATAAATTTAACGGAATTTAATTGCTTTGTATATGGAGAAAGCATCGCTAAAAAAGCTGAAAATAATAAATTTTAAGCTGAATGCATTGCTTGAGATTACGCAGGCTATTAATGCCAATATGCCTGTGGGAGATCTCCTGACCCTCTATAAGAACATCATTCTCGAAAATCTTAACATCGGTAAAATACTAATTTACCGATACAATAACGGCTGGCAGCGTCTCCTGAGTTCCCAGTGTGGCGACGATGGCGCTCCACTTCCTATTAATATCGATGTTGAACGGGATCTGTTAAGTTTTCAGGACATCAGTTTCATCACTTCCTCCACAAACCCAGCTTTAACGTCCTACGACATTGTTATTCCTGTTTTTAATAATAATATTCTGGTGGCCTACGTGCTTATCGGCGATATTGAAGAAGAACAGGATGGGGTAAGCCCTGCAATAAAGCACCTTAATTTTATACAGACGCTTACCAATATTATTATTACTGCCATTGAGAACAATCGGTTGTTTAAGGAAAGTCTCAAGCAGGCTGCAATGAAGAAAGAGATGGAACTTGCACGCAAAATGCAGGCGATGCTGATTCCCCAAAACGACAGCTTCCCAAAGAACGATCATCTGAAAATTTCGGCTTTCTATCATCCGCATTTCGATGTGGGTGGCGACTATTACGATGTTATCAATCTTGATGAAAACGAAATCGGCTTTTGTATTGCCGACGTTTCCGGGAAGGGTATTTCTGCAGCTCTCCTGATGTCTAACTTTCAGGCAACTTTCAGAGCCTTGTTTACCAAGGATATTCCACTGAAATTTTTGATAGAGCGATTAAATGACAGGGTTTTGTTTAATGCAAAGGGTGAAAAATTTATCACCTTCTTTATAGGTCGTTTTAACATTAAATCACGTGAGTTTGAATATATAAACGCTGGCCATAACCCGCCACTTATTTACCATCACGACAGCAAGAAACTAGATTTCCTGCGTAGTGGTTGTGTTGGTCTTGGGATGCTCGACGATATTCCCTATGTTGTAAAGGGCTATATGCAGATTGCCGAGCCTGTAAAAATACTGCTTTACACTGATGGCTTGGTAGAGTTGCTCGAAGGAGAAAATGTAAGTATTGGAACCAAATTCCTGGAAGAAAGTATATGCAACGACAATTCAATCGACAAAAACATCAGCGATATTATAGATCTCAAATCCATCAAAGGAGATAATCCAGCAATTTTCGACGATATAACCATGCTGGGTCTGGAGATATCCTGACACTGCTACTCAGGCTCCTCGCGCAATAACCACTGGCGCATTCTTTTAAATGTTACCCCCCAGTTTTCTTTCTGAATTGCTTCCAGCTCACCTTTATCCAGCCATATTCCGTTACACATAGGGCAATAATCCATAATTACATGAGTATCTCTCGGGTTTTCGATCTTCGCCATTATTTTACCATTTTGGCAGGAAGGACAGTATAATCCTTCCATCTGTTCCTTTTCTTTTGGAATTCTCCTGATTTCCAAAATAGTGGGTTCCACAATCTTATCCGCTTTGGATAATTCGTCCTTCTCAAACCATCGGCCACCACAGTTGCTGCACGTATCAACTTCGATGGTTTCATTAACTACTCTCAAAGATTCTTTATTGAGTCCTGTGTTGCATCTCGGACAATTCATTTTGTGATAAATTAGATTTTAAGCTAAGCTATAAAAAAATCAAAACTTATCATTTATGTCAAACGTTTTCTTTCAAAGCAAAGGTTGTATCTTAGCTGAATATCCCTAACAATATAAATTATGACAGCTAATCCTGAAGCCCGGTTGAGGGAACTGAATCTTGTGTTGCCGCCTGCACCGGCTCCCGTTGGAGTTTATAAGCCGGTTCTTGTGGTTGATAAATTTCTTTATGTTTCTGGACAGGGTCCGATGAATAACGATGGAACACTTTTTAAAGGGAGGGTAGGAGCAGATCTTAACCTTGAACAAGGAAAAATGGCTGCCCGGCAGGTTGGACTAACCATGCTTTCGACCATCAGGACTCATTTTGGCGATCTCGATAAAATAAAACGTCTTGTAAAGGTACTTGGAATGGTGAACAGTTCACCCGATTTTGAACATCATCCGGCAGTAATCAACGGTTTTAGTGAACTGATGGCTGAAATTTTTGGGGAGGAAATGGGCATTGGGGTACGAAGCGCTGTGGGCATGTTTTTGCCTTTGAATATTGCTGTTGAAGTTGAAGCTGTATTTGAACTTTATTGATATGGAAAATTCTCGCTGGTTCGAAATTGAAAATGTTGACGAAATTCCGTCGCCTAATCTGTTGATTTATTATCACCGGGTGGAGGAAAATATTCGCCGCATGATTGATATAGCTGGTGATGCCTGTCGGTTACGACCTCATATCAAAACCCATAAAATGGGTGAGATATTGCGTATTCAGGATAATTTTGGCATTACAAGATGTAAATGTTCCAATATTGCCGAAGCCGAACTGGCTGCTATGACAGGTGTAAAAGATATTCTTTTGGCTATGCAGCCTATGGGTCCTAATCTTCATCGCCTGTTTCAGCTCAAAAAAGCATACCCATATGCTTCCTTTTCCGCGATAACTGATTCACCCGAAGCTATTCACCATATTTCCCAAACTGCAATAGCTTTCGACAGTGATATTGATTTGTATCTCGACCTGAATATCGGGATGAACCGCACTGGTGTGCCTCCGGGTAATGAAGCCATGGAGTTGTACAAATTGATAAATGAACTACCCTATCTCAAGCCTGCCGGATTACATGCATACGACGGCCATATTCACGATTCTTCACCGGCAGAGCGTAAAATTAACAGCGAACGGGATTTTGAGCCGGTACTTGAATTAAAGGCAGTATTGGAAAATCAAAACCTTCCCGTTCCAACAATTATAACTTCTGGTTCTCCTACATTTCCTATCCATGCTGCACGGAAAGGTCGTATCGAATTAAGTCCGGGTACAACAGTGTTATGGGACTATGGCTATTCGCAGCAATATCCCGATCTTAATTTTCTTTATGCCGCCCTTTTACTCACAAGGATTGTTAGTAAGCCTGGACCCGGTTTGCTTTGTCTCGACCTGGGACATAAAGCTGTAGCCTCCGAAATGCCTCATCCACGGGTCAAATTAATCGGATTAGATAACTATTCGGTTAAAATGCATAGCGAAGAGCATCTGGTAATCGAAACTCCTGATGCGGGTAAATTTCAAGTGGGCGATCATTTTTATGGTATTCCCTGGCATATTTGCCCAACAGTTTCGCGTTACGACAGCGTTATTGTGATTCGCGAAGGTCGTGCTGCCGACGAATGGAAAATCGAAGCCCGGGGCTGGAAAATAAATATTTAATTGACATTTAGCAGCTTTTTTGAGTCGTGGTAATTCATAAATTTGTTTTTCTAATCTTTATTCTATGATAAAACCTTTCTATCGAATTTTATTTGTGTTCCTGGCATTCAGTGTATCCCTTGCAGCTCAACCCAAAAAAGCAGCAGAAAATGCTCCCGAGAAAAAGAAAACTACCGCAGTAGTCGAAAAACCCGACCTTGGTGATAAAATAATTAACGGGCGCAAAGGACCCGATGGACAGCCTGTTTACGAAGGTGTAAAAGGAGGAATTTATTACGTCAACAAGAATGGTAATAAAACTTATTTAAAAGAAAACGACAAAGTTGTGGCCAACAAAAAAGGTCCCGATGGTCAGATTGTTTATGCCGGACCTCAGGGTGGCGAGTATTACATCAATAAAAACGGGAATAAGGTTTACCTGAAAGCAAAGAAATAGTGATATTCTCAGCAAAGCTCTCCGTTTACTCTTTGGATTATTAATCAGACTGCTGATTTATTTCCGAAATTTCATCCGATTCTATTATACTAATTTATAAACACATCTACCTGATATGAAACACTTATTTTCAATTCTACTTATTATGGCAGTGTTGCAGGTTTCTGCACAGCAAACTGTCAGGCTGATTCCCCAACCTGTTGAGATGAAGCAAATGGGGGGAACTTTTATGTTAACCAGCGGTGCTTCTATTGCATTTAACAAAGCCGAAGGACAGTTTGCTGCTGCAAACCTGGCAGAAAGATTAAACAGATCCACCGGTTTTAAACTAAAAGCTCAACAAGGCAATTCCGGAACCATTTTGTTAAAATTGAATGAAACTGCCAGTCCCGAACTTGGAAAAGAAGGCTACACACTTGAAGTATCCTCTAAAGGTATTGTTATTGAGGCAAATCAACCCGCCGGATTATATTATGGCGCTCAAACGCTGCTTCAGCTCTTTCCGCTCGAAATTGAAAGTACAACTCCGGTAAAAGCCACCTGGCCGGTTCCTGCCGTGAAAATCAAGGATTATCCCAGGTTTGCATGGCGTGGTTTAATGCTCGACGTAAGTCGTAATTTCTTTACAAAAGAAGAAGTAAAACGCTATATCGATCAAATGACCCGCTATAAGTACAATGTATTTCACTGGCATCTTACCGACGATAACGGTTGGCGTATCGAAATAAAATCGTTACCCAAACTCACCGAAGTTGGGGCCTGGAGAGTTGAACGTGCCGGTCATTTTGGCGACCGCGCCGAACCAAAACCCGGCGAACCCACTACTTATGGTGGATTTTATACCCAGGAAGATATCAAGGAAATTTTGAAATATGCCGCCGACAGAAATGTAACTGTTGTTCCTGAAATTGATGTTCCCGGCCATAGCATGGCTGCTATTGCGGCATATCCGGAACTTAGCTGTACAAAGAATCCTAATACCATGGTTAACCCAGGAACCAACTTTGCCGATTGGTATGGCAATGGTACCTTTAAAATGCATGTGGATAATACCTTAAATCCTTCGGACGAAAAAGTGTACGAATTTCTCGATAAAGTTTTTACTGAAGTTGCTGCCTTATTCCCGGCTCAGTACATACATGTTGGAGGCGACGAATGTTACAAAGGTTTCTGGCTTCAGGATGAAGGTTGTCAGGCTTTGATGAAAAAGCTGAATATCCGTCACGTGGAAGACCTTCAGGGTTATTTTATGAACCGCGTGGAAGGTATTCTTAAAACAAAGGGTAAAAAATTACTGGGATGGGACGAAATTCTTGAAGGGGGAATTTCGCCCGAAGCCACACTTATGAGCTGGAGAAGCATGAAACACGGTATTGAAGCGGCTCATATGGGTCACGATGTTATAATGACTCCAACAACATATGCATATATTGATTATATGCAAGGAGAGCCGACCATTGAGCCACCCATCTATGCCAGTCTGCGTGTAAGCAAGTCCTATAGCTTCGAACCCGTTCCCGACAATGTCGATCCCAAACACATACTTGGCGGACAGGGTAATCTTTGGAGTGAGCAACTTCCAACATTTCGCCATGCTGAATATATGACCTTCCCCCGGGCATGGGCTCTTTCGGAGGTATTCTGGTCACCGAAAACTGCTAAAAACTGGGAAAATTTTGTTCCGCGAATGGAGTATTTTTTCAAAAGGGCTGAAGCCGGAAATATCAACTATTCCACGGCAGTGTACGATCCTATTATCCGCACACAAAAGAAAGATGAAAAACTTGTACTGATTATGGAAGCTGAGGTTCCAAATCTAGAAATTTATTACACCATCGACGATGCTATGCCAGATAAGTTCACAGCCAAATATACAAAGCCGGTTGAATTACCCGAAGGCCCCATCACGCTGCGTACTATTACCTATCGTGACGGAAAACCGATAGGGCATTTAATAACATTGAGCCGCAAGCAACTGGAAGCAAGGATGGGAGCGATGTAAAGAAAAATGGTTTAAATGTCATAAAACAAAAAAGGCTGCCATTCGGCAGCCTTTTTTGTTTTACCAGTTCAAAATCTTCTTGAAGTCGTATTCTTCGGGGTTCTGAACATATTTTTTTGCAGCTTCATAATCCTCAGAGGTGATGTAATGAAGATTGTTTTCGATGGTCAGTTTAAACCTTGCCGATTCGATGTTAACCAGGCGAGGAATAACTTTTCCTTTTTCGTCCGATACATCTTTGAGGTAAAGAGGAGCAATTTCGTTATTCTGGTTAAGGGTAACCATGCAACCGCTCTTACCTTCGCTGTAAAGCTTGTAAACGCCTAAACCTAACTGGGTGGCATAGTTTAAGTCGTATGCAATGGGGCGACAGCAACGGAGTTCGTAACCCATTTCGTTGGGACGACTTTTTACATTGAGACCAAGAGCTTTTAATTTCACCTGTAACAGGTAATTGAAAATATGTGATTTCGAAACGTTTCCTAATTCAGGGTGACCATGATCGTCGTAGGTGAACTGAATGCCCGAACCAATAATTTCTTCGTCGCTCATGAAATGAAACACACCTTCGCTGATGATGGCGCAACCATAGTCAATACCCATAATTTTTCTCTTCAGAATAGACGAAACAACCAGGTTGGTAATGGCTTCGAAAGTAAGTTTGGTTTTGTTGAACATCTCAGGAATGATGATCATAGGATAGTGAACCGAAGCACCAATACCCAGAGCAAGGTGACCAGCTTCGCGACCCATGGCAGCTACAACAAACCAGGTTCCGCTGGTACGTGCATCTTCATAAACGGTGGTTGCCAAGCGAACGCCTTCTTCTTTAGCAGAGTGGTAACCAAATGTTGGAATACCTTCGGCAAGAGGTAAGTCGTTGTCGATGGTTTTTGGAACGTGAATGTTTTTAACATCCAGGTTTTTCGATTGCAGATATTTTGTTAAACGTGCAGCAGTTGAAGCTGTATCGTCGCCACCGATTGTAACCAAAAGTTTAACATTGAATTTTTCAAAAAAATCAGGTTTGAAATCGTCATCTTTAGGCTTGAAACGACTCATACGGAGCGCTGAACCACCACGGCTGTAAATGCTGTCAGCATGCATAAAATCGAGTTTCTCGATATTGGGCTCGCCTTTGAAAAGAGTTTTATATCCTTCGTGTACTCCAATTACTTCAAATCCGTTCCGAAGAAAAACTTTGGTAACCGAACTGATTACGGTATTGATACCCGGTGCGGGTCCTCCTGCACATAATATTGCAACTGATTGTTTCATTTTTTAAAATATTAAATTTCTTTAATTGTATATAGCTAAAATATATATTGTTGTGCTTAAAAAAGCAGGCACAAAATAAATCAATATTTAATAAAAATTAAATTGAATGTACAATAAACTTTTATTTTAGAAGCATTCTAAATACATTCTGATAAATATGTAAATAAGTTCATGTTTATTTAGGATTTAATTTTAGTTGTTACTTTTACACTTTAATAAATACTGACAATCATTGATATTGAATAATTTTTACATTTGTGATTATAAAAACTGATTCCTGCGGATGAGCACCCATGCTTTTTCAGAACTTAGTGATGCGGTTGTTTGGGATAAATTTAAAGAAGGAAATGAAACTGCTCTTTCTAAAATCTATCATTCTCATATTGATGCACTCTACAATTATGGAATCAAGTTCAACAATAATGGCGATTTTGTAAAAGACTGCATTCAGGAGCTTTTCTATGAGCTGATTAATCACCGTTCCAACCTGGGTACTACCAATAATATTAAGTTCTATCTTTTAAAAAGTCTTCGGCGCAAAATAGCGCGTAACAGTGGTAAAATAATACATCTCCGGTTCGAGAATAATGAGAGCGAAGAGATGAAAGATAATCAGGTACCATCGGTGGAAAATATGCTTATAGATGAGGAAACAAATTTTGAAATGGAAGGAAAGGTAAAAGTGCTTTTGCAGAAATTAAGCAAACGTCAGAAGGAAGCCATTTATCTTAAATTTTATCAGGAGCTTGGGTACGATGAGATATCAGAGGTGATGTCCATAAGTTATCAGTCGGCCAGGACAATAATTTTTAAAGCCATCAAAACTTTAAGGCAAGAAGTTGGGAACAGTAAAATAATAAGCATGTTCCTGATTATGAGAATGTACAGGAGGTAGCCAAAAGTTTTTATTATTTTTTTCATTTTTTTTTTAAAACGGTGCATACAAAAATTTAGGTATTGCCTTTTATAGTTATAAGGTTCTGACTAAAATTTTTAATCGCAATATTTTCAATTTTAATGGTTGAAATTAAATGAGTTATAACCATTTTTTGAAATCGATTGCAAAGAAGGTAGATTGAAGGCCTTCTTTTGAGGTGAAGAGCATTGAAATTTGTTTAAGAATGGAAATAATTTTTAAAGATTCGGAAGATTTTATCTTTCACGCCGGGTTCAAGAAATGGGTGCTTCAGCCGGAAAAGTCCGACCACGAATTCTGGAATCAGTTTATTGAAGACCATTCGGAGCTATCGAAAGAAATTTCCGACGCCCGGAAAATAGTTGAGGCACTAGGTGTGGAACAAAAGCTGCTTCAGAAATCGGAAGTGAAAGATCTCTGGAAGGATATCAGGTATCACTCCCGGCAGTCGGGCCATTGGAATGTCCGCCGTATTTCTGTTTGGGCCGGCCTTGCTGCCGCCATTGTTGCTGGAATATTAATATTAACCAATATATTTAGGGTCGAAGACCCTGCTCGTCAGGTTGTATTTTCAAATTATGGCGAACTGAAAGAGGTAATTCTTCCCGATAGTTCACATGTTACCCTTAACGGCAACTCCAAGTTAACCTATATAGATGTGTGGGATGCAAACAAGACCCGCGAAGTATGGCTCGAAGGCGAGGCTTTTTTCAATGTAACAAAGAAAACTGGAACGGGGCAGGCCAAATTTTTGGTCCATGCCGAAGATGTAACCATTGAAGTTGTTGGTACCAGCTTTAACGTAACAAACCGAAAGGCCAACACAAAAGTAATTCTGAGTACAGGCAGTATCAAACTTCATTTCGACAATATTTCGAATGTGAAGGAGATTGATATGAAGCCAGGGGATTATATTGAATATTCAAAAACCGATAGTAAAATAACCAAAAAGAAGGTAAATCCCGACATCTATTCTTATTGGACATCCCACAAACTTATGTTCGACGATATTTCGCTGCTTGAGTTAACGCAAATCATTCAGGAAACTTATGGTGTGCATGTAGAAATAAAAGATTCGGGGCTGAATACGAAACGGATAAAAATCGCAGCCCCAACCAATAATGTAGATGTACTCTTTAAAACACTGGAAAAACTATTTAATCTTGATATAAAACGTGATGGTAATAATGTAAATATTGACAGAAAACATGAAAATTAAACTACTATGAAACAAAAACGACAAACACTTAATTCAAAGCATTATCTGTAACAGCTAACAGCTACAGAGAAAAAAAATTAATTAACTAAAACAACTATTTAAAACATCTATTTCACTATGAAAAAACCACTATTTTGGCGAAGCAAATTGTATCTGGTTTTGGCATTCTGTCTGATGTATGCAAATACATTTTCGCAGCAATTGCTTGCAAACGGATCTAATTTTACGAAATCTCAGGCTAATGAGGATACTGGTGTAACCCTTAATCAAGCTTTTGATGCTCTTGCAAAACAATTTCAGGTTAATTTTTCCTATGAAGCCGGATTATTAGACAAGAAATATTCGGATGTGTCTGTTGAGCAGATCTCAAAGGAAGGTCTGGAAGCTTCTATTGACCGGCTTCTGAGTAACACCGATCTGCGGTGTGAACAAATCAACAACGAATACTACGTTATTTATCCGGTGAAGAAGAAAAACAGATTTCTTAATGCAATTCTTCCCGAGGTATTTCGTCCGGTTGAACGCAACGAACTGGCCCTGCAGAGAAGTATAACCATCAGCAGTATTGCCCAGAATATTACCGTTAAAGGTACAATTGTGGATCAGGCAACTAACGAGGCGTTACCAGGTGTTAATATTGTTGTCGACGGAACTACATTAGGTACTACTTCCGATATTAACGGAAAGTTTGCAATTGAGGTGCCTACCGGTAATTCTGTTCTGGTTTTCTCATATGTTGGTTATATGACTGAAAAAATTTCAGTACAAGGCCGCACCGAAATCAATATTGTTTTGATTCCCGATGTCGAAAAACTGGAAGAAGTTGTGGTAATTGGTTATGGTACCAGCAAGAAAAGTGATTTGTCGGGTTCTTCCGTTTCGGTAAACGAAAATAAGGTTAAAGCCTCTATCAATTCAAGTCTTGATCAGGCACTTCAGGGAAGGGCTGCCGGTGTAACCGCAATCCAAACTTCGGGTCAGCCTGGTTCATCAAGCTCCATCCGTATCCGTGGTACATCAACCTTAAACTCCGATGCAGAACCATTATATGTAATTGATGGTGTGCCTATTTCTTCATCACTGGGTTCTGTATACGATGTAGGTTTAGGTTCAGCAGGTGGTGGTGGAAAAACTGCTTTTTCGGCATTGTCCAGTATCAACCCATCAGATATCGTTTCGATGGAAATTCTGAAGGATGCTTCGGCCACTGCTATTTACGGTTCTCGTGGATCAAACGGTGTTGTGCTCATCACCACACGTCGTGGAAAAGCCAACAGTGCTAAGTTTACTTACGAAGGAATGTATGGAGTTCAAACACAGGTTGAACGTTTGAAATTAATGAACCTTCGTGAATTTGCCGAATATCAGAACGACCTTTCCGCTGAAACAAACGGCAAAACTCCTCGTGCCGAATTTGCCGATCCATCTTTACTTGGTGAAGGTACTAACTGGCAGGATGAAATTTTCCGTGTTGCACCAATGCAGAGTCATAACTTAACAGCTACAGGCGGTTCAAATGTTGCTCAGTATGCACTTAGCGGCGGATACTATAAACAGGATGGTACTATTGTAGGTTCTGACTTTACCAGGTATTCCTTCCGTGCTAATATTGATTCTGATTTGAAAAAGTGGTTAAAAACAGGTACCAGCCTGATGCTTTCCAATACTACTGATCATATTGGTTTGTACGACCAAACAGGTGGTATTATTCAAACTGCAGCCAAGCAAACTCCTGATGTTCCGGTTTATAATCTCGACGGAACTTATGCTACTGCAACCGGCGAAGGTGTGAGTGGCCGTATAAACCCCATTGCAAAAGCTCTGGACGAAGAAAACCAGATGAAACGTACCCGTTTGCTTGGCAACATTTATGCGGATATCAAACTCTTCAAAGGACTTCAATTAAGATCGGAACTTGGTGGTGACCTGGGTTATACCAATGGTTATGCCTTCAAACCAACCTATAAATACGGTACTGTTATTAACGATCAGAACTCTTCTTCGAAACGTTACAATCAGAATACTTTCTGGCAATTTAAGAACTACCTGACTTATAATGTTAGTCTGGCTACAAAGCATAACATTACTGCCATGGTAGGTCAGGAAGCATCTTCATGGGGTTATGAGTATATGAGTGGTGAATCCAAATCATTACCTACAAACGATATTCATGAGCCAGGTCTTGGCGACCTTAAGTCGATGGCGGTTGGTTCAGGTAGAGGATCGGGTGCACTTAGCTCATACTATACCCGTTTGAACTACAATTTCTCCGACAAGTATTTCATAACATTTACTTACCGTGCTGACGGATCTTCCAATTTTGGTCCGAACAATCGTTGGGCTTACTTCCCTGCTGTTGCAGGTTCATGGAAAATCTCGAACGAACCTTTTATGCAGTCGGTTAATCAAACCATGAACAATCTTAAATTAAGATTAGGCTGGGGACAAACTGGAAATCAGAACATCGGCGGTTACCGGTGGGGTTCTTCGTTAGCAAAACTTCCTACTAACCTGGGAGCGGGGTTCCGCATGTCGAACTTTGCCAATCCAAATATTCGCTGGGAGACTTCAGAAATGACAAACCTCGGTCTTGATCTTTCGTTCTTCAACAGCAGAATTGACCTTACTATTGAAGCTTATATGAAGACTTCCAAAGATATGCTTATGCAGATGCAGTTGCCTTCGTACATGGGAACAAGCGGCAACCCCGCCTTCAACATGAAGGCTCCTATGGGTAACTTTGGCGAAATTCAGAACAAAGGTCTCGAATTCTCTTTATCGACAAAGAATTTTACAGGCGATTTCCAGTGGGATACCGATGTTGCCCTTACATTTAACCGCAACGAACTGGTTAACATAGGTACAAGCGATGCCAAACTATATGGTTATGCACAGTGGTTCGACCTTATTACAGTTACTGAAGCCGGTCAGCCAATTGGTAACTTCTACGGATACAAAGTTGCAGGCGTTTACAAGGACATGCAGGACATTCTCGACAGTCCGAAACCCAAAGGATTTAAAGTTGACAACAGCGGCAATCCTGTTTTCAACCGCGACAATACCGTATTCCCAGGCGACCTTAAATTTGAAGATATTAGTGGCCCCGACGGAACACCTGATGGTCTAATTGACGAGTACGACCGTACCATTCTTGGATCTTCGATGCCTAAGTTCTCCTTTGGTGTAACCAATGCTTTCCGTTTCAAAGGTTTTGAACTGAATGTTTTCCTCATGGGTCAGTATGGCAACAAGTTGTTCAACTATTTTGGAAGAAACATCAGTTCTATGACAAGTCAATGGGATAACCAGTTGCAGCTTGTTACAAACAGGGCCAAGCTTGAAGCTATTGATCCCAGTATTGTATATCCGGCAAATGGAGTTAACAACTGGTTCGAAGATGTTACCAACGTTCGCGTTATGAATCCCGATACCGATGTTCCACGTGCTCATTGGGGCGATCCAAACCAGAACCTCCGTATGTCCGACAGATATCTTGAAGATGGTTCTTTCCTCAGGGTTAAAAACGTAAGCCTTGCTTACAATGTGCCAAATTCATTAATATCCAAGTTTGGTATTCAACAGCTAAAACTGAGTGCCAGTGTCCAGAACCTTGTCACTTTTACAAAATACACAGGTTTCGACCCTGAAATTGGTCAGGACACACTCGATCCTTATGTATTTGGACTTGATAACGGAAGGTACCCGTCGCCAAGGATTTATTCATTCGGTTTAAATGTTTCATTTTAATTTCCGCAATCCATGAGAAAATTATTATATAACAAAAGCAAGTTCTTTTTAATTGTTCTGCTCATATTTATTGGCAATGCGTGTTCGGAAGATTTCTTACACCGTCCGCCCGAAGATTCCTATACAACCGATAGTTTTTATAATACTGACGATCAGTTGTATCAATCGGCTAACCCTCTTTACGGAGGTGTTTGGTTCGATTATCAAAGAGCATTTCTCGCCATTGGCGATGCTATGGCAGGTAATGCTAACAAAGGAGGTACCGATCCGTTCTTTAGTTTCTCGGTTACCGGTTCCACAACCGACCTTTTAAATGCTTCCAACTCTGTATGGACTGCGGTTGCATATTGCAACAGCGTTATCGAGAATGTTACCAAGAAAGCCGGACCAAACTGCAGCCCCGAAGTTAAAAATGCTGTAATTGGCGAAGCAATGGTATGGAAAGCAATGGCTTACTTTTATCTTGTAAGAATGTTCCACGATGCTCCAATTATTCACAGCAACTCGAAGTTGATTGAAAACGGACAGGCATCCAATGTGATGAAAAATACTGCAGCCGACATTTATGAATACATTGTCAGAACTTTAACTCAGGCTTCTGATCTTCTTCCTGCCCAAGGTTTGCCTGGCCGTATTAATAAATGGTCTGCCTATGGTTTACTTGCAAAAGTTTACCTTACCCGCTCAGGTTTGGGACAAAGCGGAACCAGAAATGCCGATGATCTTGAAAAAGCTAAATTGTATGCCGGCAAGGTAATTAATGAAAGTGGTCTGGCTCTCACCGAAAATTATGCTGATCTTTTCACTATTTCGAAAGGGAATCGTAATCCTGAGAATTTAATATCATGGCACTGGGTGGTTGCCTCCGATTGGGGACCGCAGAATGCTATGCAGGCCGACTTGGCTGTTCAGAACTTCACCGGTCATGGCGATGGTTGGGGAACCTGGTCGGGTCCTTCTATCGATTTGCAGAATGCGTTCGGAGAAGATGCCAAATCCAAAACAAGGAATAACACCGATGCACGACGTAAAGCTACCATGATGATGGTAAATGATAAATATACCAATTGGTGGAGAACCAAAGGTGGTTTTACCTGTACCTACGATAATGAAAGCGTTTTTGCCAGTCCAACCGGCGCTTACGGAGTGAAACATATTGTTGGAAGCAAAGAAGACCACGTTGCTGAAACTGGAGGTGTACCGTCCGACTTTATGAAAACCAGCCTAAGTACTCATATTCTTCGTTTAGCTGATATTTACCTCGTTTATGCCGAGGCTTTCCTGCCTACTGTTAATTCAAGTACTACCGATGCTTCTGCACTAAAAGCTTATAATGCCGTTCGTGCAAGAGCCATTTCAGGTTGGACACCTAAAACTTCCATTGATTTCTGGGAGGTCTTTAAAGAAAGAAGATTAGAGTTAGCTTATGAAGGTGACAACTGGTACGACTATGTTCGCTTACACTATTTTGAACCCGATTTGGCTATCTCTAAATTAGGTGAACAGGAAAGAGGCTCTTATAATGGTTTAACAGCCTATTATAAAGATCCGAACAGCGCTGTAACGCTGAATAGCAGTAAATTTGTCCCAACACACTCAACATTTAAACTGCCATTCCCTGAAGTTGACGTTTCTATCAATCCTAATCTTTTGAAAGATCCGGTTCCTTTTGATTTCTCGGTTATGGGAAATTAATTACAACTGGTACAATTTTTAGATAGTGTAATGATTAACAATTATGAAAATGAAGACAGAAATGAATAAAATAAAATCAGGAATGATTAAACTGACACTTATTGCGTTGGTTGTCTCGTTTGCTTTTTACGCCTGCAAGGATGATGATGACGATGCAATGCCCTCTATCAAGAACTTTCGCGTGGTTGAAAAAGATTCGTCCATTACTGCGGGAGCTTTTGGTTTATATATTGCCATCCAGGGATCGAATCTTCAATCAGTAAAAGAGGTTTGGTTCAACGATGTTAAAGCCTTCATTAATCCCAACTTTGTAACTTCTTCAAACATTATTTGTGCTGTTCCTTCCAAACTGCCAGGAGAACTGCTGAATAAAGTCCGTTTGGTTACAAAAAGCGGGAAAGAATTTTCTACCGATTTTAAGGTTGATCTTCCCAAACCTATTGTAAAAGGTCTGTATAACGAAATGGCTGCACCAGGCAGCACAACCAAGGTATTGGGTGATTACTTGTTTTTTATAAAGTCCGTAAAAATTGGAGATTTAAATGCAGAAATTCTTGCTCAAAGCGAGCATGCCACCACGATTAAAATACCCGATGGAGCGCAACCAGGGTCACTGATAACAGTTGAAGGAGATGGAGGAACTTCGGTTGCAATAGCGAAATATCGTGATGAAGGTGTTTGGTTGGCTGACTTTGATCAACCTGGTACAACCTGGTTTTCAACTTGGTGCTGGGGAAGTTGGATGAATGACTTCAGGGAAGATGAGCAATCGATTAATAAAAAATATGGTTTTATTGAACGAGAGTTAAAGGAGAATGAGGAATACATATCCTCAACGTGTGGAAATTATCCAACTAAAGTGAATAAAATGGATCTTACCGGAAAGGTTTTAAAATTTGAGGTAAAAGCGAATGAGCCTTGGGTGTGGACTGATAACCTGAAAGCTGAGGAGCATGCAACATTCTCAGTGGCAATCAACGAAATGTGGGATAAATCCTTTAATTTCAGACCTCAGGAATGGACTGAATATAAAACAACTGGATTTAAAACTAATGACTGGATGACGGTGACAGTTCCATTATCTGTTATGGGCATCACAGGCGTGACAACAATTGATAATCTTCGGTTAACGTTCAAGCCAAACAAACAAGCTTACAACAAATTTTCAACATATTTCGATAATTTCAGAATTTGTACACCTAACTAATTATTGCTATATTGTTAATGAAAAAAGTCCGGAATTATGTTCCGGATTTTTTTTACATGATCTTTTAAGATTATTTTTATGTTTATTGATTAATTCTTTGTCGATTATGAAAAAACTATTCGCATTACTAATAGTTATTTCGTGTTTTGCTACTGTTATGGCACAAACCAATATGCCCCTTATCAAAGTCTCCGGCAATAAATTTGTTGACGAAAGCGGCAAAACAATTGTATTCCGCGGCCTCAATTTCTCCGATCCTGATAAACTTGAAAAGGCCGGGAAATGGACCAAAAAACATTTTGAAGAAGCAAAAGCCTGGGGAGCCAATATTGTTCGTTTACCTGTGCATCCAGTAGCCTGGTGCAAACGTGGTCCGGACAATTATTTGAAGCTGATAGATCAGGCTGTACAGTGGGCAAAGGAAGTGAATGTTTACCTGATTATCGACTGGCACTCCATTGGTAATCTCCGTACCGAACTTTACCAAAATGAGATGTATAATACCACCAAAAAGGAAACCTTTGAGTTCTGGCTCACCATTTCGCGCAAATATGCCAACGAACCTGTAGTTGCCATGTACGAAATATTTAACGAACCAACTACTTACAATAACCAGTTGGGGAGTTGTTCCTGGACCCAATGGAAGGAGCTTATGACCGACCTGATAACAGTTATTCTGGCTAACAATCCCAAAGCTATTCCATTGGTGGCAGGTTTTAACTGGGCTTACGATTTAACACCTGTAAAAAACGAACCTTTGAATTTTTCAAACATTGCCTATGTTTCTCATCCGTATCCCGAGAAGAGATCCAAACCCTGGGAACCACAATGGGAACAGGACTGGGGTTTTGTTGCTGATAAATATCCTGTTATTTTAACCGAAGTGGGATTTGCGCTTCCCGAAGAAAAAGGGGTTCATATTCCTGTTACCGGCGATGAGGTATATGGAAAAACGCTGGTGGATTATACCGCTAAAAAGGGCATATCGTGGGTAGTTTGGGTGTTCGATCCCGATTGGGCACCTATGATGTTCAGTGACTGGAATTATACCCCTACCCGGCAGGGAGCTTTCTTTAAGAAGGTGCTGCAGGGGAAATAAATTTTTAAATCTGAACACAAAGACACAGGCACACTAAGAAATAGCTACAGTATTTTCTTCGTGTCTTTGAGTCTTTGTGTTTATATTTTATGCCTACCTCATCATCAACCCCGCTCCAAACCTGCCAGCAGCTTGTTTTCTTGCTGAGAAGAAAATGTCGGAATTCTGATAGGTACATATTCCCGAGGTTTCAATATTTTCAGGTTTAATTCCCGCTTCTTTCAGAATTTCAATATTTGCTGCCACTATATTCACGTGGGGCTTAATCCATTCGGGTTTTCTTAAAACAATTTTTTCGTTGTGGTTAAAAGTGCTTTCAAAAACTTCTGCAACTTCTTCTCCGACTTCAAACGATTCCCCACAAATGCAAGGGCCTATTGCGACGACAATGTTTTCGGCTTTGCTGCCATAGTTCTCAGTCATGGCAGCAATGGTCTTAGCTGCTATTTTCTTTACCGTTCCCTTCCATCCGGCGTGAGCAATACCTATGGCGGGAGTTTCGGTGTCGTAAAGAAGAATTGATGCGCAGTCGGCGGTTAAAATGCAGATGCATATGTCTTTAAGACTTGTTACCATGGCATCGTATCCGTACAAATAGGTATTCTGGTCATCTTCTGATAATTCCATAAATCCGGAATCGATCACTGCAACTTTATCGTCATGGGTTTGACTTGAAAAAACAAGCTGTTGTGGAGCAATACTAAAAGAGCGTGCAATAAGCTCTCTGTTGCGTTTCACACTATAGGGATCGTCGTTTACGCGCAGACTCAGATTTAAAGCAGAATGAGTTCCTTCGCTGATGCCTCCATCACGGGTGGAAACAAAATGACACAAGCTTGGGAACTTCGATAAACTTTCGAAGAAGTAATAGGGTATGGTTTTAATATTTCTGGAGATCATTTTCGCTTATTTTGAAATTCAAAAATAGGAAAACAAGCAGATCTATCGGTTGGTTGAAATGAAAAAGCTGACTGCTTCCCAGGAGTCAGCTTTTAAATAACTGGTGGCAATTATCTGCCTGAAAACCCTGCTTAGGGTTTTATCTTTATTTGTGTCAATCAAGGCGCTTTAAAATTCTGTTTACAATTACCATTTCACAGAGAAATACAAGAGTTAACAGCCGCAAATGATTCAATATATTTACTTCCCTCCATCATCTGTTCTGAAGGGTGAAGCGGGTAATCCTTCGCGGTTGTATAAATTTGCTCCTTCCGGGTTATCGGCCCAGGCATATCGCACTGCAACGGGCTTTGGTACCAAAGGATTGCTTACTATTATCCGGTTGTTTTGAATGGTGGCTTCTGCCCAAACAAATTTCCTGTCGGAACCGGCAACTGAAAACCCTTTTAAAGGCACATTATTTTTGGTTACCATTCCGCTGCCGGTATTTTCAAAAGTAAGTTCAGCTTTATTTCCCGTTACTTTCATGGATTTGAAAACCGGACTGCGGCTTACAAGCATTTTCTCACCATAAGCGATACGTCGGGCCTCCAGTGACAGCCGGTAACCCACCTCAGCCTTCCGTAAAGGGTGGATGTCGTTCCATTCTCCCAGGTCAATGGCAACGGCCATTCCGGTATTTGGGAGACTTAGTGTTTTTAGCTGAGCTTCCCGGATCAGAGCCCAGTCACTTTCTTCAGGCTGGTCTTTGGCTTCCATAAAATTTGGAAGCTGCACAAAAATGAACGGGAAGTCGCCTTGGTTCCAGCGTTTTCTCCAGTCGGAAATCATGGCGCCAAACAGGTCTTTATATTCCAGTGCCCTGGAAGCGTTGGACTCTCCCTGATACCAGACGACTCCTTTTATACTTAAGTTGTGCAGAGGATGTATCATGGCATTGTAAAGCCCACCGGGCTTCCATCTTATGAAGGTCTGACTACCCAGGGGCTCCATGGTTGCTCCCACTTTATAAAGCCATGTTCCTTTCAGATCGATTTTTTCATCTCCGGCAATAATTTCATAAGGTTTGTCGGGCACGAATCCTCCTGTTCCGGCATTGCTGATTACCCGCACCACAATGGTATTCTCTCCTTCTTTGAGAAGCCCTGCCGGAATGTTATATCTCCGCGGTGGGTACTGGTAACTGGTTGTTCCGACGAACTTATTATTTACAAAAACCGAATCAGCATCCACTATGCGGCCAAGCAAAAGTCGGGCTGGTTTACCGCTCATGGAGGCTGGAACGTTTATTTTTTTGCGATACCATACCACCCCGTTTTTGTTTTCCAGAGGTGTTCCTATCCAATACCGCGGAACTTCTATCGTATCCCAACCGTAGGTGTTTAACGATGGACTTCTCCAGTTTTCTGATTGTAAATACCCCTCATCAGTTTGCCCGAGACCTTTGTACCAGTTTTGTGAGCGGATGTTGTCTGCACTCTCAATTTTTTTGATGAGAGTACTATCCTTAAACTTTTGCAATTCATTAAAATGTTCGGGAAATTGCTTCAGGCCTTCTTCACTTATCCAGGCTTCAGCGGGAGATCCTCCCAATGCGCTGTTGATTAATCCTATAGGAACTTTATAAGTGTCGTAAAGGTTTTTGGCAAAGAAATAGGCAACTGCCGAGAATCCCATGATTGTTTTTGGACTGGCCGAAACCCAGCTTCCCCCCACCAGATCTTTTTCGGCAACATTGAAGTTATATCGCTTGGGAACCACAAACTGCCGTATGTTTGGATTATCCGACTGTTCAATTTCCTTTTGATAGAGCGGACTGGCTCTTTCCATGGAGAGTTCCATATTCGATTGCCCCGAGCAGATCCATACATCGCCTACCATAATATTTTTGATGGTGATGGTGTTGTTGGCTTTAATTTCCATGTCGTAAGGTCCGCCAGCCTTCATTTTGGGAAGCTCAATACTCCAGTCGCCCTGACTGTCTGCTACTGTTTTATAGGTTGAACCTAGGAACTTTACCAACACGTTTTCGTTTGCCGAAGCCCAGCCCCAGATTTTTACTTTTGCATCTCTTTGAAGGATCACTCCGTCGCTGATAAGCTTCGGGAGTTTTACCTGGGTAAAAGCATGATTATAAATAATCAGAAAAAAGAACAGAATCAGAATTTTTCTCATTTGAATGTGCATTGAAAGGTGATTAAAGTTTTGGACTCTCCGGAGGACCCAGGTACGAATCCTTCAAACCACCGGAGTCTATAATAATTTTCTGAAGAACTAGCCCCGGATCTATCATACGAAAACGGACAACATGCTTCCCGGGCGATGCAATCCTGTGGAAGGATTTCTTATCAATAATGTTATCGCTCACCCATTTTTCCCAGGTTTTTAATGATGTGTCAGAATGAACATCGATAATCTGGGGTGATTCATTGTCGATTGAAATACCATAACGGAGCCCTTTATTATGGAAGTTTAATGTTGGGGACATAAGCGTATGGATGGTGATTGCACCGGTATCTGTCAGGAAAACTTCATACTCGAGGTACGATCCCTTGTCGTCGGGAATTTGGGGTTCACTTGTAACAGGAATGGGAGTTATCCCCGAGAGTGTTTTTCCAAGATCGGGGATAACAAGCCATTGAATGCCGTTATTCTCAACCTTCTTCGTAAAATGCTCCGCTTCCATTGAAATATAGCCGTTTGTTTCAGCAAAACCACTTATTTCAGCAGAATCATAATTGTTTGCAATTACTTTTACCTTTACAGTTTGTCCTGTCGTAGCAATTACCTGAACAGGAATGTTTACATTTAAACCCTTAACTTCTTCCCATTTGACCTCCACTTCAATCTCAGCCGATTCTCCGGCTTTAAGTGTAAAGGTACGCGGAAACACCCTCAGTTTGGGCGTAAACGATTCGACAAAATAGGTAAAGGGAATGGTTCCACGGTTAAAAATCTCGAAATATTGGGGAGTTTTATCGTAGCTATAAAATTGTGGGAGTTCGATAGCACTTCTGTATGGTTTCCAGGTATAAGAATCTCCACATGCAACTCCCATTTTAATTATTGCAGTATCTTCAGGTGTTGTCAGTTCCACTTTAGGCATCCTGTTTAACGGGGGTTGTTGCCAGTAGGTATAGCCAATATGGGTCTGATCCATCATGTGATTCCACTTTCCATTTGCCAGTGTTTTGTTATAATAAAGTGTGATTAATGAATCCTTTAAAAACAATTCTTTTGCTTTTTGGGCGAGATCGTTTGCTGATGCTCGTCCCTGGAGGGCATGTAAACGGTTTTTTGCAATTGTTACATATAATTCGTTCAGGTTTGCCAACGCCTCAACTGGATGTAAAACCAACTGGTAATAGGCATCCTGATATTCAGGAGAAAGTTTTTTTGAAATTGATTGAGCCTGGGTTAATAAAGTTTTGGATTCCTGGATAATTCTGTCAGCTTCATTGTAATTGGTAATACTGTATGTTTCGGGTGAAAGGAGTTCGGGTTTCCGTCGGCCGCTGTATTTCAGGTATGTGGTTATAAAACCGGAAATGGAATCGGCATATTCTTTCCCAAATTGACTTTCGCTCCATGCTTTTGTATAATCCCTTAGCTGATTTGCTTGAATTTTGTCGGGATCCCAGGCATAATCCAGGAAGAACTGAAGCGGAAACTCCATGGGCTTGATGTCGCCTACGTTTACAATCCAAACCTGTCGCACTCCGTATTCATAAGCCAGGTGCATCTGTTCCCAAACGCGGGCAATGGGGTTTGTGTTTATCCATTTGTAATTTCGTGGACCGCCAACATAATCGTAATGGTAGTAAATGCCGTATCCTCCATTCCGGGGTTTGTCATTCAGGTTTGGGAGTTTCCGGATATTGCCCCAGTTGTCGTCGCAAAGTAAAAGCGTAACATCATCGGGAACCCTCATGCCTTTATCGTAATAGTCCTGCACCTCTTTATACAACGCCCACATTTGGGGAGTTTTTTCGGGAGATTTGCCGGTAACATTTTGAATAATTTCGCGCTGATCTTTTACAATCCGCTCCAGCAGGGCAATGTTGCTCTCCTGCGACATGGGCATATCGCCATCGTCACGCATTCCCAGCGAAACAATATTTTCGGAAGTTCCCATACGTTTAATGCCCTGTGTCCAGAATTCTTTCAGTTTCTGTTCGTTCTTTTCGTAATTCCAGGGACCGGATCCAAATCGCCGCCATTCATCGTGCGCTCTTACCATGGGCTCGTGATGCGAGGTTCCCATTACAACACCATAGTTATCTGCTGTTCTCTGGTTAAGGGAATCATCTGCATTGAAAGCGCTTCCCCACATTGCTGGCCACAGGTAGTTGCCTTTCATGCGAAGCAGTAGCTCAAAAACTTTTTCGTAGAACAGGTGGTTAAAACCACCAAATTTTTCCTTCGACCATCCCGAAAGGGCCGGAGCTTCATCGTTGATAAAAAAACCGCGATACTTTACTTTCGGCTCATTCAGAATATATCTTCCGGGTTTTACAAAAACTTCAGGCTTTCTGATTACCGGAACATCAGCCCACCAGTACCATGGCGAAACACCCATCTGCTTTGAAACTTCAAGCATGCCGTAAATGGTTCCGCGCTTATCACTTCCAACAATAACCAAAGCTTTTTTAATTCCGGCTTTCGGGTAACTGATAACCTGAATCAAACATGATTCCCACTTATTGTGTATGGCTGAAACATTCAGAGTTCCTTTTTTTACCAGGGCATCGATTAACTTGCTGCTGCCCAGGGTTCCGATAATGATAACCTGATCATCTTTAGACGATTTATTAGTTTTAACATCTGGAGTTACTCCTGTTACCATCTTTAAATCGTTGGCAAAAATTCCGGCGATGTTCTTAACTGCAGGATGTTCATCTTCTGCAAGGAGGATGGTTGTTTTCTTGTTAGAAGCTGAAATGCAGAAATTTTCCCTTTCGAGCGTAAAGCTGATGAAATTTTCCTGAGCATGAATTGTTGAACCCAGAAGTGAAAAAGCAAAAACAAGTACCACTTTGAAGCGGAGGCAGTAGTTAGTGACGTTTCTCATAACGATGTTTTTCAGAGCTGTGTAAATGTAATGTTCCTGATGTAGTAATGTCAAGTTTTTATTAAATTAAGTTTGACCACAGGCGACGATGGCCAATATTTTAAGCGGCTGCTTAACTGTCGACCGAAGTCTGTCGTCTGTGGACCGAATTACCAGTTCCACATGGTGCCGTCTTCGGCGCGGTTCACCGGAAGAAATGCACGCTGGTAAGGGTATTTAACGGCAAGATTGAGATCAATATCCACACCCAACCCGGGTTTATCGCCTACATACATAAATCCATCCCTGAAATAATACTCATGCGGAAAAACCTCGTCAACAATTTTCTCGTGGGGCATGTGTTCCTGGATGCCAAAATTATGGATAGCCATGTCGAAGTGCAAAGCGGCTGCCATGGTTACCGGTGACAGATCTGTTGCTCCGTGAAATCCTGTGCGTACGTTATAAATTTCGGCCAGATGTGCCACCTTGAGCAGATGCGTAATACCGCCGCCATGAACAATGGTCATGCGCAAATAATCTATAAGCTGTTCGGTAATAAGTTGCTGACAATCGAATATGGAGTTATAGATTTCACCGACTGCAACCGGTGTGGTTGTGTGTTTTCGTATAATACGGAACGATTCCTGCAATTCTTCCGATATGGGATCTTCCATCCAGAACAAATGAAAAGGCTCTGTTTCTTTGCCAAACCGGGCCGCCTCAATGGGGGTCAACCGGTGGTGGCAGTCGTGCAATAAATAAATATCGTCTCCAAATTTATCCCGTACTTCCCGGAAAAGTTTAGGCATAAACCGCAGGTATTTTTCGGTATTCCAACTATCCTCGCGGGGTAGGGTTCGGGTGGCAGGTTCGTAGTTTTCGCCTTTTGCTGCAACACCATAAGTCTTTGTAATTCCGGGAATACCCGATTGAACACGAATAGCCTGATAGCCCAGTTCTTTATGATGTTGCACTACCTCAAGCGTATGCGAAAGATCCACACCGTTGGCATGACAATATACAAGTATCCTGTCGCGGCTTTTTCCGCCAAGAAGGTTGTAAACAGGGGTTTTCAGGAACTTGCCTTTAATATCCCACAGAGCCATGTCGATAGCAGCAATGGCAGTCATGGTAACCGGACCCCTTTTCCAGTACGCCCCTTTATAGAAATATTGCCAAATGTCTTCAATGTCGAGCGGATTTCGGCCAATCAGGCTGGGAATGCAGTATTCCTCAAGATAGGTGGCTATGGCCAGTTCCCGACCGTTGAGCGTTGCATCGCCCAAACCATAAATTCCCTGGTCGGTATGGATCATCAGGGTTACAAAGTTCCGGCCCGGAGAGCAAACGATTAATTCGGCTTTGGTTATTTTCATAATATTTTTGTTTGATAGCTTGAATTTAAGTTCAAAGCTTACTTTGAGTCCTGAAAAGGGTAGCATAACTCTGTGGTTCTCCGTGCCTCCTCAGTGGTTCTCGGTGTAATAACTTTTCTATATTCCATTTTCTTAATGAAGAGTCTGTGTTTAAAATCCGATAGAATTTCCACCATCCACCGGCAACACAACTCCTGTAATGTATTTAGCAGCCTGGGAGCATAAAAACACCGCTGCATTCGCAACATCGTCGGGAGAACCCAAGTCGCCCATTGGAGTGCGTCCCAGAACTTTTGCTTTTCGTTCAGGATCTTTATCCAGAGCACCTGCCGACATATCGGTGCGGATAAATCCAGGAGCAATACAGTTAACACGAATTCCCAGCGGCGAGAGTTCAACGGCCATGGCACGGGTCATACCTTCTACGGCCGATTTTGCAGCCGTGTAACCAATTACTTTTGGTATGCCGTATTGCGATGCCATGGAGCTTATAAAAAGGATATTTCCTGACTTACGCACTGACATTGCCCGGGCAACCTCGCGCGATAGAATAAACGCTGCTTCCTGGTTGGTTTGGATTACATTATGGAAATCTTCATCGGTATACTCTAAAATTTCCTTTTTGATATGAATTCCTGCATTATTAACCAGAACATCAATAGCTCCGTATTTTTGTTCCAGGCAGTTAATCCAGTTTGGAATAGCTTTAAACCTTGTGATATCAAAAGATTCAGTAAAAATATTTCCTCCAAGATCTTTAGCCGCCTTAAGCAACACATCCATCCTTCTTCCGGTAATAATCACCCTCGCACCGACGCTTAAAAAAGCTTTGGCCATGGCAAGCCCCAGACCTGTTCCTCCGCCCGTTATAAGAATAAGTTTGTTATCGATAGAAAGAAATTCTCTTTCTGTTTTCATCCCTTATAGTTTTTATTCAAAGGTCAAAAGTAGAAAATTGATTTAATTTATGCAACCGGTTACATAGATTAATTTTCAGGGGTGTGAAATATTGAAAAGAAAGGTCCACAGACGACGGACTTCAGACCACAGCCAAATGCAAAGGAAAAACTCTGTTAAGCTTAGCGTCTCAATAAGTCTGCTTTTGCCAGCTTCCAGCCGAATGTGACTACGCCGAGCGTACGAACTGAATTAGCTATTGACCATGGATCAAAAGCTATTGACTAATTTTATGCAACCAGTTGCATATTTGTTTAATTTCTGTTTACTTTACCAATCTTTTTTAAAGAGATGGCAAACAACAGAGAAGTTACCATTTACGATATTGCCCGTAAGCTGAATGTCTCCACGGCTACGGTAAGTCGTGCGCTTAAAAATCATCCTGCCATTACAGAGAAAACCAAAAAGAAAATTCTGGAAACCGCCGCCGAAATGGGCTACCAGATGAACACCTTTGCAAGCAGTTTACGAAACAACCGCACCAATACTCTTGGGTTGATAGTTCCAAGGCTGAACAGCATGTTTATGTCGGATGTAATTGCCGGCATTGAAAAGGTTGTTAACGAAGCAGGTTATAATTTGATTATTAGTCAGTCGCTTGAATCGGAGGATAAGGAAAAGGTGAATGCCCGTACCTTGTTCAACAACCGGGTAGACGGGTTGATGGTTTCTTTGGCATCAAATACCCAGTCGCCCGAACATTTCAGACCTTTTATTAAAAAAGGGACACCTGTTTTGTTTTTCGACCGGGTGGCCGACCTGGAGGATTGCCCCACCATCGTTATCGATAACTATAAGGCAGCTCAAGAGGTAACCTCTCATCTGTTAATGAAAGGTTGCACAAATCTGGTGCATGTTACCGGTAATCTTGCCCGTAATGTTTACCGCGATCGTTACAATGGCTTTTTACAGGCTCTAAGAGATCACAGTGTTGAATTCAATCCTTCTAACCTGTTTGTTACCGACTTAAGTCGTGATGCTGGAACAGGGGTGGCAGCTAAAATCCTTGATATGAATCTCAAACCCGATGCTGTTTTTGTAGCAAACGACTCGTGTGCCGTGAGCTGCATGATCGCCCTTCGTAAAAGTAATATCCGGATACCCGATGATATTGCTTTTGCCGGTTTTAACAACGACTATATCTCCAGTGTAATAGAGCCACATCTCACCACAGTGGATTATAAAGGTTTTGAAATGGGACAAATAACGGCTCAAACCCTTATCGACCGGCTGAGCAGAAAGCAGGGATCTCAAATTACGCGCTCAATTGTTATCAGACATGAATTAATCATCAGGGAATCGTCTTTATAGCGCCATACTTACAGCTTTCTAAAACTGGAAAATCTGCGGTTAGATGGAATGATTTTGGTATATTTGCTTGAAATTTTGATTTTATGACAACTATAACCATTAACGAACGTACCCCGAAAGGCAAGAGTCTTTTAGAGTTCCTGAAAAAGTTTCAGGGGGAAAGTTTTATTAGGTTTGAGGAAGCCAAAACTCCTAATAAAACTACTCTGAAGGCGATGCGTGATGCTGAAGCCGGAAAGGTGATCAAATCGGCGAACGTGGATGATTTAATTAAGAAATTGAACTCCTAGCTATATGTATATCCTGAGTTTTTCAACTCAATTCAAGAAAGATTATAAAGAGTTCTAAAAAGAAGATACGACATCCAAAAACTTCACTAAGCTTTCATTATACTTGAAGATACGGGAACTTTACCTGTTTCTAAATACAAAACTCATTTACTTAAAGGAGATTACAAAAATCATTACGAAGCTCATATTGAACCTGACTGGTTAATTATTTGGTTTACTGTAACTAATAATGAAATTACCCTCGTTCGTACCGGTACACATTCAGACCTTTTTTGATTGGGTAATACTTCTTAGTAGTAAATGGCTTCAATGGTGTTTTATAAGTAATTTGCCTCCCTTCGCAACAATTTAGGAATAGTTATATTAATCGTCTTTAAACCATGCGTAAAAACTTTTGCTGAGGCTCCCATCTTTTTAACAGTCCTATTGTTGGAGCCTTTATATTATTTTGTTACTTTGTAATACAACTCATATTTCCAAAATATAAATGAAGCATTCAATTATAGCTATTCTTGTTCTTCTTGCAAGTGTTCGCGTTTTTGCTCAAGTTACTCCTTACAGCGAAAAATATAAATCATTACAAAGCTCATTGGCAAATGGTTGGAATACCTGGAATACCGAAAGTATGTTTTCGCATGTACTTATGCCTGAGGCTATCGCCGTAAACATTTGCTTTAACAATACTGCTAACGGAAATTCATATTTGAAAGAATCGTTTCGCGTACGTGAAGGTAGACCTGAGAAACTTACTCCCGGATGGCACGCCGCTGACGGAAGTTATACCGAAGTACTTGTGGAATGGAGCAATAATACTTTCAGGATCCAAACCGCTGCAAAAGGTGACCAGTGGGTGGCCCTTATCACTGCTATGAAGGTAACTCAAAAAGTCCCCAATATCATAGTAGAAAGCGGAATGTTATGGAATTATCCGGGCAGATTATCACTTTCGGGTAATCAGATTATTGCAGAAGCCGGAAGTAAAACCATGATTATTGGCTCTCCTAACAAACAAACAGTGGATTATATTCCCACAAATACGCCATACCTGGCTATCCCGTTAGAGGGCGAAGTAGGTCTGTATGCCGGCAACCCGATGAGTATGGAAGATATCCGCTCGTTTGTGGAAACCAAAAGAAATAATATGGAGCGCGAAGCCATGCTGTACGAGGGCCTTTCGGAAGTGTACCGCACAATGTCGTCGGTTTTGGGATGGAACACCATTTACGATCCGCAGAACAAAAGGGTGATTACCCCTGTAAGCCGTTCGTGGAATTCAACCTGGGGTGGTTATGTATTGTTCGATTGGGATACTTATTTTGTCAGCTACATGTTTTCACTCTTCAACAAAGACCTTGCCTATGCAAATGCCGTTGAAATAACAAAGTCGATTACTGAAGGAGGTTTTAT
Organism: Bacteroidota bacterium; assembly: GCA_023429135.1. GTDB lineage: Bacteria > Bacteroidota > Bacteroidia > Bacteroidales > JAAUTT01 > JAAUTT01. The sequence continues at coordinate 81,098 of JAEYWD010000094.1, read as the reverse complement.
TCCGAATTTTGCTGCATCATACGGTAAAGTTTCTCTGGACAGAAGTCAGCCTCCTGTGGGCAGTTTTATTGTGAAGGAAATTTATAAACGTTTTGGCGAAGATTGGTTTCTAAAGGAAACCTACGACGAACTTCTTACCTGGAACCGCTGGTGGCCTAAAAATCGCGACAACGACGGATTCCTGAGTTGGGGATCAAATCCGGTGAACGATCCATCGTATGCTTTCGAATCAAATAATCTCCAGGCAGCCATGTACGAATCGGGACTGGATAATTCGCCTATGTACGACAATGTTCCTTTTAACAAGAGTAAACATGTGCTGGAACTTGCCGATGTAGGTCTCACTTCAATGTATATCTGGGATTGTCAGAATCTTTCGGAAATTGCTGAACTTCTTGGGAAAAAAGAAGACGCCAAAGAACTGAGAGCTCGTGCCGAAACTTATTCAAAGGTCCTGAAAGATCTCTGGAGTGAAGAAAAAGGTATTTATCTCAATAAACGGACTGATAATAATACATTCAGCAACAGACTGTCTCCCACAAATTTTTATCCGCTGCTAACAGGTCTTCCCAGCCAAAGTCAGGCCGAAAGAATGATGAAAGAGCATTACTTTAACCCCGGAGAGTTTTACAGCGAATGGGTAATTCCAAGTATTTCGCGCAACGATCCGGCTTTTACCGACCAGAACTACTGGAGAGGACGCATCTGGGCTCCTATGAATTTCCTCGTTTATGTGGGAATATCTAATTACAACCTTCCTGATGCCCGTAAAGATCTGATTAAAAAATCGTATAACCTGTTGCTCCAAAACTGGCTCGAAAAAGGTGGGGTTTACGAAAATTACAATGCTATTACCGGCTATTCTGACGACGTAAACAACAGCGATCCTTTTTATCACTGGGGTGCCTTGCTGGGTTTTATGTCGTTTATCGAAGATAATTATATCCCTAAGCCTTCTACAAAATTTTTTCTTAAAAGAAAATGAATGTCAAACTTAACCTTAATTACTTTATGAACCGAGCATGTTATTGCCAAAACACAACTAAGCGTCAGCATTCTCACAAACAAGGCAAACTAAACGTACATGAACAAAAGCAACTTGCTAGCGGCATCCGACCTATAAAAAATAATTATGTTCGGATGAACCACTACTATTTATTGCTGTTACTCGGACTCACAATCATCTCCTGCAGTAAGATGAAAGAAGTCGCTCCTGTCACCAGTATGGATCTTTCATCCGGATGGCAGTTCAAGCAGGCCGATTCGGGAGAATGGTTGCCTGCCCAAATTCCTGGAACAGTGCATACCGATCTTTTGATGAATAAGAAGATAGAAGATCCGTTTTATCGCACAAACGAGAAAAATCTGCAATGGATCGACAAAAAAGACTGGATTTATCAGAATACTATCAAAGTTGACAGTACAATACTGCAGCGCGAAAATATTGAACTTTGCTTTAAGGGTCTCGACACCTACGCCGATGTTTATATGAACGACTCGCTGGTGCTGAAATCCGATAACATGTTTCGTGAATGGAATGTGGACTGCAAGAATTTTCTGAAGGTAGGCGATAATATCCTGAAGATATATTTCCACTCTCCCATTAAGATAGGCTTAAAAGAACTGGAGAAATTCGGCTATGGTCTGCCTGCTTCGAACGATCAAAGCGAAAATGGCGGTCTTGGTGACAAAAGAGTAAGCGTATTCACCCGCAAAGCCGGATATCACTATGGTTGGGACTGGGGACCACGATTTGTTACTTCGGGAATTTGGCGGCCCGTTTCTCTTAAGGCCTGGAATAATGCACGCATTAATAATTTGCAAATTATTCAGCAATCGGTTGCAGCAAATAAAGCTACTCTGAAAGCTGTTTTCGAAGTCCAGTCATCCGCGAACGGAAGCGCCGATCTCGAAGTTTTTTGCAGTAACGATTCTTCCATCAGGGCAACCGGTTCTATAAGCCTGAAGCCTGGTTTATGCAAAGGTGAGGTTAATCTTACTGTAAATAATCCCAAATTGTGGTGGACCAACGGATTAGGAGAGGCTTTTATCTATAGTCTCACCGGAAACCTTAAAATTGATGACGTGGTGATCGATAACAAGGAAGCTAATATCGGAATACGCACCGTTAAAATTGTTCAGGAGCCCGATTCGCTGGGTAAGAGTTTTTATGTGGAATTGAATGGCAAGCCTGTATTTATGAAAGGTGCCAATTATATTCCCAACGATAACTTCCTACCGCGTGTATCACCTGCTGAATATGAAAAAGTTGTTAAGTCTGCTTACGATACGAAGATGAACATGCTCCGCGTTTGGGGCGGTGGTATTTACGAAAATGATGTTTTTTACGATTTGTGCGACAAATATGGTATTCTGGTGTGGCAGGATTTTATGTTCGCATGCAGCATGTACCCCGGCGACGATGCTTTCCTGGAGAATGTACGTCTAGAAGCCATCGACAATGTGAAAAGGTTGCGTAATCACCCGTCTGTTGCTCTATGGTGCGGAAACAACGAAATTGATGTGGCCTGGCAGGAGTTCAACGAAAAAGGTGGCTGGGGCTGGAAACAACAATATAATGCAGAGCAGCGCAAAGCCATCTGGCATGCTTACGATACCATCTTCCATGCAATCTTGTTAAAAGTGGTTGCAGAATACGATCCCGACAAATTCTACTGGCCATCATCTCCTATAGCTGGCTGGAAAAAGCATTCCGACCTGAAAGCGCACAGCGGCGATGTTCATTACTGGGATGTATGGTGGGGCCAGAAGCCTTTTGAAGAATACGAAACCAACATCGGTCGGTTTATGAGTGAATACGGCTTTCAGTCGTTCCCCGAATTCAATACCGTTAGAACTTATACCATTCCTTCCGATTACGATATTTTCTCGGATGTAATGAAAGCTCATCAGCGTTCTTCTATCGGAAACGGAACCATTAAAAACTATATGCAGCGCGACTATAAAGTTCCAACCGACTTCCGCAAATTCCTCTACGTGGGACAAGTATTGCAGGCCGAAGGTATAAAATTCGCTATGGAAGCGCACCGTCGCGCAAAGCCTTACTGTATGGGAACACTGTTCTGGCAGATTAATGACTGCTGGCCGGTAGCATCGTGGAGTAGTACCGACTATTACCGCCGCTGGAAAGCACAGATGTATTACACAAAAAAAGCTTTTTCGGATGTGTTGGTATCGCCCAACAAAGACTCTTCCAGAATCAGCGTTTATGTTGTGAACGATCTTTTTGAGCAGAAGCAAACCAACCTGGTTCTGAAAGTAATTGACTTTTCAGGAAAAGTGTTGTTTGAAAAAAACATCCCCGCGACGCTTGAACCAAACAGCAGTAAGGAGTTTTTTAACAACGATCTTGCCAATATTGTTCCTGCGTCAGCTTTGAAAACATCGTTGCTGTACACCGAAGTAAAAGAAGGTGATCAGGTTTTGAGCTCCAATATTCTGTATTTTCTGCCTCCTAAAGATCTTAGTTTACCAAAGACTTCAGTAATCAGTGAAATAAAGGAAGAAAACGGAACATTTATTCTCAACCTGTCGTCGCCAAAACTTATCAAAAATCTATACATGAGTCTCGAAAGTGGCGATGGTTTCTTCAGCGATAATTATTTTGACATTCTTCCGGGGCAAATTGTTAAGGTTACTTTTACACCTGCGCACGAAATGGATTTGAAGGAATTCACTTCCAACCTGAAAATGATAAAACTGGATGAGATATAGTTGAATTTGAACACAAAGACACGAAGGCACAAAGTATCATTTTCTTGATGCCTTTGTGTCTTTTCGATTTACTTTCTTTTACAGTTCAATTCACCAACTATAAGTTTGCACCCCATAAGGATTTTTCTAACCTTGTTTTATACCCAAAAAATTCAACAAAATTAATACGAGTTTATCTTTATGCGTAACCTGACTCTGCTATTTTACTTTGTTTTTTGGTTTATAAATTCCCGGTTATCCAGGCACAAAATGATTTAATTGTTAGTGCTATTTCTCAAGAGTTGGTTATCAGAGGTAAGATTGTAGATGAGGCTTATAATCAGGGTGTTCCATTCGCCTATGTGATGATTTACAAAACCGATAAAGGAACGCTAAGCGATTCTTTGGGTAATTTCAGATTGGATATTCCTTCTGTCTTTTCGACTCGTCAATTATTAATTTCAAGTGTGGGATTCCGGGATACCATAGTTGCTATGCCAACTAATATGTCTGAAATCAGGATTATCCCTAAAGTGGTCCAATTAGGTCCAGTTGTGGTTTTTAATAAACCTATTAAAGAAATAAATATTGGAAGCAAGAGGAATAGCTTTATTGTTAATTCGCTTATGGTTAGTTACAATTTTGGCTGGTTTAGAGTTTATTTCCCTTATGGCAGAAGCGCAAATATTAATTCAATAGCAGTGAATATTTCTGAGATTAAAGGGAAAGATTTGGTGATCAATTTACGAATATTGAAACCAGATACTTCATTAAGAACTTACGGGGAGGATCTGATAGGTGAAAATATTATTGTTCACCCCACAAAAACTGGCTGGCTGAGAATAGATGTTTCAAAGTATTGTAATAAAATACCATCAACGGGATTTATTGTAGATATTGCTGTTGCAGGAAACCGGATTGAAAGCAGAAGCCTGAAAGAGGCCAGGAAAGATCCTCACATAAGTTTTAATTTTACTCCCGAAAAAGTGAGTTATAAATGGATGAGTGCGAGCATCTACGATGAACATCCCCTTAAGGGACACCGGCCGGCGGTAAAGGTTTATGTGCAGGATAATTAATCGGATGAAATCAGAAAACATTATGTATTGCAAATTCTCCTTGTATTCTATGTTTGGACTTTAAACCGAAATGCCTTGAAAAAACTTACCCTCCTTCTTTTAGCGTAATCCTGTATCCTCATCTTTTTCCAATGGGCAGAACCTAATTAAGAATCCTAAATTCGATGAATATTTCAATTATTTACGACAAGAACGGCAATCTGGAATATTATCCAAGGCATTGGCTTGATTCGCTCTTTAATCATCCTCTTTACTATTCAACAGACCGGTTCCTGAATAAGTCAATTAAACAAAATTTACATCCCGATTCCGCATCATAAACCGTGTCGAAATTGCTAATTATATAAGCATAACGCTTATCCAGAATGAGCATTTTGCACTTCATAAGTGCAAAAATCACTCTAGATTGCACTTATGAAGTGCAGATATATGTATAGTAATATTCAAATGGGTGTATTGCGCTGTATGTCACTTTGTTAATTTCATATAATGAAATCCTTCCGGACAGTTGTTGGACGTGCAAGGATTTTTCAGATTAATCGGCTATCTTTCCTGGAATACCTGGATTTTGCATCACCCATAACAAAAAATGAAGCTTTGACCCAAATGAAAGAAAATATTATTACCTAGATAATATTTCTAAAAAGTATAAAAATTACCTGGGTAATTTACCTCCGAGTATTAACCTCCTCAAATATTTGCTACCATTCACTATATTTACTATTAAATTACACTGTTATCCGGTAAACAATAAAATTTTTACAAACATTATGAATAGCAGCCAATTCAAACAGGTCGCCCGGTGGGGCTTAATTTAAGCATATCGTAGAATTACTACAAACAGGTCGTCGCTCTGCGACTAAAAAAAAAGCTGCATAGCTGCGTTGCGTCTGTAGAACGGATGACTACAAAAATAAATTCTTAGCCGATTAGCGGCTACCAGTTTTAATCTTTTAACCAGACAACCATGATTAAATTATACAACTATGCGATACTTCTCCCTGCTTCTTATTTGCATGCTGCCCTTTGGCAATCTTTTTAGCCTGTTGCTTCAATTTGAAACTTAAATATTTAAATATGAACCCTCAGAAAAATTTTGCCATCGTACTCTCCGGATGTGGAGTATTCGACGGAGCTGAAATTCACGAAGCAGTGATGACAATGTATGCCATTGCGTTGCATGGTGCCTCATACCAGATATTTGCGCCCGATGTGATGCAGCATCATGTTGTAAATCATATTAACGGAAAAGAGATGCCAGAACAACGGAATGTAATGGTGGAAGCTGCACGCATTTCGCGAGGTAAAATTCTTCCATTATCGGCTTTTGCGGCCCCGAAGTTTGATGCCCTCATTTTTCCCGGAGGCTTTGGTGCTGCCAAAAATCTTTCTTCATGGGCGTTTGAAGGTGCAAAAGCGAAGCTTAATCCCGATGTGCAACAGGCCATTGTTTCCATGCACCAGCTTAAAAAGCCTGTCGGGGCATTGTGCATCTCACCTGTTCTTTTTGCATTGGCATTGGGCAATGTAAAAATCACCATTGGCGACGAAACGCCAACAATCGAAGCTCTGGAAAGTCTGGGGGCAAAGCATATCATCATCTCTACCCATGGCCGGGTGGTTGTCGACGAGCAGAATCTGCTGTTTTCGACCCCCTGTTACATGCTCAATGCCACAGTCGTTGATATTGCCGAAGGAGCGAAAGCTATTGTCGGTAAAATGATGGAATATCTGAAATAAGAATCAGTTTTCCAGTTTCAGCTTCCGGAAAGTGATATTCAGCCGCGGCCCAATACGCTTGTTTGTTTTGGCAATCTGATGTTCCCAGCAGCGTTGGGTGGCGCCTTGCATAATCAGCAGACTTCCCGGAGTGAGTTCAACGCTTCTGGTAACTGACTTTTCTTCGTAATTTCTGAACTGGAATGTGCGGGCAGCGCCCATGCTCAAAGAAGCAATTACGGGCTCGGCTCCCCAGTTGCGCTCTTTGTCACGGTGCCAGCTTACACTGTCTTTCCCATCACGGTAGAGGTTGAGTAATGCGTGGGTGAATTTAACCCCGACTACTTTCTCAACACGTTCCCGCAAAACTTGCAGGTTTGTGCTCCATGGCTGAACTTTCAGCGTTTCTTCCGAGTACTCCAGGCCAACACCAGGTTCGCCGCAAAAAGCCGTGAGACGCGGTTGAAGAACGTCTTTGTCGTAGATGTGAATCAAAAGTTGTTTATATTGATATTCCTGTAAAAGTTGTTTCATGTAGAAGCTGCTCTCTGTTTCCGTAAGGAAGCCCGGGTAAAACAACGCCTCTCCGTCGTATGGCAGTATGTTGATGCCCTGGGTGATATTAAAGAGTGTTTGCTGCATATCTTATTTTTTTAGTCGACAGACATCGGTCCACGGCCCACAGCCAATATGTTTTGAGGAGGCTGTTTGCTGTCGTCAGTGGTCCCGATAGCTATCGGGAGAGGACTGCGGACAGTATAATCATTAAACAAGTTGGAAAGCTGATGGTTGGTATTGTTATGGATAAATCGAACTATACATGGACATTAATAGAATCACAATTGCGGCGATGTTAAGCATAAAGCTTTTTTTGAGGTGGTTTCACGCCGCCAAAAATTAATTCTGTTGCTTAACCCAGGGTGCCGCTTCGCTTTGCCCTGGGCTTTATTATCCAAGGCCTTCAGCCTTAAAAAACATGTGGAACATAGCCATAATGGACTAATCGCTATCGCCTCTTTTCTCAAATTTTCTCCCTGCCATAGAATCGTATTCTGGATGAATGGCCATCCTCGTCGGTTACGGAAAGCTGGTGCCATCCTGTTTTTATTTCAATGGCTTTGTTATGATTTCCTGACGAGGTTCCCAGGAAATTGCCATCGAGATACCAAAATACTTTCTTATCGGGGTGATGGTGGGCAAGCTTGGCAATTACCTTCTGGTAATTTCCGTCGAAATCGCGTGGAATCCAAATTCGTGCTGAATCAATAGGATAAAGTATTTTCAGCGGATCGGTTCCGGCAATTTTTTCGCAGGCTGGGTTATGATCGGGTATGTTATTTACCGGCTGTCCTCTTTGTTTCAGATAATAGGCAATGTCTGCCGGATAAATCAGCACTTTTTTTTCATGGTGCCCATTGCCCCAGCAGAAAGAGCAAACGGAATATTTTTCCTGGTCATCCACAAAAACTTGTTCATGGTAAGGGCACAGGCGTAGCGGGAGCATGTAAACCGGGGCATTTACCCTCGTTTTGTTCGGGCAGTTGGAACCAGCCAAAAAGCCTGTTTCCTGGCAAATCTCAACTTCTCTGAAATCCATTTCGATATTTTCGAACCATTTCAGTTTTGGATCTTTGGGCAGATAGTTAAAAATGCCGAAGAGCAGCGGCCCTGCACTGGCAGCACCGGAGAGGTTCAGGTTCGATTCGGCATCGAAATTGCCCACCCACACCGCGATTGTCCATTGCGGCGATACTCCCACAGCCCACGCATCCTTATGTCCGTAGCTTGTTCCTGTTTTCCAGGCGAGTGGTTTCTGGTTCTGGTATTGTTCCCAGTAGTACTCTGATCCTGGTCGTTTCAGCTCTTTGAGCATTTCGAGGGTGAGAAAGCATGCTCCTGAGCTGATCAGATCACGGTGTTCGTTTCTATACCTCGCCGAATCTTTCAGCAAATAGTGAATGGGCGAAAACTTTCCTCTGCTGCCAAGTCCTTTGTACAGGGTTGCCATGTCCCAAACGGTTACTTCTGCTCCTCCCAGAATAAGAGGTAAGCCATAGTCGTCGGGCTGGCGGAAAAGGGTGGATACTCCGGCATGTGTCAGGAACGAATAGAATTTATTAACGCCATAAGTGTTAAGCAGTCGCACTGCCGGAATGTTCAGCGACCGCACCAGCGCTTCTTTCGAAGGTATTACGCCATTGTATTTTTCGTCGGCATTGTTAGGGGTAAAGGCATCGAAATAGGAGGGTATATCGGTAACCTGAGTTTGGGGTAGAATGATACCTTCGTCCATGGACAATGCATACAGAAAGGGTTTAAGAATGGAGCCCGACGAGCGACGTGCCATCACCCCGTCCACCTGGCCAAGACCTTCCCTGTCAAAGAAATTTTGCGAGCCCACATAAGCTTTTACTTTCCCGGTTTGGGTTTCGACAACCAGCACTGCAGCATTTTTAATTCCCTGTTGCCGGAGAGTAAACGAGTACTGACTGACACGGTATTCCAGGTGTTTCTGAATTTTGTAATCGAGCGTAGTGGTGACAATGGCTCCGGAATTTTGCTTTTTTAACCGCTGCGTTAAATGCCCGGCTACTACTTCAAACGGATATTCTTTTTGTGGAATATTCTCGACCAGTGAAAGTTGGTAGGTGGTAGAGTCTATTTCTTTTTTCTGCAGCAGCCTTTTTAATAATGCATTCCGCTTTTTTCTCAATATTTCGGGATTGGATAATGGTGACACCAGCGATGGTGCGTTGGGTAATACAGCAAGCAACGATGCCTCGGCCCAGCTCAGCTCGTTGGGGGCTTTTCGGAAATATCGGGCTGAGGCGGCTCTGTACCCGATAATATTACTGCCATAAGGCGCATGGTCGAGGTAAAGTTTTAGAATTGATTTCTTGGAATAGTGCAACTCTATTTTTAAAGCCTGAAACATTTCCATGAGTTTATAGCCCCAGGTACGGCTGTGTCTTCCTCTTATCCGCGCTACCTGCATGGTAATGGTGCTTGCCCCGCTTACAACTTTTCCTTTTTTCAAATTGAGCCTGGCTGCCTTTAACACCGAAACCGGATTAACTCCCGGGTGCCATTGGAAGTAATTGTCTTCGAATGTTAAAACTGCAGTTTTTAATTTATCAGGAATTACAATGCTGTCTTCGGTTGGGAAACACCACTGATCCTGGTTGCTCAAAAATACCCGCAGATTTTTGCCGTGCTCGTCGCGGATTACCTTACTGTATTGAATTTTCATGAAATTCTTCGGGAATGGTATTGCCAGATAAATGGCAAGCACTCCCAAAGAAATCCAAAGCGAAATTTTAAGCTTTTTCCTCACCGTGCACTATTTGGTCACCTTTACTGTTTTGCCTGTTTTTACTGCTTTATAGCTGTCGTTGTACATGGCTTCGGCAATTGTTGCCGGAAGGTCGAACTCGCCCACGGTTACAGCATTCAGCTTAACAATAAAGTCAGCCTGGTTATGCAGGTCGAAAAACCACATTATTCTGTCGTCGCGTATGTCGAGATACTCTTCCTTATTCAGTTGAAGTGATGATGCCCATGTTGGCAACGATTCGTTCAGCAGACGGGTGTTCTCAATTTCCCAACCCGAGGGCAACACCTGGGTGAGAGCCATTTCCTCCACAGCAGGAACGCCGCTGTTTTTCTCCAGATGGAAATGGCCCCAGAAAGTGGTACCCTGTTTCAGATCCGAAGGGTCAATCGACTGACCTTCATCGTTGTACCATTTAACCGTCATGGTTATATTCTTGTTTTCATCGGTAAGCGTACTTTTAAGCGGAACACCGTTCCACGAAAGGTTAACATACGCTTTTTTCACGCCGGACTCGTTTGCAAGTTCCACCTGTAAATTTTGTCCGAAGCCTTTTTTCAGATCAAGGGAGAAGGTTTTGTTCGTTGAAATTGGGGTACGGGTGCCATCGGCAAAAATAACCGTTCCCGCAATGGAGTTGTCCTTCTGGTCTTTGGTAAGCTCGGTGATGTATCGACCCATAGCCAGCAAGGAATAGCCAATGGTTTGGGTTGAATACCAGGTGGTGGATGAGATGTATTTTGAAATTTCCCTGGTAAGCGCATCGGCCTGATCGTAACGTTTCAAAACCACCAGGGCATCCAGAATCATTGCTTTATCACGGAGGCCGGAGCCATAGGTGCCTGCAAATTCCGAGTAATCCTTTACGTCCATGGAGGTGTTGCGGATAATGTCGTTTATTTTGTCCGTCTGGCCCGAAAGATGGTAAGCTGCTGCCAGCATCCATTTCTGTACATTGTACATCTCACTCAGTTTGCTTTCGCGTAACTGGTTCATCTCCGAAGTTTCAGGTTTTCCGGCCAAAGCAAGAATATAAGCCCGATAGACTCTGGTTGTAAGATCTCCCGAATTGTTACGTGCCTGTCCGGCAGTATAATTCAACCAGTTCTCGTAAAGGTCTTCTTCCACAAAATATCCGAGTTTTTTAGCTTCCACAAGAAAATGGCCTCCATACAATGTTCCCCATTCCGAAACCGATTCGCCATAAGGCCAATAGCTGAATCCACCCGAGAATTGCTGAAACCTCCTCAGTCGCTGGATACCAGCATTGATATTTTCATCAATCGACTTCGAAAATGCCTCAGGATATTGCATGAATTTTTTGATGTACAACTGCGGGAATACCGATGATGTGGTTTGCTCGATACATCCGTAAGGATAATGAATAAGCCAGTTGAGCCTGTGAGAAAAATTTACTGCAGGAAATGCCGAGACCGTGATGGTGGCTCTGTTGGTGCCTTTAATGCCGGTACCCGGAACAGGTATGGTGATATTCTGACCAGCCAACACTGTCTGGTCTTTCGATGAATATTCGCGTGCAGAAGACGGACGAACCATCAGGTCGACTGTATAGCTCGACGTATAGGTTGCCGATTTTGCAGTAATGGTAACTTTAGCCTGGCCTGCTTCAGCTTTTGTCTGCAGGTTGAAAAATACATCCTGGTCGGTTGCTTTCATGAATGTTAATGGAACAGATTTTTCACCCTCAACCACCAGCGGACCTTCGGTTTTAATTTCAACATTAACGGTTCCCAGGTTGTCTTTCAATGCAAAAACATTTACCGGAACCGTAAATTTTTCAGCCGGACCAATAACCCGTGGCAGGTTGCCCAGAATCATCAGATCCGATTTTACGGCGACATTTTTTTCGGCTGTGGCAAAACTGTTTTCGCGGGCACCTACCACCATAACTCTAACTGCCCCTACATATTCGGGCATATTGAATTTAATAGTTGCTTTTCCGCTGGCATCAGTAGTTACAGGCCCCTTGAAAAGCGATACCGGTACAAACCTTCGCTTCCCCTTTTCGGGCTGTAGCTGCGACTCCCGGTAGTCCTCATCGCCACCAATGGAAAAGGTTTTGAACACATCGCCCTTGTTCGCGGCAATTATCTCCGAAAACAGGTCATAGGTATTTATATTCAGCCGTTGCTTTTTAAAGAAATATTTCCATGGGTCGGGTGTTCGGAACTGGGTAAGAGCCAGCAATCCCTCATCCACAACTGCAACAGTGAACTGTGCTTCTTCCTGATCTTTCGTTTGAACGGTGATTTCAAACGGCGCCTTGGGTTTATACTGGGAAGCGGTGATTATGTCGAATTCGAATCGGGTATCCCTGTCCTCCACATTGAGCGGAAGTATACCGAACATGCGGATGGGACGGTCGTTTTTGGTTTGTGAGTGCGGTTGCATTAACGACACCGAAACATACACGTTAGGAACCATGTCGGAAGTTATTGGGATTTTAAGCGAGAACTCGCCTTCCTTTTGTGGTTTATACCAGTTTTGTTCCAGAATTTCGCTTCCCTTTTCAATGGTAACCAATATTAATCCTTCTTTGGGTGCCGGAAACTGAATATTTGCTTCATCGCCCACATAATATTTCTTTTTATCGGCGTAAAGCGACAGTGTACCTTCGTTTTTATCACCACCTGCATTTCCTCCGTAAGGATAAGCATCGATAAACACACCTGCAGAATGTCGTGTTCCGCTTTCGTCAGTTGCTTCTACCAGATATTGACCTTTCTCAACCGGCAAAAATTTGATATAGTTTTGATTTTCTTTCGATACAACGATTCCTTCCTTCACCAGGACGGTGTTGTTATCGGTCTTGAAACGGAGATTGCGTTTCGAATCGTAATGCCACCACCAGTAAGAGTCGTTGCGGTAGATCCTGTACTTGATCGTTTTTCCGGCAACAGGTTTGCCGTCGTTGTTTAAAACAACAAAAGGGATATCGGAATCGCTGCCGGTAGCAACATAGTTATATCTTGGAGCTTGTAGTCCAACGTAGTTTGAATACGGCTGGTAGGGTATGGTTATCCAGTTGATGTTTGGGCGGCCACCTTTTTCAAGCACTTTGGCAGTTACCTTGAATGTTAACGACGACGGAACATTGGTAAACTGAGGCATTTCCCATTCAATATGGCGAATACCATTGTTATCGAGGGTACCTTCGAATATTGATTTTTGGATGTCTTTGAAATCGAGCGACGGATTTGAAAACGAGTAATTATCGTATCCGGCGAATTGCTTTTCGGTTCCTGTGATCTCCAGATCGGCAGTTACAGGCAGATTTGCTGCCGGATTACCAAACAGGTACGAGCTTTTGATATCGAAAATAAGTTTGTTTGCCGTCCAGTTAATCTGGTTTCCGGCAGTCTCTATGTTAACCTTTAACCGGTAAGGAACAACCGTTTCAATTTTTATTTCCTTTTCAAACTCAGAGTCGCCAATCATTAGGGTTGCCCTCCAGCTTCCGGTTGGGTCTGCTTCGCGGGTTTTTACCGGGAAGTGGAAAAATCCTTTTTTATTCTTTTTGGAAGTAACGGTATAAACTTTTTTTCCTTGCGGATTGTACATTTCAAGCGTTACGGGATGATCATCAGGAAACTCTTCTTCCGCATTTCTTATTATTGCTGCAATGTTGATATCGTCGCCGGGGCGATATACGCCACGTTCAGTGTAAATAAATGCTTTTATGGGTTGCTCGTCGGCATTGGTCCCCGAAATGTCAAAACCGGATATATTCCATTGCATTTCGTTAAATTTCACAATACTTCTGTCGCCATCTTTCTCGGCCTGGATGTATGCATTGTAAATATAATCGGCAGAGAACCGTACAATGCCGTCGCTATTTGTTTCACCCGATTCCCGGGTGCCGTCCTCGTACGAGGAACGCAGCTCTACATTTACACCGCTCATGGGCGTACACTTCGAAAGATCTGTGGCATAAACCACGAGCTCCGACCCTGTTTGTTTTACGGTTAAGCCAATGTCGGAGAAAAACAGCGGTTTAAAAACCTGTCCGTTTTCTCCTATATAATCATCGGAACTGGTCCCTGGATCCACCAGCACATCGCGTGGATTAAAATTCAGGCGGATAAGAAGTAACGATTTATCGTGTTTCTTTACCACTTCTGTTAAGTCCATTTCGCTGAGCAGCCAGGAGTTTTTGGTATCGCCAATTTCGAATGTTTCATTATGGACAATCACTCCAACCCGGTTAATGTAAGCATTGTTGAATGGCGCTTTGCGGTCGCGGTTACTGCTTACCTGCTCTTCTTCGATGAAGGAATACAGACTATTGTCGAATACTTTTTTAATTTCGATGTGGACCCTTTTTAAATTAGCCGTGTAAAACTGAAGTTTGAAATTGTTCCCCGATGGCAGAATAATACCACCCGACGCAAATTCCACCTGGGGCTTGATATCGGAGAACCTGAGTGTTGAGGCTTGCTGTTCCTTTGTTTTTGTTCCCCAGCGACTTCTTATGCCATTTTCTACAACCACGGTGTATTCATTGCCAAAACGGAAATCGCCGTCGAGAATTAGCGAAGTGCCCAGCTTTTGAATTTTGAAGTCTGTTTTTGGTTTAATACTAATCATTCCCTGGAGATTTTGTTCGGGATCGAACTCGTCAGAAAATTCCAGGCGGATCTTCGGTTGACGGCCATCTTCAATTTTTGTGATGCTAACAACTTTCATCTCGGTTATGGGAGTGACCTGGAACTGCTTTTCGAATTCTTCAGGCAAATCCAGTTTGCCCTTGCTGATGGTTAATTTGAAGTCCTGAGTTCCTTCGTCTCTTATGATATCTTCGCTAACAAAAGTAAATGTAAGTCCGTCGGTTTGGTTGTCCCACGTCAGTTCATAATTTTTAGAGCCCGATTTAAGCTTTACCGACTCTTTTACAAGATCGAGCGATGTTTTAACTGTAAACACCACTTTGCCTTTATATTGGAGAAATTTAGGATCGTTTCTGTCTTTCAGGAAAAGTTCGGCATCGCATAGTGCAAGCTCACGTCCCAACACTTCAAAACCAAAAATTAGTTTGGTTGTCTTGTTCTTATTGTATTCCGGGTTAATTTTTGCAAGATCCAGTTCTCCATCGTAGACTTTGCGAAACGGCAGCGGTTTTTCAGGCTCAAAAACTAGCGTATGCAAATCCTTCCAGTAGGTTTTCCCTTTAATGGAGGGTGAGAATTTAAAAACTTCATCCTTGAGAACTTGGTTGAGCTGGTCGGTAGTGGTTTCTTCTTTTACAAATCTTACAAAAATTTTATCCTCGCTGTTTATTTTACCATTGGTAACCTCACTTACAATGCGGGCAATCTCTTCCGAATAAATGTTTGTTTTAAGCTTCTTTTTGGAGCATGCCGAAAAAATCACTATCAGGGCAGTGGCAATAAGTAATAAATGTTTTTTCATAAAGACGGTTTTTGGGTTAGTATCCGGTCGAACGGTTTTGTAACTTAATAGGATACGTTAACTTTACGAAAAAGGTTGTTTCACTGATTGCCTATCTTTTGTTTAGCGAAACATTTTCTTATTTTAGCTTTAATCTTTAATTATTTGCGATATGACAGGTCCTTCGTCCATATTCACAACCTTTCTTAACAAAGATTTATCGCAGCTAACTTTTTTTGTATCATTAAATCGATTTTAATGCTTCCTTCAATTTTCCTCTTTCTTGGGGCTGTAGCAAATTTCATTTTCATTTATAGAGCTTTTAAGTTTTACAACACTTACAACATTAAGTTTGATTATTACAAAGGTTGGCGAGAAATCAAGAAGAGTGAGCGTTCATATTTAATAAGAGAGTATAAGGTTTTGCTTGTATGGCTTCATTTATCTTACTGTTTTATTCTCGGTTTAATAGTTAGTGCCATAGTTGGTTAAACTTTAAAATAATTTTCACCACCTTTCCAACCATTTCCCCTATCCCATACTCTTTAATACGAAATGAAGCTGATCTCTTTCCATAAGCACACCGATAAAGAGCTGGTTAAAAGCTGCCTTGAAAACAACCGGATAGCACAAAAGAAGCTGTTCGACAGTTACAAGGACGCCATGTATACCACCGCTTTTCGTATGCTGGGAAATGAACACGATGCCAGCGATGTGCTTCAGGAAACTTTTATCGATGTTTTTGAGAACCTTTCCGGATTCAGGTTCGAATCTACATTGGGCGCCTGGATAAAAGTAATTCTTGTACGCAAAGCGCTCCGAAAGCTGAAGTTTCAGAACGATTTTCAGGATTTAACGGATGCAGAGCAACTACCTAATGATGGCTGGAACATGGATTTCACTGCCGATGACCTCGATAAAGCCATTCAATCGTTACCCGACTCTGCGCGGGCAGTTTTTTTGCTGACAGAAGTTGAAGGTTTCAAACATCGCGAAATTGCGTCAATGCTGAATATCAGCACAGGGACGTCCAAATCGCAGCTTCATTATTCAAAAATGTTACTGAGGCGAAAACTTAAAGAGTTAAGGGGATGAAAAAGGTATTTGACGATAAACTGAAAAAAGTCGCCGGACAATTGCCAAAGATTTCTGCAAAACCAGAAAGCTGGACATCAGTAGAAAAGTATCTCGATTTCAGGGATAAACTCGAAGAGCTTAAAAATAACTTACCTGTTTATGAAGCTCCGGATGAGATTTGGGAAAAACTGGAGGACCATCTTAAAAGAAAGGTCAAATTCTCTTTAACACTAATCTGGAAGGTGGCAGCCGCAATTCTATTTCTTATTGGGAGCTGGTTTATTTTTCAAACTTTTTCCCAAAGGAGGTTAAGTTACTCCACTGAAGCCTCAGAATTTAACCCTGAGTTTGCAATCCCAACTGATAGTTCGCTGGTTCAGGTTACGGAGTTTATTGACAATCAGTGCAGGAATAATACTTATGTATGCAGTGAACCCGATTTCTCAGTGAAGAAGCAAAAGCTTGACGAGGTTAACCACGAAATCAAAAAGCTCGATGAGGTAATAAAAACCCTGGGCAGTTCCGAGTCTCTCGTAAAAACCCGCATTAATCTTGAGAATTACAAAGCTGAATTAATTAAAGATCTGATTAAAAAACTTACATCATGATACCATTTATTAAAAAGATTTTATTCCTGCTGTTTGTTGCGGGGGCATTTCATTGCTCAATAGCAGCCCAGGATAAAATACAGGTGGTGACACGCACGGTTACAAAAGCCATAAGCCAGACCGATGTTACGGGGCTCACCATCAAAGGCGAAAAAGCCAATATCCTTATTGGTAAATCGGCGAATAATATGATTAAGGTGAAGCTTTCACTTATTTCGAAAAATCCTTCCCTCAAAGTCGCCGAAGAAGATCTCAAATGTTGCGATTACAAGATGGAAAACCAGGGTAATTCCCTTTTTCTCTCAAATAGTTTTAATTCGAAGAGTGGCTTTAAAGAGATTTCTAGTAACCTGAGCGCCCGATACGAAATTGAAGTCCCCGATGGCGTTACTCTGACTATTTCCAATATCTATGGCGATGTTACCCTTTCGGGGGTTAAGGCAACCCAGACTGTTTCGTTAAATTTTGGGCAGTTGTACCTGAAAAGTGTGGATGGGAATATTCAGGTTCATTCAACCTTTTCGGATATTACCGGAGATGTGCTTAATGGTCCGATAACTATCGAATCGCAGAATGCCGTAATCCGCCTCCGCGGGGTAAACAATATGCTTGACATTACAGGGAAATTTGGCGAGATCAACCTTTCGGATGTGAATGCTTCCATCATGGTGAGAGGCGAGATGACGAAAGTAAATGTCGGGGTTAAAGATATCGGCGATTTTACCTTCCGCCTCATGGCCCAGAAAGAAAAGATAATTGCACCTCCCGAGCTTAGAAAAAATCTGGTTCAAAAGTCAGGAATCTCTACCCTGAACTTTGGTTCAGGCAAAATAATGATCAATGTTAGTACTAGTTACAATACAATTAGCATAAAAAGCTTATGACCGCTAAAAAATATATCAATCTGTTTTTGGTAGTGCTACTTTCTCTGGTGTTTGGTAAATCACAGGCACAAAACTCAGATAGTATCGATAACCGTTCCAAAAGAACGCTTCAGTATCTTGATATTAATTTGAATGATGAAATAAGCATGTTCAAGATATCTCCACAATATTGGTTGTCAAGAGATTTTGTTCAACTGGATTTCTCTCTTTCCTACGAAGTTAAGTTAAGCCGGGTAATCTCGTTCTCTCTTATAAATAAGCTGAATTATTATAATTCAACAAGGTTTGGTGTAATAAATGGATTTACCAATACGACCAGTTTTAATTTCAGGTATTATTATCTGATGAATCGAAAAATAAAGGAACGAATTTCTGGGAATAATTTAAACGGGTTATATATGGAAGCTGGATTCAATGATTTTTTTAATATTTATTTGAGAAACCCTAATTACAGTTATATCGAATTCCCTCATTTATTTGAGCTACCCAGCCCTTCAATTTCTTTAGGTTTACAAAAACGAATAAATAAATGGGCCTTTTTTGATGTGTTTCTGAAGTCGGGATATAACCTGTACTGGAACTATTACTATAGTGGGCTTGGTTTTCAGATTGGATTGGCTCTTTAATTTAAAATTAAGAATTATGAAATATCTAACATATTTAATAAGGATTCACATAATTATGTCGTTTGCATTACTTTCAAATAGTTTGTATTCCCAAACTGATAGTATAAGCTATTGCGAAGAAAAGAAAGAGAGTTCAGATTATAATTACCGCAAGACATACCAATATCTGGACATTAAGCTCAAAAATGAAATATGGCTTTTAAAGGTTTCCCCCTTTTTCAATATACGGAATAGTATGGAAGAATTCAGTCTCGAACTTGCATTTGAGCGAAAATTATCCAAGGCTTTTTCAATGCAGATTTTTACAAAAACACAAATGGGGTCTGGTATCTTGCAGGAAGGAATTAATGGCAATTTATCTATGGAGATCAGATATTATCCAGGCATAAAAAAAAGGATAGCAAAAGGTCTTTCAGGGAATAATATGAGTGGATATTATCTAAGTGTAGGTATTCCCGATCTAATTAAATATACTGATGAAAAAAACAGCAATTATAAAATATATTTTTACAACTGGGCTTATCCTAATATAAATATGGGTTATCAGAGCAGGTTAAGCAATTGGGCTTATCTTGATGTTTTTGCTATTTTTAGTTATAAGAGTCAATTTCCAAATTATTATAATTTCACTTCCTGGGGTTCTACGTCCGTTTATTCCACACTCGGCTTTCGTCTGGGCTTTGCATGGGGAAAATAATAAACCACTAATGCTAATCTGCTGATTACCAAAAAAGAGTAATCAGCAGATTATTTAAAAATCATTCTTTTATACACCGTACCGACAAGCCATATTTCTTATAGATATACCCCTGTAGCGCCATGTTGTAGTTGTATAGCAACTGTAAATAGGAAGCCGTCCGGGTGCTGTAATTGTTCGAGTTCCAGAAATTTCCTTCTACACCTTTGTAATCAAACGAACCGTCATCCAGTCGCGATCCTCCGGGCAGGGCTTTAAAACCATAATCATCACTCCCGTTTAACCCTGAAGTATTCCAATGGGTTGACCCGGTTTCTTTTAAAATCTTTCCTGCTATACTGGCATCACCTATAAAATTGATCAGTTTTTCAAAGTCTTCCTTGGAGGGAACTTTCCAGCCAGTGGGACAAAGTTTGCCTGTTTCAACCACATACCAGTTATAAAGTGCGCCATATGGTGTGGCATGATTTGCCGAATCCTTATTATACCAGCAATAGGCAGGTGTAATCAACTTAGCCCAGCTTGTATCAGCCATTACCCTGGGGATGGGTGTTCCATCGCTGTACTTTGTGGTTCGGAGGTTTGTTGTTGTCCACTCCTGATATCCTATTCCGAGCGTGTTATAGGTGTTGCCGTCTCTGTCGGTAACTGTTCCTGTTTTTCCGGTAAGCACTGTACGGAAGGACGTGTCTCTGCCATAAACTGTTCCAAGTTCATTTTCGGCTATAATCCGGTAGTGGTAAATGGTATTCGATGTCAAACCCGTAATGTTTACCCGAATGGTGTCGTTATCCTGTGTAACCGGGGTATTGTAATTAATTACCGATCCGTAAGCGGTTGTTAAGCCGTATTCGAACCTCACCGTTGTGTTTAAACTGTTGGCGCTCACCACCCCGTTCAAAATAGCGGTTTCGCGGCTGAGATTTGTTACTGCGAGTGTTTTGGCAGAAGGATTCTTTCCCAGAAGGGTGAACTTCATTTCGGTACCGTAAGAGGTGCCAATGCTGTTTACTGCGTAAACTGTGTAGTAATAGGTTGAACCCGGTGTGAGATTTGACAGGGTTGAAGCAAATGTTCCATCAGGTCCGATAACCAGTTTGGTTCCGGTTGTAATGGTGTTTGGATTGGCTCCCCAGTATATCCCGCGTTCGGTTACGGTAGCTCCTCCGTTAGAAGTTATTTCACCTCCCACCAGGGCCGTGTGTGTTGTAATATCTTTTGCGGGAATAGTTTTCAGAATGGGTGCCACCGGTTCTGTCCTGAAGTTTATCTCGTCGCCATAGGAAGTCCCTTTGATGTTGGTAGCGAATGCAACATAATAATATTCTGATGTTCGGGCGAGTTCAGTAAGGTTAGTTGAAAAAGCGCCTTTCCCTTTATCAATTTCAACTTTAATGCCTGTGATTGCCGGATTGGGATGAACTCCCCAGTAAACACCTCTCGCAGTAACTTCAAAGCCGCCGTCGTCGATAACTGTACCGCCTACTGTTGCCGAACTGGAGGTGCGCTGTGTTACCTGCGAAGTTGTTACCGTTGGCAGGTGAATCTGGGTGGTAAAAAATGTTTTTTCCCCGTAAGCTGTTCCTACATTGTTTTTTGCAAATGCTTTTACAAAATATTTTTTTCCTGATTTCAATCCTTTTAAAGTGTCGTAGAAAACTCCAACACCTGTTCCCATCTGTACTTTCAACCCTTTGGTCTCTGGATTCGTTATCGTATCCCAGTAATAACCCCGTTCGGTAATTTCACTGCCGCCATCTTCCGATACTTTTCCTCCCACGCGGGCGGAGGTATTGAGTATGTTATCCACTGAGGATGTCAGCACTTTGGGTGGTAAAGTTTTTTCTTCTTTTTTACAGGAGAATACCGAATAAATCAGCAATGCTGTTAGTCCGGTATATATAAGTAATTTCTTCATACAGTTTTGAATTAAAAGTTACGGACTACTTTCTTACCTGCTTTCATGTCACGGTTATAGTTTTCTTCCACCTTGTTATTGATGGTTTTTAAAAGTTCGTTTACATAGTTTGTTCGGAAAACCATATCACTGTCCAGCTTTTGAAAAACAGGATAATTATGAAGTGTTCCCCTCTTCTCCAGGATTTCTTTGGCTTTCTTTAACCCTTCATCAATTTGATCCTTTGATATTTTATAATAAAAAATGGTTGGCTCATCCTCGCTGTTTATTGGTGCAACATCTTCCACTGCTTTGGTTTTGACTACCACTGAGGCCGTTTCCCTGGACTCTGAACCCGAATTCATCTGTTCTTTATATTGCGGCACCAACTGAGAAAGGACGGCATTCATTTTATCCAGTTGCGCTTTAAGCGATTGAATCTCGTCTTCCTGCTCCCGAATGCGTTTTTCCTGTTTACCGCTGATCCTTGCTATGTCGGTGGTGTTAATGCCTACAGCCGTATTCACATAACTGTAATAATCCTTTTGTGAGCTTCCCCAGGCTATGCCTGCGATTTTGAAATAATCTTCCGTGTTGAGATTCTCGGGCGACACCGCAATTCCGGCTCCGTCGTTTTTACCGCTGGGAATAATGTAATCACCGGGATTTACTTTCCCGAGCACCTTGGTTTCAACCTGACCGATAAACGCAATTTTTACATAGGCTTCTTCTTTCCCGGTGTCAGGAATGTTGCCAACCACAATAGGCTTCCGCGATACAATCATAATTTTATCTGCATCTTTTACCGAGCGGGATACTTTGCCATTTTTTATTCCTACAATATCACCGGGGTTGAATTTTTCTGCCGGATTGGCTTTGGGAAGATATTCGGCATAGTCGGCACCTTTTGACTCATAAGCCACACCAGCATTGCCAAATACTTCGGCATTATAGTAGGCAATATTGGCCGTGGCAATGGCTACCTGAGCCACGCCAAATGCAATTTCGGATGCTGATGGTGCGGTTACGCATGCTCCAAGACCAACGCACGGCGTGGAGGAGGTTGAAGCTGCAACAAGTTCTGCACTTGCCATAGCAAGCTCAGTCACCAGTTTAACATTTTCATAGTACATATCGAATCCGTTAGTGATATCGGCAGTCGACTGTCCTTCAATTCTTCCCTGGATTCCTTCGTCGTCCCAAAAAGTTACGAAGTTGTTTGAGTTGTTGCGCGATCCGTTCACTTTAATGGCAATTCCCTGGTTACTGCCTTTCACATATAAGGGATAGCTTGCTGATTGATCGTCATTGCCACTTATGCTGGCGGTAACAACTACCATTCCGTTAAGGTTGCTTGCTGAGTTTACGGTTAAAGTATCCCCTAAAACAGTACCCTTTTTTACCTGCAGCGCTCCTGAAAGGCTTGTCGGGCTTCCGTTGTTAACATCCAGACTTCCGTTAAGGTTGGTGGTTGCATTCACTGATAAATCCTGAAGGGTCGATTTTCCATCAACTTTTAAAGTGCCAGTTGCCGTTATATTCTTATGATACGCGTAGGGTATAAACGTCAGCTCCTGATTGCTGAAATCGGTATAAAAAACATCAGTCTGACTGACGCTGATATCTACTTTCAGGTTTTTTGGATTCCCATCCCAATCTATTTCTTTAAAGGTTTTGGGACTTGATGGGCTAACTTTTCCTTGTCCGATGGTTAGGTTGATAATGCCAAAAGCATCTGTGGTGGTTTCGTGTTCTTCCTGGTAATCCACAGTTCCCGCTGCATCGAGTATTGTAAAACGAACCTTTATGGCTTTGTTCGGAAGTATTACTCCTGAGGCGTCTATGCCTGGCAATTCCTGCGAATTCTGATCAATTACCACCGCCTGGTAACTCAACCCCTGAATCTGGCCAAATAATGTGGTTACAAGGAAAGTGAAGAAAGCTATGAATATTAATTTTTTCATGTGTTATATTTTGACGTTCTGAGTTTGGATAGAATTCTGTACTTACAGCACACTTTTCAGGTTAATTGCCACCCCAATGCTAAAGTTGTTTGAATTGAAATGTAATTGTTCCTGCCCTTTATAATCGCCAATTAAAATATTGGTGCCTCCCATGTACGATCCATAAATGATGAAGGACTTGGAAATGAAATAGCTTAACACAACCCCTCCCCGAACAAAGTAAAGGGGCTTGTCAAAATCTTCCGCTCCGTTCAGGTCATATAGCCTGTCGTTCAGGTTCTGGTAACCATCAAGGAGAAATTCCGGCGAAAGAGTGGTTCTGATACAGAGCGATAACCCATTCTGGTTGTTATTAATAAGTTTGGGTTTGAAGAATTCATATTCCAAACCCAGGTTAATCCCGGCATATTTAACATCCCATTCGTAGTAATTACCTAATACAGGGTTGCTTCCTTTAGCTCCGTATCTGTTGTATGAGATTCCTGCCAGGTAATTGAATTTGGAACTGCCAACAGGGTGCTTGTATCCTAATGCCAGTGAATTCTCACTTGTGCCCTTCAGGTTATCAAGTTTTACGCCGTTGGAATCTTTATACCGTATGGTACTGAAGAGCTTTCCGGTTTCGAAGTAAATAATCTGGCTATTTGCCGTAAAGTACCATAACGTAAGAAGAAAACAGCCGAGTAGCTTTTTCATTTTAAGGTTTTGTATTTAGGGTTAAAATAATAGGATTCAATTTTTAATCAGTTTTGTTGTGAAAGCTTTTTTTGCAGAAGTTAGTTTCAGGAAATAGAGCCCTCTCGACAGTGAACTTAGATCGATGCTTAACTCTGGTGAAGCATAATGCTGTTTTGTATAAACCGGTTTACCTAGAAGATCAAATATGGCGACGTTGATTTTTTCGGTTAATTCCACATCCGTCCGTATCAATATGGCATCTGAAAATGGGTTGGGTGCTACTTTTACAGCGAGAGTTTCTGCTTCAATAGTCCCCTTTTTGTAGACCGGTTGTATAAATCCTTGTCGTAAAATATATCCCTTTGCGGTGTATGTTCCAATTACACCCGATTGTCCAATACTTTGCTGAATGGGGAATGATTTTGTGGCAGAAGAAGTTTTTTCATTAGAGCTTCCTGCACTTAGGGTCGACCTAAGCTTTAGAGGAGACTGGGCTCTCAGCGACAGACCATATAAGTTCAGAAGCATAAGAACAAGATATATCAAATAATACTTGTTTTGATATCGCAGTTCAGTTGGAGGATCTTTTAGCGATTCCATAGGTTATGACTTGAAAAATATAGAATTCTGCTAACGATTTATGTAAAAGAATTCAATGTTTATAAAAGCGAAGCTTTTAAGAAAAGGCAAATGAAACCTACCGTTAGCAGTTAGCAATCTGAATCACACGGCTTTGTTTCTGAAAAAGCAGATAAATATAAATAAATTTTTGTAATGAGTTGTTTTTTATTGAAGTTAGTTTCCGGCTGGAAAATAAAACTGCTATCCCGCCACAAATTATTAATTGATTTATAAATATCGAACCCATTTGTCTTTTAGTTCCCTAATTTTTTATTTTTGGTTCAATGAAGTGTAAGTTACTCAACTGGCAGAAAGATAAGTAAAAAATGCAATTTGAACTTCGGCTGGATAGTACATATTGTAATTATAGCAATAGTACATAATTTGCAGAAGCTGGTCAAGGCGACCTGCCTGGCTTTAGTGCAATCTTTGGTTTTCTTTTAACTTAATAATATACAAGTGTGACAATTTATTGAGGATCTTGGTTAGTAAAATCAACCTATAGGCACAAAGACCTGTCCTCATGTAATTTTATCTCTTGTATTCTCCTAATTGTTTCAGCATTTCAAGTTGGTCAAATAATGGAAAATGTTTAATAATTTTCCCGTCTTTAAAATAGTCAATTGCAATACCCTTTACTTCAAATGCTTTGTTGGTCGCTGCCATGTCAGGCAAATCGGCTACCTGTACAGCTTTCCAAGTCATTACTGATACTACTTTATTCTCTTCTGCAACTTGTTCAATAACTGTTATTTTATTCGGATTTAGTGATTTAGCGAATTGTTGGTCCTGTTTTATATATTCAGCCTTGTTCACCTGGTGTCCGTTAAAAAAGTCAGCCGTAAAATGCTCGTGAAGATACTTGTCATAGTTATCCTTTAATTCATCAGTTCCAAAGGCTTCATGCCATTCTTTCGATATTTTTTTTTGATTTTCTTTATTCATAGCTACTTGTCTTAATTTTTCAAAAATATTTCAAACTCTATGTCATGAAAAAGTAAACAAAGTTGGTTGCCAAAAACCTGTCATGTAGATGAATAATTGTTTTCATTCTGTATGTTTTGCAACAAGTATTGATCAATTGCATTTTGCGGCCGTATCTCAATGTGTTATCCTTTTACCACAGCCAGCGGTTTCAGCTCAACCAGAATGTCCACCAGGTCGTTCTGGTTGAGCATTACCACATCGATATCCTTGTATGCTCCCGGCGCCTCGTCGAGGTCGTTTTTGCCACGGATGGCGTGCAGAATTCCCATTGCGTTCATTTTGGCAATTTCGTCGTCGAGATCGAGCACGCGTTGAGCCTGTTTGCGCCCTAACGTGCGTCCTGCGCCGTGTGAGCAGCTCTGGAAACTCTCGTGGTTGCCTTTCCCTTGCACAATGTAGCTTTTGGAGCCCTGCGATCCGGGGATAATCCCGGTTTCTCCCTCACGGGCGCTGGTAGCTCCTTTACGGTGAACCAGAACATTGGTATTGTAATGGTGCTCCCAGCGGGCATAGTTGTGGGCAATATTTACAAAATCGAGCTCTGCAAAATTTCCGGGCAGCACATCATCAAAAATTTCTTTAATGTTGTCCATCATCAGCTTGCGGTTGGCAAAGGCAAAGTTTACACAGTAGTTCATTTCGGCGATGTAGTCTTGTGCTTCCTGGGTATCAATGGGCAAAAAAGCCAGGTTTTTCGATTTTTCAACCGATGCATGCCATTGTTCATTCAGCTTTTGAGCTTTTTTGTTGTAAAACTCAGCAACCTTTAACCCAATGTTCCTGCTACCTGAATGAATCATGATCCAAATGTGAGTATCCGATCCTTTCTGAATTTCAATGAAGTGATTTCCTCCACCTAATGTTCCTATCTGGGTACGGGCATTTTCAAATTCTTTTTCAACTATTCCATTCTTAAACATTTCGAGTGTAGAGGGCATCAGGTTAATATCCTGTTTCTGTTTGTGGTGATGGAATCCCAACGGTACAACTTTCCGGATACCACTCATAATATTTTTGAGCTTTTCAACAGGCATTTCGGTCAGATTGGTTTTCAGGGCACACATACCACATCCTATATCCACTCCCACGGCATTGGGGATAATTGCACCTTTGGTTGCCAGCACTCCTCCAATAGGCATTCCGTAACCCTCGTGCGAGTCGGGCATTAAGGCCACATGCCGGAAAGCAAATGGCAGGTTTGCCATGTTACGGGCCTGCTCCAAAGCTCCCGGTTCAATATCTTCCAACCAGAGTTTGATTGGAATTCTTTCGGTATTAATTACTTGTTTCATTTTATTGGTATTAGGGATTAGAGGTTTAGGAGTTAGACTGTTTGTTTACCTAAACACCAATAATCTGGTTTCTTTTATAAATTCTGTGTACTAATCTCCAAATAAACTTTCAATGGATAAATATGTTAAAATAATATGAAAGAAAACTTAAATTAACGTTTAGTTTTGCATAACAGAATTAACTATAAACTAATATGAAGTTAAGCCTTTTAGCATTAGTAGTATTTGTAATATTCTCCTGCACCAAAGATGAAGACGATGTTTCAACTGTTGTGATTAACGAACTTATGGCAGTGAATACACATACAGCAAAAGATCAGAATAATCAATACGACGATTGGATTGAGCTTTATAATAATTCATCGGGCGAGGTTAACCTTTCTGACTTTTACCTGAGCGACAGCAGGAGCAACCTTCAGATGTGGAAGTTTCCTGCAGGGACAACTATTGCTGCTAAATCATTTTTGATTGTCTGGGCTGATAAAGATACCCTCCAACCTGGTTTACATACCAACTTTAAGCTTACTTCGTCAGGCGAAAAAGTATACCTTGTAACTCCCGGTCTCGAAATATGGGATAAAGTTGAATACGACGAACAGACTTCTGAAATATCTTATTCCCGCAGTCCCAATGGGGTAGGCGAATTCAAATGGCAAATGCCTACTTTCAATGCAAAGAATAAATAACGGTAAGCTAGGGTCATTCACGGAGGATGACTGTAAGATGACCGTAGGATGACTGAAGGATATACTAATCTGATATGGCTATTCCTTCAATGGTCCTGCCAGTTGCCCCAGCCTTTGCAGCGATTCATTTATTTTCTCATTCCATGGCATTCCGTACGAAAGGCGCAGACAATGATGATATCTGTCTTGCAGGGTAAACATCCTGCCCGGACTGATGCTTATCTTATGTTTCATAGCTTCTTTGTAAAGATCAAAAGTATTTATCTTTTTGTTTAGCTCCAGCCAGATCAGAAATCCTCCCTGTGGGCGGCTGATCCTCGTATCATCGGGGAAGTATTCGCTTATGGCACGGGTATACTGGAGTGAATTAGCGTACAAGGTATTGCGGAGCCGACGCAAATGGTGTTCATAACGACCGTTCTCCAGGAATATGGCAATGGCTTCCTGCTGGATTGTTGTCGACCCAACGGCATGGTACATTTTTAAGCGTTTTATCTTTTCCAGGTATTTGCCGGGAGCCACCCATCCTACCCTGTAGCCCGGCGCGAGTGTTTTGGAAACCGACCCGCACCAAAGAACCAATCCGCTGTCGTCGAAAGTTTTGCAGCATTTCGGTCTTTTGCTCCCAAAGTATACATCCCCGTAAATATCATCTTCTATCAGTGGAACATTGTAACGCTGAATAGTTTCGACAATTGCTTTTTTATTTTCATCGGGAATGCAGCTCGTGAGTGGATTGTTAAAGTTACTGGTTAAAAGCACTGCTTTCACCTTTTCTGAGGCTAATGCTTTTTTCAGATCATGGGGATCAACGCCTGTAATAGCATCGGCAGGAAGTTCTATGATCTTTAATCCTAGGTTGTTTGCCAGTTGCAGCACTCCCATATAGCACGGACTTTCGACCGCGATCGTGTCGCCTTTTTCAGCCACTGCCATCAGTGAGAAGGATAAGGCATTCATACATCCGGCTGTGGTTACCAGGTCATCGGGACTTAGGCTCCCGCCCCAGTTGATGCTCCAGCGGGCTATCTGCCGGCGAAGGTTTTCATTTCCCTGGATGCTTTCGTACATGGTTCCGCTTGCTGGCAGCTTTCGCATGGCTTCAATCATCGACTTGCTGAGCTTTGCTATAGGCAGAAACTCTTGCGAAGGAACGCTCAGCGAAAATTTGACAAGCGTTTCGTCGGCAATATTGTTGTAAACCTCGGCAATCATGTCTTCAGCATCGCTCGACGAAACAACCGGTTCGGGTTTTGTTTTTTGAGGGACAGCCTTAAATTTTCCCGGCGAAAAACTGATAAAATAACCCGATTGAGGGCGCGTTTCTATTAAACCTTTTGATTCGAGGTTATAATAGGCCTGCAAAATAGTGCTTATGCTAACTCCTTGTTCCTTACTCATTATTCGCACCGAAGGCAGACGGTCGCCTATTTTAAGTACACCGTTCGCAATCTGGGTTTCGATTACTTTTGCCACTTTCAGGTAAAGATGATCGTTTGAAGTTATTGTCTCCATAAAAATTTAACTGTTATGGTCAAATTTACAAAAACTGAATCTGTTTTGGTATTATTTTATTTGTGATTTTTGAAATATATTTTTTTGCATTTGGCGCTAGCGCACGTTTGTAACGTGTGCTAATTTTTAGGCAAGCGTTACAAACGCGCACCAGCCTTTGCTTATTTTTTTTCATGAATTCAAGCTATAATATTATATGGAAAACATACCATTCCAAACCATCGACTGGGAAAGCATTCCCGCAACTGAGCATAGAGGTGATACAGGAATTGCCTTTTGGAAAACCAAACAATTCGATGGACTCAGAATTCGCATTGTAGAATATTCTGATGGTTACCTGGCCGATCATTGGTGTGCCAAAGGGCACATTGTTCATTGTCTCGAGGGTGAGTTTACCAGCGAGCTGAAAAACGGTGAAAAAACTGTTCTTAAAGCTGGTGATACCTACATAGTATCGGACGATCTGAGCCTTCATCGTTCCAGTACCCATAAAAAAGTGAAGCTGCTAATCATCGATGGCGATTTTTTGAAGACGATTTAATCTGTCAGTTTACTAAATCATAAATAAGTACCCTTTCTTCCTCCCCTCTCCATGTGGAGAGGAGCAGGGGGTGAGGCTTTTAAATTAAAAAATATGAACACTTCTCAATTACAACCCACATCATCCCGTTTGCAGCAAGTCGATTTTGCAAACCTGGGATTTGGCAACTATGTGTCGGATCACATGCTTGTTGCCACTTTTAAAAACAAACAATGGTCAAACTACGAAATCCTTCCATATGCCTCCCTCAGTTTTGCTCCATCGGCTCTTGCGCTTCATTACGGACAAACAGTGTTTGAAGGAATGAAA
Source organism: Bacteroidota bacterium (assembly GCA_023429135.1). Taxonomy (GTDB): domain Bacteria; phylum Bacteroidota; class Bacteroidia; order Bacteroidales; family JAAUTT01; genus JAAUTT01. The sequence continues at coordinate 51,464 of JAEYWD010000094.1, read as the reverse complement.
GCTTTCCGGCACATAAGCGGAGGAATATCAGTATTTCGTATCGAAAAACATTACGAGCGATTTTGCCGTTCGCTGCAACGTCTTTGTATGCCCGCGGTCCCAAAGGAAATGTTCATCAATGGTTTAAAGGAACTGATTTCCACAGACCGTGCATGGGTTCCCGATAATGATGGTGCATCTCTGTACATTCGTCCTTTTATGATTGCCACCGAAGAGCGTTTTGGCGTAAAGGTTTCGGATGAATACAAGTTTATCATTTTCACTGGTCCGGTAGGCAGTTATTATTCCAAACCACTGCGTGTGAAAGTTGAAGACCATTTTATGCGAGCCGCAAAAGGTGGAACCGGGCATGCTAAGTGTGGTGGCAATTACGGAGCTTCCTTCTATCCTGCCCAAAAAGCGCAGGAACAAGGTTTCGACCAGATTTTGTGGACGGATGGCTCTCCTGAGCTTAACATAGAAGAGTCGGGTACCATGAACGCTATGTTTGTGATCGACGGCAAAGTTGTGACTCCAGCTACATCGGATACAATTCTTGATGGTGTAACCCGCGATTCGCTGCTGACACTTGCCGTTGATTTGGGTTATCCCGTTGAAACCCGCAAGATAAGTGCTTTTGAACTTACAGAGAAGCATAAGAATAATCTTTTGCAGGAAGCTTTTGGAACAGGTACGGCTGCCGTTACCAGTCCTATCCGGTGTATTCATATCCAGGGGAAAGATTACTTATTACCCGAATCCGGTGAAAACAGCTTCTGTATCAAAGCCCGAAATATGCTTAATGATATACGCATTGGCAAAAGACCTGATAAATATAATTGGAATACTATTGTTTAACTAATACTGCTGAAGTGGCTGTGTGAAAAATGCCGGACACTGAGGTTTCGAAAGGCTCAACCTCCGGTTATTGAGAGCACCGCCTCCAGGGGTGAGGCTTATTTATGAATTACATCAACTCATGGGACAACGATACCCGCTCGGCTTCATATGCAAAGCTAGAATTTCCTAACACCTATCATTTGGCTTACCGCGATCTGCCGGAAATAATCATGAAACATGCCCGGGGAACCAAGGTCCTCGACTTTGGCTGTGGTACCGGCCGGTCCACACGCTTTCTCAAAAAGTTGGAATTTGATGTTACCGGAATAGATATTTCTCATTCTATGATCCGTCAGGCTGTGGAAAAAGATCCCGACGGAACTTATATCTTGGTTGAGGATGGGAATTATGACGCTATCCCAAACGGTTTCGACCTGATCACCTCCATTTTCACTTTTGATAACATCCCAGCACAAAAAAGGGCGAAGATATTGTTGGGTCTGAAGCCAAAGCTTTCGAGAAATGGTTGTATGATTATGCTTGATTCCAACCCTAAACTTTACCACAAGGAATGGGCATCGTTTTCAACCGCGCCTTTCCCGGGGAACAAAATCGCAAAAACCGGCGATCCTGTTTATACCATTATGAACGATGTGGATGACAAAACGCCTGTGGAAGATTATTTCTTTACCGAAGCGGATTACCTGAACCTGTTTGAAGAAGCAGGCATGAAACTACTGAAACGCTACGCACCACTTGGACAGCGGGATGAACCTTTTATGTGGAAATCGGAGTTGACCATTGCCCCATGGATAATTTATGTGTTGGGGGTTTAAGGATTCTCTAAATTAAATCGGAGTTATTCTCATTTTGAGCAGCCATTTACTCAATTACTAAATTTGGTTGAAATAAAACGGGGGACTCTGCAAATAAAAATGCTGAAATTTATATTAACATACAAATTACTAAATAATTAACATAAACTGTTGATAAATATCATAATAAAAAAAGTGTGTTTAGAACAATTCTTAATTTAGCTTAATGTAATTTTGACCCGGTTCTACTATTTGTTTTATTGAATAACTATTTTGAGAATGGAAAACAAGGATCAGATTTTGACGGAGATTTTATTCACTGAACCCTCCAAAATTTCAGATAACGGGTTGAAGCAGGATTACGAGATTTATAACCGGTTAATGCAGGTTAACCTGTTAAAAGAAAATTTCGATATCGACTACGAAACCGGTTATTTTAACGATAATATTAACTAATTATCGTTAATTCTTTTGGTAGCATCTCACCCAATCAATCTCCAGATTGCTGGGTAACGACATACTTCCATCTTCGTATTTTCCCGAGTTTAACACCAGGTAAAGTTCTTCCTCAGGTACACCTACGGTTTGTTCTTTTACCACCAGGTTATTGATCTTCCATACCAATTTGTCGGGAGTCCATTCAAGGGAATAAATGAAATATCCTTTTGTAAAAGTTGAAGCCGACATTGATATAGTGTCGCTGTTTGGAGAGCTTTCGCCCGAGTTATTTTGCCAGAAAGAGCTAAAAAGCAATTTGTTATTGCTGTATTTGAATACATCAACCTGAGGCAAAATCGAATTTCCTCCTAACCAAAATGCATGTATGGTGCCTTGGGAAGCCGGAATTCTGACTTTTGCTTCTATACGGCCATATTTTTGCCGATGACTTTTGCCGGTAGAAATTAATCCCGATGAATAATCAAATTCCTTTGGGTAGAAACCAAGCACCGGATTCCATTCCTTTCCGGTAACCTTATTCTGACGGGTAATCAGCTTAACTGTCGATCCGTTCATTTCAATGTTTTTATCGGTAAAGAAATGTTTCTCTCCTGGCAGAGCATACGATTCGCCCATGAGCACCTCACCCCAGAAATATCTGGTAATCCATTTATCGGAATCGAGCTTTCCTTTGTCGAAATGGTCTTCAAATACCAGATTCCATTCCCTCAGGTCTTTAAACTTCGGATCGTCTTTTATTTTGAAATACCAAATCAGGTGTTGTGATTTCTTTAGTTGTTCGTATTCAGCTTCTTTCTTGGCTTCCTCGGTTTTCTCCCATTTTTTAAGATCCAGTAAATATGCTTTTCGGTTTTTGAACTCTTCTGAGTTAATATAGGTATGAAGCTCTTCGTAATGAGCTATCTCCTTGGAATTTTCGAGTTGTTTGAAATGGGAAAGTTGTTTCGACTGATGTACTTTAAAATATCTGCTGATCTGAGCAGACTTTTCCAATGCTTTAAATTTTTGCAGTTTCTGATATTCAGGCGTGCTTTCAAATCTTTGAGATTCAATTTCTTTCTTTTTGTTTTTGAAGGCTTCCGATTCTACTGTTTTCTTCAGATCAAGAAAATAATTCAGCTCTTCCGATTTGTTTATTTTCTTGTAGTCGTTGTAAAGCGACGAAGAATGCATTTTAAAATAAGTCTTAAACCTGGAACTGTTCTTCAGGGAGTTGAATTCATTGAGTTTTGCAAAAGCTTCCGATTTTTTGAATTCTTTACTTGCTTTGGCCTGGGCGAATTCGGGTGATTGAACGTATTTATCCAATTCCTTAAATCTAACCAGATCGGGTGATTGCTGTACCTCAGAAAATACCTGGTATTTAGGAGAATTTATAAATTTGAAATAACTTTTAAATGCCGGGTTCTGGCTTATGGAATTATATTCGTTTAGTTGTTTGAATTCCGGAGTTTTCTCGAACTTTTTCTTGTCGTTCATGTAATCGAACACGGTTTTGTAGGCCTCTGACGAAATAAAGTTTTTCAGAGACTTGAATTCTGCCAGTTCGGGTGAGGAGGCTGTTTTGTTGTATTCGGCCAGCTCCGGTGAGCTTTTGTATTTATAAAAGAATTTAATATCGCCCATTTTTTTCAAACGGAGATATTCCTGTTCTTTCAGATGTTCCTCACTGCCTTTGTAATTAAGGTTTTGAAGCGTTTTCTTTTTTTCGGCAAACTCAGGGGATTGAATCAGGTTTTGCAGATATTTGAAATGCGCTAATTCATTCGAAGATTCAATTTCCTTCACTTTATTGAATTCGGCAATCAGGTTTTGTCTTTTTGCTTCAATTGCATCGGTTTTGGGGTAAAAACCTAGCATAAATCGAAATGCTCCGGCCATGGCAGTAAATTAAAAATCTAATTAAAGTTAAAAACTTTTGACTAAAACATCCAAGTATACGGCAATAAATAGTTGTGGTTTTAGATTTTCGGTAAAATGTTTTAATGCTAGGTTAATTTGTTGGTTGTTGAGGTTAGGAATGCAAGGATTTAATGGGAAAAGGCACGCGTTCGGAAACGCGCGCAAGCTTATATCAACCTAGTTAGTTTTATATCCAATAAATGATGCTTTTTTTATTGTTGCTGCGTCTGAAGCTGTTGCTCTGATCTTTATTGTATCGTTTTCATTTAAATCTAATAGTACGGGTTGATTATATGTTAAAAGAATTTCAGGGTTAGCATTGTTTTTTAAAAGTTCAAATGAAACTACAGGTTCTGGTGACTCAAGACTAAAAAAGAAGGCATATACTCCGGCCCCATTTGATGGAACTGTGAATGTTCCGGTTATCGCGTCATATCCACCACCAATATCTTGTTTTTCATCTCCAAAAACTAGCGTAATAACAGCACCTGAAGCTACATTGGTATTTGTTGTTTTGATCGCCCTGAAAGCGACCTTTTTTGGAGAAAGATCTACCGTTTTTGAATTACTTGAACCTTCAGTTAAACTTAAAACTCTAGTATTTTGATTATAGGTTATACTGCCAATTAACTCATTACCTGCATCCGCATCGGCATCGTCCACACTAACCTCTGTTGTTGTTCCACTTAAAAATAATTTGTTGCCGGTTCTATGGATGGTTTGAATTTCATTATTCAGGCTCGTATCAATCGGTATTGCTCTTCCGTTGAGGGCATTGCTCAGAACCAATGATCCGTTTACCTTCGAAAGGGTTTGTAGTTCATTGGTTTCGCTTGCATCAATGGTTACTTCGCCACCATTTCTGTTTAGCGATAACTTATTCCCATTTAGAGCGAGTGTTTGTATTTCGTTGGTGTTGCTTGTGTCAATCTTTATCATATCGGTGCTGCCCGATATCTGCAACTTGCTTTCTGCATTAACCAACAAGGTTTGCTTGTATGGTGAGAGGTCTATTACCGAATAGCTCGGGTTACCGGTAATCCATAACTTGTTGTTTTCAATCCTTAAATCCTGGGGTGCATGTGCAAATTGCCGGAAGTCTACTATTCCCGGTTTCCCACTGATGGAAAGATGAAAGGTTGTTGGATCGTATTCAAGGCTCTGGCTTAAGGTGGAAAGATCGGCTATGGTTGTAGCGTTGTCTTTCTTTAATGTATTGGTAACAGGATCAAAAGCTACCCCGGAAAAATCTGCCCGGGCAACCCTGGCGCTATCGGCAAAGAAAGCGTACGGAACTGAAAGCATTGGAGATGCCGGAAAATCTATGATTCTCCCATCAACTTCAGCTACTACTTTCAGAAGATGCTCTTCTGTACCCCATCGTATATCAGAGAACCTGGCCGTTGAACTTTTAGGAGAACCCTGACCTATTACAAGGGTAAAAATTCCTACTTTATTGGTAGTTGGGTTATGTGTTTCTTCCCACACTAATTCCCCATTAACCTCCTTTTTAAATATAGATATGGTAACTTTTATGTTTTTATCAGCTATAAACTTGTTCTCCGAGTCCCTTAAAACTGCCTGATAGTTTATTCCTTTAGCAACCTTCTGGGCATTGAGCGGAGAATTTGCCACTGTTAAAGACAGTGCTACCATCAAAAGCCCAACTAAAAGTTTATTATATATAGTTTTCATTGCTATATCTATTTTTTGATCAATATTTACATTTTTACTAATTTGAATTTCTCGATTTTCTTCCCGTTTGTCGAGTAAATCTTAATAAAATACAAACCTTTGGGCAGGCTCTGACCATTAAGAATTCTCCGACTGCCGTAATAGATATCAGTGTACTTTTCCTGATAAACTTTGCTGCCTTTTAAATTATAAACCTCAATCCAAAATTCAGGAGATTCGTCTATAAAAATGTTTATATACAGATTTGTCTGGAAAGGATTCGGAAATACTTCAATAGCTTGCGGTCCGCCAATAATTGGTCCTCGGCTTACCATTGTATCCGGCTGTTGAAACCCTTGCGTAAAGAAGTAAGTTTCACCTGGCGAAGTGCTAACAGAAAGCTCGCCAACCGAATAGGAAAGAGAGTAACCATTATTTGATTTAAAATCTCCGGTAGTTCCCAATAATGTGGTTCCCAAGCTCTGGCCAGCGGCCCATGGGCAAAGTAACATGAGTAGTAAATAAGTCAGGCCTGCGATTTTCACTTAATTGATTATTAAGCAATAGTTTGCGCTCAAATATAGCAAAAAAATAATTGCATGGTATTTTATCCATGTTAATTGTGACTAAAATTCCCAATTTTTAACCTTACCTGCTTTGTCCCATGTGTGTTTTATTGAATAAGCATGTTGCTTTAATTATTGTTTTTATATTTTTGTTTGTTGTATAACTCAAAAAATCAATGGCATAAAAAAATATTATCCAATACTACCAAAATATTTTTTGTTGATGGGTATTTGTAAAACGATTAATTCATTAACTTTAAGTTTATTTTAAAAAACGATTCAGGTTTTCAAACAAATTGTAATATGTCCATATTAAAAGGTGAAATTATTCAGGTGATTGGACCGGTGATTGACGTTAGCTTTGAGAAAGCCGGCAGCGAATTACCTAACATTCATGACGCACTAGAAGTCAAAAGAGACGACGGACAAACACTTATTGTGGAAGTACAGCAGCACATTGGCGAAAATACGGTAAGAGCTATTTCGATGGACTCGACCGATGGTTTACGCCGTGGTATGGAAGTTGCCGCTACCGGTGGTGCAATCCGTATGCCTATTGGCGATCAGGTACGTGGTCGTTTGTTAAATGTTATCGGTGATCCCATCGACGGGTTAAGTGATGTAACCAAAACAAACGGTTACGAGATCCATAACAAACCTCCGAGATACGAAGATCTGTCGACCAAGGCAGAAGTGCTTTTTACTGGTATCAAGGTAATCGACCTGCTTGAACCGTATATGAAAGGTGGTAAAATTGGACTCTTTGGTGGTGCCGGTGTTGGAAAAACCGTTATCATCATGGAACTCATCAATAATATTGCTAAAAGATACTCCGGTTTGTCGGTTTTTGCCGGTGTTGGTGAACGTACCCGTGAAGGTAACGACCTGCTCCGCGAGATGATCGAATCGGGTGTTATCAAATATGGCGATGCCTTTTTCGAATCAATGGAAAAAGGAGGCTGGGACCTGGATAAGGTTGACAACAAGCTTCTTCAGGAATCGCAGGCTACACTTGTGTTCGGTCAGATGAACGAACCACCGGGCGCCCGTGCTACAGTTGCTCTTTCGGGATTAACAGTTGCCGAGTCGTTCCGCGATGGTGATGAGCAGAGCGGAGGGCGCGATATCCTTTTCTTCGTCGATAATATCTTCCGTTTTACCCAGGCTGGTTCTGAAGTATCGGCTCTTCTCGGTCGTATGCCTTCAGCAGTAGGTTATCAGCCAACACTTGCAACTGAAATGGGTATGATGCAGGAACGTATTACATCCACAAAGAGAGGTTCTATCACATCTGTACAGGCCGTTTATGTGCCTGCTGATGACTTGACTGACCCTGCTCCTGCAACCACATTTGCTCACCTTGATGCAACAACAGTATTGAATCGTAAGATCTCCGAAATGGGTATTTACCCTGCTGTTGACCCTCTGGATTCTACATCCCGTATTCTTTCTCCCGAAATTGTTGGTGCTGAACATTACAACACCGCTCAAAGAGTGAAAGAGTTGTTGCAACGTAACAAGGAATTACAGGACATTATTGCAATTCTTGGGATGGACGAACTTTCGGAAGACGATAAGCTGGTGGTTCACCGTGCCCGTCGTGTTCAAAGATTCCTGTCACAGCCTTTCCATGTGGCCGAGCAGTTTACTGGCCGTCCAGGAGCGTGGGTATCCATTGAAGATACTATCAAAGGCTTTAATATGATTATGAACGGGGAAGTGGATAAGTATCCTGAAGCAGCATTCAGCATGGTTGGTACCATTGAGGATGCTATTGAAAAGGGAGAAAAAATGCTTGCCGAAGCAAAATAATATTTTAGAAGAGGTTGTCCGGAGAGTGGGATTGCGTTAAAATTCCAATCCTTGTAAAATTTCAGATATTTTACACCTTTTGGACAACTTCTTTGTTTTAATACAGAAATATAAATCGCATGTTTCTAGAAATTTTAACACCAGAAAAAAAGCTGTTCTCGGGCGAAACCAAACTTATTAAGGTCCCTGGTTCCGAAGGTTCTTTCGAATTAATGAATAAACATGCTCCCATTATTTCGAGTTTGGCGGAAGGCCCCATTAAGATTGTTACTCCTGAAGATCAGTCGCAGCATTTTAATGTCAGTGGTGGGGTTTTGGAAATGAAAGACAACAAGGTTATTATTTTAGTGGAAAAGTTGCTCAGCTAATATTTTAAGTTATGCGTGTGCCACTTTTCCTGATTTGTTTTTTAATAAGCGTGAAAGTTACAGCACAACATACAATTACATTTCCGTCGGAGGATAATATATTAATCACCGCCGATCAATATCTCAACGATAAAGATTTACCTTACATCATCTTATTTCATCAGGCAAATTCAAGTCGTGGTGAGTTTCGTGAAACTGCACCTAAACTAACTAAACTTGGATATAATTGTTTGGCTGTTGATTTAAGGTCCGGCAAAGAAATAAATTACATTCAGAACGAGACGGCCACACGTGCTGCCGAACAAAAACTTCCCATGGGCTATCTGGATGCCGAAAAAGATATTTTAGCATCAATTGAATATGTTAAGGGAATTTCAGGGAAGAAAATTATACTTCTCGGAAGTTCATATTCGGCGTCATTGGTGATGAAAGTCGCTAACCATAACCTCGATGTCGAAGCCGTAATTGCGTTTAGTCCTGGTGAATATTTTCAGCCTAAGTTGGTTCTCAGGAATTTTTTGAATGATTACGATAAGCCTATATTTGTTACCACTACTGTTAATGAAAAACCCTTTGTTAACGAATTGATATCAGAGATTCCTGAAGGATTGCTGAATTTCTTTGTTCCCGGGAGCGGGGAGGGAACCCATGGAGCAAAAGCCCTTTGGGAGAAGCAGCCTCAAAATGAAGAAATCTGGTTGTCGTTAATGTTGTTTTTCAAGAAAATATCTCAGGAATAGTGGTTAAATTTCTTGTCATACGATTCAGTTCTATTGGTGATATTGTTCTCACCACTCCTGTTATACGTAATCTGAAATCTCAAATTGAGGGAGCCGAAATTCACTATCTTACAAAGAAGGCTTTTTTGCCTGTTATACAGGATAATCCATATATTCACAAAATTCATCTTTACGATAATAATCTCCAGGAGATTATTAAGGACCTGAAAAGGATAGATTTCGATTTTATTATTGATTTGCATAACAATCTCAGGAGTTCGCGCATAAAGCTTGCTTTGAATAAAGTTTCGTACTCATTCCCAAAACTTAATATTGAAAAGTGGCTGTTGGTTAATCTGAAGATTAATAAACTTCCGGATGTTCATATTGTCGACAGGTACATGAGCACCTTGAGTCTTTTTAATATCAAAAATGATGGGAGGGGACTCGATTTTTTCATTAGTGCCGATAACGAAATGAATACGCGTCTTCTACCTGAAGCTTTTCAGAAAGGTTATATCTCGGTGGTGATTGGAGCAAAGCATAATACAAAGCAATTGCCTCTTTCCAGGATTATTGAACTGATTGAAAAACTTAAATTCCCGGTTCTTTTATTAGGAGGAAAGGATGATGCGGAAAGAGGAGATAGTATATCCAGTGCCGTTGGTGAAAATTGTATAAATCTTTGCGGCAAGCTTTCCATTCAGCAGTCGGCCTCTTATCTGAAGCAATCTAAAATGGTGATTTCGCACGATACAGGTTTGATGCATATTGCTTCGGCCTTTGGCAAAACTATTCTATCTATTTGGGGAAATACAATTCCTGAATTTGGTATGCACCCTTATATGCCTGGTGATAATTCCGAAATTTTTGAGGTGAAGATCAAATGTCGACCTTGTTCAAAAATAGGTTTCGAAAAATGTCCCATTAAACATTTCAATTGCATGAACCAGATTGACCTGGACGCAATAGCCACAAAAACGAAGCAAGTACTAAGTTAATTACCAGAACTTTATTTTTCCTGCTGCATAGAACCACATTCGCAATAGAATAAATCCATGACGGAAGCGCGAAATATTTGTATCGCCATAGGTGCGTTCCTGGTATCGAATGGGTAAATCTATTATTTTCAAATTAAGCTTATAAGCACCAAATAAAAGGTCGAAATCTCCAAAAGGATCGAAGTCGCCAAAAAATTTGCGATTCGAAACCAAACGGTCGTAGTCGTCACGGAAGATTACTTTGGTACCACACAATGTATCTTTAACAGGTTGTTCGAGTACCCAGGTAAAGGCATGGCTAAAGAATTTGTTTCCGAGCATATTTAGAAACCTCATGGAATTCTTTCCCAGAGGATATACCAAACGCGACCCATTAATAAATTCGCCTTTACCTGAAGCAATGGCCTCGTAAAACATCGGAATTTTTTCAGGTGGAACAGTTAAGTCAGCATCCAGAATCATCAAAATATCGCCTGTTGCAATGGAAAATCCTTTGCGAACGGCATCAGCTTTACCTTTACCATCCTGGCGTGCAATTTTAATATTTCGTTTGTCCTTGTATTTTTCCTGAATTTCCTGAATTTTTAGCCAGGTATCGTCAGTAGAGTTGCCCTCCACAAAAATAATTTCAACACCTGCTCCGAACTCCGGTAATCTTAAAACAGCGTTTTCAATATTACCGCTCTCATTACGCGCAGGGATTACTACCGAAGTAGTGAATTCTTTTTTTTCACCCAGCTTTATGGGTCTGGCAAATATGTGCTGATTTAAAGTTAACAGGTTAAAAAATGGTAAATGAGCAATGTATCTGTTAAAGAACCAGCTAATAACAGGGATATTTACCGGAATGAGCATATTTCGCTGGCATCTGTAAACCTCCATATTGGTGAGATACAATAGGTTCAATATATCTTTTTGGGATAACCAGTTTTGGTCGGGCGATTTCTTTTTAATACCTATAAATTCTGAGAATTTGATAAGCGGCTCCCAAAGAAAATTGTAATAAGTAATGATGATACGGGTACGAGCATGGCAGTGTTTTCGAACCTCCTGCAGGCAAAGCTGAACATCGTCGAGCCAGCCTACGAGATTTGACAGAATTATTACATCGAAAGTCTCGTGTAATTGGAGGCTGTGAGCATCCATACACTGAAAATCAATATCAGGATATTGTTCACGTGCCTTTTGGATCATAGCTTCACTAAAATCAACGCCTGTTTTTCTTATCCCTTTAACCTGGGCTATTAATTCACCTGTTCCGCATCCTACTTCAAGAACTGAATTACTCTCATGGATGAAATAGTCGCAATAACGGGTAAGGTAATTCCAATAATATTTATGGCGGTTACGGTACGAAATTCTGTCTGCGGCAATCTTGTTAAAATAACCAAGCTTATCACTTCTTTTATTAACCATTCTCTCTTACAATTACTCTAATTTTATTTCTATTAAGCTACTGGGTTCTTCTTCTCCGATTTTTTGAACTTCCTTGAATGCTTCAGGGTATTTCAACTGGATGAAAAACAGATAACGGTGCAGGGTTGTAATAATATTACCCGTATTTTCGTTGGGATTCAGGCGGAGACTTGCCAAAATAGCGTATTTAACTTTTGATTTTTTAAGAAGATCGTATAAATGATCCGGTTGTACAATACTGATATCGGCACCCGATTTAAGCTTATTCCGTACCCATGCTTCGGCGTCGGGTTCTTCTTTTACAATTCCATTTATACCCGGATCGTTTCGCATTTCGTTAAGCTTTGAGGCAGGTAATTTATAAATGCCAATAAAATTGCTGTCGTCTACAATGCTGTCAGTAAATGCAAATTCTCCCGAAACTATTCCCTGAAGATACTGCCGGTACTTTAAATCGGGGCGTTGCTCGGCCTGGGCCATAGTTTTTATGTGAAATAAAGAGTAAACGGTTGAATCTTTACTGTTGGGTTTAAAAACAGAATCGAGTTCTGTAACCGGAACCTTAGGAATACCATAAAACTTCCGTTCGCCGTATATAAAAGAAATTTCCGGTTTTCGGCATGCAATCATATATTCCGAAGGAACATTTTGAGCAGCCCATTGACTCATCAGGAGATAGTTCTGCCAGTCGGGAGTAAACCCGTAAAGCAGGTTGCCATCCAGATTTCGGGAAAGAACCTGGCGTTGCACTTTTACGTAATCGGAGGTGGTTTTAAATGAAGTTATAAAAACGATCACGGCAAAAAGGGGTACTAATAACTGTAAGCTTTTGAGCTGGTCTGATTTAAAAAAGTAGTAAAGAGCAGTAAAAAACAGCAAAAGCATAAACGGGAAGCAAATAATGATCATACGCCACTGATCCCAATGTTTCTGAAGGGATACAAAAGTTATAAACAGAAGGCTAGCCGTATAAATGGATGTAAAAAGCAGAACTTTATTTTTTTTGAAAACCAAGTAAAGTGCCAGCAGGAATACTGCAACCGTTACCACAGTGAGGAAAGGCAGGATATCTGTGGTGGCATCGCTCCTGAGACCAATAAACTTATAGAAATGCTTCGATAAGTATAAATTGCTGTTATCCAAAACTCTTTGAATCATACCCCAGAAATCTTCTTTACCCATACTTGGATTATAGAAGTCCTTATACATCAGCATACTTCCCTGTTTGCTGAACTGAATTTCGCTGGCTCCCCAAATGATTCTTTTTAATATTTCCCAGGGAATCATGAAAACAAGGAATGATCCTATACTGTATAATATGCTTTTCCAGCGGGCTGTAATTATAAAGTAAACTATTAACGCTCCAAGAGAAGCATAGGCTGCATTTTTGGTAAGACACATCAGAAAAAGCAGTCCTCCGGTTAAAAGGTAATCTTTGTTTGTTGGACTATATCCTTCAGTGGTAAAAAACCTGAATGTATAATACAGAAAAATAGACTGCAGCATCATAAAAAATGCTTCGCTGTACGTTTGACTGCCAAAATACAGCATATAGTAATTATAAGAGATTATAATAAATGTGAAAACTAATAAAGTTGAAGGTATCCTGTCCTTAAAAGCTTTATAAAAGTAAATGGCAGCAACTACAATGGAAATGGTAGAAATGAATTTCAGGATTGGCAGGTTTATTCCGAAAAGGCCTATAAAGGGACTCAGCAGCATTGGATATAGTGCCCCCTGATACGAAGGATATTCAAAAAACTTGATAAAATTGAAGGCACGGAGTATATAGGCTGAGTCGTCGCCACCGGTTCCAACTTTTACTTCGAAAAGCAAAAGTGTAAATAGTGCAGTAAACCCAACCCCCAACCAGAAAAAGAATCGGGTTCTTTTTGTGAAGAAGCTGTCGAGATGATCCAACAGATCTTTTTTGGGAAATACAGGTTTGGGAGCAGATTTATCTTTGGTCATAGGAGGTTTATCTGTTGCAGGGATATTCGAAACCTTTTTTGAGCTCATGGGTTGTGTTTATGTAATAAAGGCAAATATATAGAATATTTATTCCGGTTCAATAGTTTCGAAAGGGGTTACAGAAATGAAAAAGCCAGATCCTTTGATGAGATCTGGCTTCCATGGTTGAATTTATATTCCTATTTTAAAGGGATATTTGTTACGTCAAATGCTGTGTTTGCTGTTGCATGATTTGGATCTTTGTTATCGGAAATTACAAAGAGAATATCGTTAAAGTCTTTATCGCCGTATGAAAGGTTATCAGTTAAATCTATGTCTTCAAAAGTCATTACCAGGTCATTACAGTTTTGTTCAATAAAAAGAGTATGTTGACGTAAGCCACCACTGTTAAATTGGAAGTCGGTATAATGAGTATACCTACCTTCAGTAACTTTGCCATTGGCCCATCCCTGGGCAATTAAAAAGAAACCAATAACAGTATTAGCCGGGAATTTTCCTGTACCAATCTGAAGCATATCGCCGGTCTTTAAGCCTCCACCCTCATTAACCTGCGAAACGTTGGGGAACAGGATATGTTTTTGTAAATCAGCAATACTTTTGGGTGGGTTAGCCAAATTATAGGTATAATAACCTAATGAGTTTCTCCAACCTGCACCTTCATCAACAAAGGTGAGATATACTTCGGATTCTTTTTTAAGAACAATGTTTTTAGAAAGGGTCGATTCAAACAATTCAGGATATTTCAGGTAGTTATCTGTCGATTCCTTGAAAATGGTTTGTATTCTGCTGTACAAAGTAGCACAAGGTTTGGTTGGTATGATATCATCAGGAACTCCTTCGTCAATACTGATGGAGAGAATTTTTAATCCGCCTAATCCTGTTGCAACAAAAATTACACTGTCTTTGGATTCTACAAAGTTGGCCGACTCGTAATCGCCAAATCTTATTCTACCCAACAAAAATATGCTGTCGTTATGGCTGTTAACTATTCCGCCAATATATAAACCTGCTTCGCCATTGCCTAACAAAACAAGATCACCGTTAAGCGATACGCTGTTTGTAACAAAATCTTCGTCTTTCATTCCTTCAGGAGTAGCCGGACGGGGTATGTGCTGCTTCAGAGTGCCGTCTGTATTAAATACTTTGAGGCCACCATCGTTGAGTGCTGAGAAAATATACTTATCGTTGGATGCAATTTCCGATTTCGATTCGGGAATAGTAGCTCCGCCTGGAGCATAGCTTGTAATCAGAGATGGGTTACTTCTGCTGAATACTGAAATTTTGCCGGGCTGACCGCTTAAAACATAAGCCTTAGTGGTATTCACATCTACTGAACGGGCATCGTAGATTTTTGATGCATAGAGAGAATCGAATTTATGATTGTAGATCTTAAGATATCCGTCGGAACCACTGGTGGCATATATTCCTTCAGCCGTAACTTTTACGTCGGTACCAGCATACGAGTCGAGGTTAAGGATGGTATCGACTTTACTCGGTTCTTTTTTATTGTTGAGCGAAAGTACCTGTAACATGGCTGGTTTGCGAAGTTTTGCCTCAGGCATGTCGTCAACATCCTGAGCACCTACAATATAAAGCTTGTTGTTGTAGTAATCTATGGAACTTACATCGGCTTTGGCGAAAACGGCATGCCATACAATTTTGGGGTTGCTGATATCGGTTACATCAAAAACATCCAGGCCGCCAAGGTATTTATCGCCTTTTGTGTTGTAGGTAACAAAAGCATATTTGTCGAAAATTTTAACATGAGTGGCCATGAGTTTGTCCCCTTTATAATCAGGAGCATCCACTTCTGCTCTTAATGTGAAAGTGTAATTTCTCGTTAAATCGACCCTGGGAGGTTCGTTTAAACTTTTTAAACGACTATCGCTTACGTTCTCAACAAGCATCAGCTCATTGGCTTTTTTAATTCTTGAGGATAATTCTGTTGAGTTGGTATTAACAAAAATATTTTTTTCTTCAAGATTCTGTATCTGTTCCGGATTATTGGGGGAATCCTTCTCGCATGCACCAAGAATCAAGAAACCTGACAGAACTATTCCTATTTTCCATTTTGTTATCATGGTTGTATTTTTTAATTGTGCTCTTTTTACGGTTCCAGAGTACCGGTGTTACAAAGTTTATATTCAATTTATCAGCGGTTTGACCAACTTACTTTGTTTAGGTTTGTATGGTTTCCCTGTATAGATAAATTAAAATGACAAACCAAAATTACACAATAAATAAGCTTTCAAAATTGAATTTTGATGATCCTGTTGATAATTGTGAGGAAAATATATTCTACCGGATCTGAAAAAGGACAGTGAGCCGGACTGCCATTCGTGTAGGTATTTCCTTGCTTAACTGATCTTCAAATTAGAAAGAATGAATTTCACATCCGAATGTTTTCGCACATGTTCAGCCAGCTTGTTATATTGGTCTTCTTTGAAATGATTGTAATCCGGTAAATTTATATCTACAGTTTTCCCGCAACTGCTTATTATTTCGTTAATAACTGTTTTGTTATCGAAAATGCCATGCATATAGGTTCCCCAGGTTTTATGATTCAGGTAATAACCATCTGTCTTGCCGTTTTCCAGTGTACACAGCGGAAATGCCTTTTTGGTGGAGGTTTCGCCCATGTGAATTTCATATCCGCTGCAGATCTCTGGTTTGTCCAGAAATCTGAAGGCTCGCTGCTCAGTAGTTTTATGGTTAGTGATGGTTGTGGAAACAGGCAATATCCCTAATCCCGGCATTACCGGAATATCGCTTTCAATATGCAATGGATCATAGATTTCTCTTCCCATCATCTGGTAACCGCCACATATACCGTAAACTGATTTTCCATCCGCATGGGCTCTTATGATTGCTTTCGCCATACCGGTCTGTCGTAAGTAATGTAAATCGGCAATTGTACTTTTGGATCCTGGAATAATTATTATATCAGCATTTTCAATATCATTGTCATATGCAACATAGTTTACACATGCATCTTCTATACGTTCAAGCGAATTAAAATCGGTAAAGTTCGACATGTGCTTAAGCAATACCACCGCAATTTTAATTTTCGGACTTCCGGCAAATTTTTGCTTTGAAGCGAGCACAACCGAATCCTCGTCATCCAGGTGGATATTGTCGAACCAGGGGATTACGCCAACCACAGGTATGCCAGTAAGTTCATAGAGCATCTTGCGGCCATCTTCAAACAGGGCAATGTCGCCCCGGAATTTATTCACAATAATCCCTTTTACAAGCTTGCGTTCCTCGGGTGGCAGCAAAAGCAAGGTACCATATACACTGCCGAAAATACCGCCGCGGTCAATGTCGGCAACAAGAAACACCGCTGCATTTGTTTCCAGGGCAACCCGCATGTTGGTAATGTCCTTGTCGCGCAGGTTTATTTCCGAAATACTGCCCGCCCCTTCTATAACAATAGGATTGTATTGGGCAGCAAGACGATAGTACGATTCCATAGCCCGGGCAAAAAGCCAGTCGCGGTCAGTCCCCAGGAAATATTCCGAGGCCGTTTGGTTGCCCAATGGCTTGCCGTTTAAAACAACCTGTGCCGACTCGTAAGTATTGGGCTTTAGCAGTACCGGGTTCATATCGCTCAGGCAATCTATACCGCAGGCTTCGGCCTGCATGGCTTGTGCACGGCCAATTTCAAGACCTTCCCTGGTGGCAAAGCTATTGAGTGACATATTCTGTGCTTTGAACGGGGCCGGATGAAAACCATCCTGTTTCAGGATACGGCAGAAGGCGGCATTGATAACGCTTTTACCAACATCGGAGCCTGTCCCCACGAACATAACAGGACGCAATTTCGGTTCGGTTTTTTCCGGAATTGTTACCCTAATGATTTCTCCATAATCAACTTTCAAATTGAAAGCCTCTTCGGGATATTTACTATTTGCCAAAGCCCAGATACTGCGGATGGTGCCACCATGGGCAACAACCAGTATATTCTCACTATCCGGAAGCGACTGCAAATGGCCGACAAAACTTCTGACCCGCTCCAAAAGCCCGCGGTACGATTCACCTCCAGGACAACTGGTATCGATATAATTTTTGAACCATCTTTCAGCTTCCGGGGTTTTCGAGATTTCGTCCCAGGTTTTGCCTTCCCACTCACCAAAATTCAGTTCCATCAGACGGTTGTCGTAATGCACATCCGAGCCAATTTCGCTGGCCAGCAACTGGCATCGCTTTAGCGGACTGGCATAAATACGCGAAAAAGCAATTAGCCTGAGCTTTTTAAGGACTTCCTCCTTTTCTTCGGAAAACGAATGTGCAAGCCCCACATCGGTTTGGCCATAACAAGTTCCTTGCGGAATATCGACACGTGTATGCCGGAGCAAATAAAGATTCATTCCTAGAGATTATAAATTCAAAATAAAGAAAGTCAGGGTTATTAAAATAAATGTGAGGGTCACGGCCATATTCAAAGCACATGCTTTTTTAACCATTGCTGTTGTAACGGTACAATCCTTATCACCTATAAAAGGCTTGTCCACAAGCTTGCCATGATAAACATTCGGGCCTCCAAACCTGCAATCCAGGATTCCGGCCAAAGCAGCTTCCGGGTAGCCCGAATTAGGGCTCGCATGTTGGTGACCATACTTCAAAACAAACTTTAAACCACGGGCACTTAGCGAAACCAATACCATTAATAATGCTGTAATCCTTGCGGGAAGGAAATTAAGAAGGTCGTCGGTTTTGGCAGCGAATTTGCCAAACCGGGCGTACCGTTGATTCTTGTACCCAATCATGGAATCGAGTGTATTCACCATTTTATAGGCAAACATGGCAGGAACACCTCCTAGCATAAAATAGAACAAGGGAGCAATTACCCCATCACTCAGGTTTTCGGAAAGAGTCTCGAGCGAGGCAACCCTTACCTGATTAACTGTAAGTTTTTGGGTATCGCGGCCCACAATAAAGCCAAGCTGTATGCGCCCTTGCTCCAATCCACCAGCAGTAAGGGCTTTCTCAACTTTAAAAACTTCCTCAACAAGGTTGCGGTTTGCAATTCCATAAAATACACCAATGGCGGTCAAAACCGATGACAATACAGAATTTTGCCCAACAAGAGTAAAAATCCCTTGAAGAAGGCCCCAGCAAAGAATTACAAGCCCTATGGAAAGTAAACATCCTTTTAAAAAGCGATGTTTGCCCTGGTTCAATGTTTTTTCTCCCAGGGTAATGGCATTCCCCATCCACCTCACCGGATGCGGCAGCCAACGGGGATCTCCCAGTAGGAGGTCGAGCAAAAAACCTCCAAGTAATGGATAAATTATTTCGAGTGCTGAAAAGTCCATTGTTTTAAAGCTTCAATAAGTACGAGGTTATCGCTGTGACTTTGAGTTGATAGCCTGAAGTGGTTTGCACCAAGCCCCCTGAAATTTGACGCATCGCGAATAAGAATCCCAAAATTCCGAAGCAAAAATTGTTTAAGCTTAAGTGCATCGCCAAATTCTGTGGAGCAGAGGAAAAAGCTGGTATCGGAGGGGAATACCCCGAAACCCTCCAGGGAAGCAATGCTCCTTTGCAGCCTGGCGGTTTCTTCCAGCAAATAATCTGGGGGCATAGTTTGCTGGAGAAGGTGCGTAAAAATAAACCTGCCAGCTTCCATGGCTAGCGTATTTACCGACCAAGGCATCTTGTATGAAAGAATTTTTTTGATAATCCCGGGAGACGATAAAATATAGCCTAACCTCAGGCCCGGTATGGCAAATTGCTTGGTAAGCGATTTGATGATGATCAGGTTTTTAAACTCTTGCAGAAACGGGACACATGTTGTTTGAATGTGGGTAAATGCTCCATAAGCCTCGTCGATGATAAAAACGGTTTGCGGGTTGTCCTTAATCAGTTCAAACATGGTTTCAGAGGCAATTGCCTGGCCAAATGGGTTATTGGGATTACAGATAAAAACCAGCTCCGATTCAATTTTCCCTCCGCAACCAATGAGTTTGGCTTCTCTGTAGGTTATTCTGTGGTTATTCAGCGTGCTGGCATCCTCATATTCCCTGAAAGAAGGATAAAAAAGCGTTGTTTCCGCGCCGTTGTATGCCTGTGCCAAAAGGTAAATGGCCTCAACAGCTCCGTTAACAACCAATGCCTGCGATGGTAAAAGGTTGTGAAATCCGGCAATCTGCTCCTGCAGCGATTGGGCCGAAACTTCGGGATAGCGGCCAATTAGGTGCAGCGACCGGGCAAGGTGGGCTGCTAATGTAGGCTCAATCCCACCATAATAAACGTTGGAGCTGAAGTTAATTCTTACATTTTCCTGAATATCGTCGCCGTGACCGTTAAGCATCAACTAAAAATTTAGATGGGACATTTGATTCGGTGAATATTTCGCTATCCCAGTTGCTGCGAATAAAATTCGTTGCTTTTCTGTAGGTTTTTTCAGTAAGTTCGCCCGGAACAACCAACCCGGCAAAAGAGCCGGAGTGGGCTACGAAAACCCCAAGCCTGTTGTTGACCGCAAACGAAAGCAAGCTGTTGAAACCCTTTTTGGGAAGAAAGCGCTGATTGTAAACCGCACTTTGTGTTGTCCAGAAAATAAAATCGGAATAATCGGCCCGGTTGATGGCAAAGGTTAGTTTATTGAACAACTGGTTAAAAAAAAGATAATCGCCATGGGACAGCGTTATACTTTCCGAAAATAAAACTGTGTCGACCAATCCCACAGAATCGGTATCAAAATAAATAATGCTATAATGCAAAATGCCTGGAGAAGCAATTATTTCGCCCGAAGCGGGGCAAATTACCGTTAAAGGAGACGACAAACAAGCATCGGTAGGATCGGCCTTTGAGGCGATCGTATACAAATCTTCTTTTGTAAATGGTGAACCAAAATGCTGGTTCAATGCCGTCAACGCTCCCAAAACATCGGCAGAACTGGATGAAAGTCCTTTGCTTTTTGGGATGTTGCTTTCCTGCCATATATTAAATGGATGCTGGCTAATATTTAAACTATTTTGGGACAATAGTCTCTCAAGATAGATTTTACAAGCTGTGGCAGCCTTTTCCTCTAAATTGAATATGAGCTGTTGCGACCTACCAATGTAAGTTGTTGTGAAAAACTTTTTAGAATGCAGGTTCGAAAAAATGAAACGTTTGCCAGAGGATAAGGTTCCCTGAGCTATTTCACCAATGCTTGCAAAAGTTTTGACTTCGATCTTTTCCATCTCTACCAATTATTCTGACTAACGACAATAGCCACATAAATCACTAATTCCGAGATTTGCTGCAAAGCGCCCAGCACATCGCCTGTGTAACCACCCAACCTTTTATTCACATATTTTCTGAAAAGCAAAAAAGTAAGCGTCGTTAAGCTTATAATGAGAAAAACTGTTTTTACATCCAGAAGAAGCAAGGACAGCCCTCCCGTGCACAAGGCCACCAAAAAAGCCAGGGGAGAATCCCTGTGGCCAATGGGCTTAACCTTGCTGGTAAGGTCGGCACGCACATATTGGGAAGTATAAATCAGCACCACCGGGGCAAACCTGCTAAAGGTATGGGCTGCGATTATTACTGCTGGCAAGTTGCTTTCGCGGATATTGCCCAGACAAAGAAATTTAGTAAACAGCATTAAAAGCAATCCGGTAGCGCCATAAGTCCCTATGCGACTGTCCTTCATAATCTCCAGGATTTTTTCCCGGGTATGCCCACCCCCAAAACCATCGCAGAAGTCTGCAAAACCATCTTCGTGGAAAGCTCCGGTAATAAAAATGGTGAATGCCATGCTAATCACTATCGCAATATTGGTGGGCAAGATCAGGTGGGTCGCCCAGAAAGACAAAGCCCCTAATCCGCCAATAACGGCACCTACCAAAGGAAAGTAACGGGTTGCCCTGTTAAGGATTTCATTGGAGAATGGCGTATTCCGGGGAACCGGAATACGCGAGTAAAACATCAGTGCATTCAGAAAAGCAGTCCACTCGTTGAGCATATTTTTGCTATTGGATTTAAGAATCAAACCTTGGTACCCGTAACCCCAGCCTCATCAAAACTGGCCATCTGGTTGATAAAATCAAGTGCCGACTTAATTACAGGCAGGGCCACTGCCGCCCCGGTACCTTCGCCCAAACGCATCCTCAGGTTCAGAACTGTTTCAGCTTTCAGGTGTTGAAGCAAAAGCTGGTGCCCCTTTTCGTTGGAGGTATGGCAGAAAATGCAATTGTTGCGGACATCGGGGTTGATGTTGCAAGCGGTAAGAATTGCAGCCGTGGCGATGAACCCGTCCACAAGGATCACCATTCGCTGGTTGTAAGCTTCGAGCATGGCTCCAACCATCATGGCAATTTCGAGTCCGCCAAAAGTGGCAAGCTTTTCCAGCGGCGTTTGGGGCGAATATTGGGTGGTGATTTTCTTGAGAAGAATCATTTTGTGTGTCAGGCTTTCCCCGTCAAGGCCAGCTCCACGGCCGGTACACTCTTCGATGGACAGCCCTGTGAATGCGTGCATCAGCAGCGACGAAGCCGAAGTATTGCCAATTCCCATTTCACCAAAGCCAATGGTGTTGCAACCGTTTAGGGCTTCCTGCCTTACAAATCCGGCACCTTTTTCCATGGCAATGGTACATTCGTTCATGGTCATGGCTGGTTCATGAAGCATATTACGGCTTCCTCGGGCTACCTTGGCAGGCACAATGCCGCATCCTTCGGGAAAATCGTAATCTACCCCGGCATCGATCACCTTTAATCCAATGCTATTGTTTTTGCAGAAAACACTGATGGCCGCACCGCCTGCAACAAAGTTCATGGCCATCTGATAGGTGACTTCCTTGGGATAGGGGCTTATTTTCTCGTTAGCCAGTCCATGGTCGGCGGCGAAAACCAGGATGGCCGGGTTACGGATCTCAGGCGAAAGTGTACCCTGGATGATGCCAACCTGCAAGGCAATGTCCTCGAGCATTCCGAGGGAACCGGTGGGTTTGGTCTTGTTATCGATTTTGTGCTGTAATTGTTCTTTGAGGTTCATATTATTTAATTGTTAAAGGAATTCCGGAAACCATCAGTATCACTTTCTGTGCGCCCGATGCAATGTATTGGTTCATCCATCCCTGCAAATCGGCAAACTTCCGGGCTGTTTCAGTTTCGGCGTGCATGCCCATGCCCAGCTCGTTGCTTACGACAATCAGGGTACATTTCTGCGAAATAAGGTTGTCCCACTCGGCCTTTGCCAGTTCCAGCACTTTGTCTGTGTCAAAATTCAGGTCGAAAAAGAAATTATTGAGCCAAAGGGTGATGCAATCGAGCACTATCACTTTACCCGAAACGTCGAGCCGGGAGAGGTATTTCTCCTCTTCCAGTGTAGTCCACCTTGCATCCCGGTCAGACTGATGCCGTTGGATACGTTGCTCAAAATCCTTATCCCATCGCCGGGCAGTCGCCAGGTAAACAGGCGACCCAGACAATGAAAGTGCCACTTTCTGTGCATAAGTGCTTTTCCCGGAACGCTGCCCGCCTGTGATAAAGGTTATTTGTGCCATCTTCAGAATTTAATAGTTAAACTGCCCGTAAAGGAGCGACCAGACATGTTGTAAGTATCTTTCTCGGTATAGTTCTCGTCCAAAAGGTTTTGAATGGCGATGCCCAGCACATACCGTTCTTTAAGGGTGTAGCTTATGGTGAAATCGCAAACCAGAAAATCGGGGTGTTCCAGAATACTTTGATTGATGAGTGAAGGGCGGATTGATACCCCATTAGCATCAAGCAGCGGTACATTTTTTCCGGTTTTGCTGTCGTAGCCATACAACCAGTTATCCTCCAGCCGATGGCCAATGTAACGGGCATTCGTTCTCAAAACCCAGTGTTTGTTATCCCTGAACTCCAGGCCAAACGCACCATTGTTCCGCCTTACATATTTCATGTCCTGGGTCTTGTTATCCACAGTGACTTCGGAATTAAGCTGGTGGGTGGCATTACCGTACACCTTGAAAGAATACTGTGAGCCAACGATTTTCCCGAAGTCGAGAGCGAAAGAAAACTCCAGTCCGCTCATTTGGGCATCGTCGGCATTTTTAAAGGTGGTGGTATCTTTATTGGAGCGGTCGTAAACGAGCAACCCCTTGTGACTGGTGCTGAACCATGTAACTCCTAATAAGAGGCCAGCTTTCGACCAGGTGACCCCGGCATCGAACGAACGACTGGTTTCAGGATCCAAGTTTGAGTTTCCTTTATACACTTTGGTGCCACTGGTGTATAAGCCAGTTTTCTTAAAAGCATCGGGAGCCATAAAGGCTGTACCTATGCCAGCTCTGACATTTAATCCGGGAACAATTTCATACCGCAAGCTAAGGTTTGGGTTGAAGGTCTTATAAGTTTCTGTGGCATCGGCTGATTTGATAAAATCAGTTTTAAACACCTTAAAGTAAATAAGGTCGTAACGTATTCCCAAAGAAGCACTAAGCTTGCTTTCCAGGAAACTGAAACGGCTTTGCACAAAAGCGCCATTGGCTATATTTGCATAATCGGGTTGATAGGGAGCCTGGCGCATTTCCCGCTTGCTCCATTGTTTGTTAACATAATGCTGCGAATGGTTGTCAATGCCAATTATCAAACCATGGTTGCCAAAAGTAAAAGCATCCTGGAGTACAACGCCGTACGATTTGAAATTATAATTCGTTGTAACAAAGGACGAATCGGAAATATTATTGTAATAATCCACATTTTCGTTGTTCAGGTAAGGGGCAAGCTTAAGGTTATGCGAGCCAAGGTTGCCTTCCGCCAAAAGGCTCTGCGACCATCTTTTTATCTGCTTTTCGTTGCTGCCATAAACACCCCAGAAATTACCATTTGCCAAAATATGGTCGGCAATAAACATTTCTTCAAAAATATTTAACTGCCAGTTTCGCGCTATTTCGTAACCAAGCCTCAATTTGGCATTATACTTATTGTAGCTGGTATTGTCGAAAGTCTTTCCACGGGTGTTGCCTAATATCTCCTTCTCCAGTGATGATGTGGATAGTATGTTTTTGCTGCCCGTTTTATAATCTTTCCCCTGACTGAAAGCCTTAAAAGACAAGTCGAAATTCAGCTTCGGGATGATGTCCCCTCCCAGGCTGGTATTGAAGGAATAGGTTTGAAAACTTCCCGCGCTTACGCCTGCCAGGCCGCTGAGTTTGCCTTTGCTCTGCGGCGTTACAATGTTCACAACACCTGCCATAGCTCCCGAACCATAAAACGCGGAGTAAGGGCCTTTGAGAATTTCGATCTGTTCAACATTTCCCAGGTCGAGTGTCGATGGGTTTTGTGTCCCAGTAGGGATTCCGTTTACAAGCATCATGGTATAGGTACTGCCGTGAGCGGTCGGGGCAAACCCGCGCATACCAATGTTGGATGAAAAACCCGGATACTCAACAATATCAATCGAAGCCGTTTTCTTAAGCAGGTCGCTTACACTTTCGTTGGGAATTTCACGGATGTCCTTCCGGGAGAGTACCTGTACGCTTTGTGGAAGTTCTTTCATGATCGATTTTATCCGGAAAGCAGAAACATAAACCTCCTGAAGGTTTACTGATTTCAGGGTATCGGATTGTTGAGCCGACAAACTTATGATGGCTGCAAAATTAGCCACCAGCGCCAATAACTTTACTTTCATTTTTTAAATTTAAATTGTGAATGAATACCGCTGCAACTGCGCATTTGCAGCAGATGGTGTGCCTGCCAGGTCTACTTGTCACATGTGTATATTTTAAATTGCCAAAGTGCTCGCTATTGCTGACGCTCCATTATAATTTTCATTACGTTTGCCCGAAACCGGCAATACCACCGGCCTACGGGATACAGGGTTCATCTGTATGATTATGTTCGTTTCATAAACGTTTTCGATGTTTTCGGGTGTGAGTACACTTTGCGGTGTGCCCGACTTATAGATTGATCCTTTATTCATCAGAATCAGGTGGTCGCAATACTCGCTAGCAAGGTTCAGATCGTGAACAATCATCAGAATCGTGATCTCTAACGAAGTGTTGAGATGCTGCAAAAGGTTAAGAATTTGAGTTTGATGCCTGATATCGAGGTGCGAGGTAGGTTCGTCCAGCAGGAGTAAATGAGGTTGTTGCGCCAGAGCGCGTGCTATGGCCGCTAGCTGACGTTCTCCGCCACTCAGTTGATGCATTTTCTTATTCCGGTGATGAAAAATGCTCACCATATCCATGCATTCGTTCACCACCGACAGGTCCTTTTCTGTTTCGAAGAAACCGAAAGGCTTCTGATAGGGATAACGGCCCATCATTACATAATCGGCAACCACAATATCGGGCGTTTCCTGATCCTGTGTCACAAGAGCTATGTTACGGGCTTTCTCCCTGATGCTCATCCTGCAAACATTCATCCCACCCAGTTGTACATTACCCTTTCTTAACACCAGGTCTCCGGTTATCGCCCGGAAAAGTGTAGTCTTTCCCGATCCGTTCGGCCCGATAATGCCGGCAAAGCATCCTTTCCTTAAGGTAATATCTATTTTATTCAATGAGAATGAATTCCCGTAACCAGCAGTTATGCTTCTTATTTCGAAGTATGAATTCATAGCCTTGTATTTTGAAGTTCTTTTCGCAGCAATACAATTACCAATCCTGTTCCTCCCAGAATGCCCGTTATAACCCCTATCGGAATTTCATTTGGTGCAATGATGGTACGGGCCAGTGTGTCGCAAAATACAAGAAATGCTCCTCCGAAAATAAATGCTCCCGGCATCAGGAACCTAAAATCGGAACCGGCAACGAGCCTGAGGAATTGAGGAATGATAAGACCCACAAAGCCAATTACACCGGCAATGGCTACACTTGCACCTGTTAAAAGCGATGCCATCACAAATAATATTTTTATTGTTAAGTCGGTATTTATGCCCATGTGCCGGGCTTCGTTTTCACCTAAACGGAGGGCATTGAGCGGCCGGGCAAATAGCAGAGAGAGAACCATACAGCTCAAGGAGGTAATCACCACTATTTTTAATAGTAACGGATCGGTTTCGTCCAGCGATCCCATCATCCAGAAAATGATTCCATGAAGGTTTTCCGTAGTTGTGGTTGCCATCAGGAGCATCATTAGCGAAGAGCTGATAAAGCTGATCATTACCCCGATAAGAACCATTTTGTACACCACCAGCTTTTTCTGACTGATACTGAGCCTGTACACCAGAAAGATTGTTAACAGCGCACCAGCAAACCCGGCTGCGGGTAAAATGCTGTTCCCCCAGCGAAGATGAAGCGCTGCCACTATGCTGAGTGAAACGCCAAGTGAAGCACCGCCGGAGATACCTAGTGTATAAGGCTCGACCAGTGGATTGCGGTAAATTCCCTGTAATAATACACCCGCCAGACTTAATGCCCCGCCAACGCAAATTCCCATAATTACCCGTGGAAGGCGTATCTTCCCTATGATAACCAATTCAGCGGTATGCTCTTCCGAAAACATCAGGGAAGGAATTTTGACCAGTGGAATATGAAGTTCGCCTGCCGATAATGAATAAGCCACCGCAAACAGCAATATTGCAATAAGTGCTGCCAGGGAAATCACATACCGGGTGTATCTTCTTTGCATGGCTAATATTCTATTCCCTCGCGACTGAATATTTTTCTGTCGTAAGGATGTTTAATTTTTGTAATATGGCTTACGTAATCTGCCATTTCAACCATGGCCAGGGTAGCTTCCCTGCCGGTCATTACCAGTTCCAGGTTTTCGGGCTTGTTACGGATAAACTCCAGCAATTGCTCTTCGGGAAGATAACCATCCCGTACCGAGATGATCACTTCATCCATAATCAGCATGTCGAAAAGCTCTTTTTGAATCAGATTTTTCAGGAACGACAGACCTTCGGGAGCTTCCATCATCAGGTTTTCTGCTTTGATGGATCTGTCGCAAAAAGGATGGCCTTTTGCAAAACCATAGATTACAGCACCAAGCTTTTCCAGATTTTTAATTTCGGTATAACCATATTTTTCCGGTTGTTTGTGAAAATAGGCATAACAAACCTTTAAACCATGACCCAACGCTCTTAATCCTAAACCTGCGGCAGCAGTTGTTTTCCCTTTGCCGTCGCCGGTATAAATGTGTATCAGTCCTGTAGCTTTTACTTGCATTTTCAATAAATCAGTTGAATTAATAATTCCAGTACTTCCGAAAAGTTTTGAGGTGTAGCCACGCAAGCCTTTTCCGATTCGATAATGAATATCTTCTTGTTTTTTACAGCGTTTATGTTGGGATAGCCTTCCCAAATCTTCTTTTCCTCAGGACCGACAATTCCCATTGTTACTATAAATATCACCTCAGGATTCCGCATTACAACACTCTCACGGGTAATGGTTCCCTGCGTAAATCCGGATGCAATATTCACACCTCCTGAAAATGTGATATAGTCGTCCATAAAAGTATTGGGAATAACTGTGAACAGGGGATTTGCTCCTATCTGAAAGAATATACTTGGTTTGGATCGTTGGTTTATTGATTTGCGAAGGTGTTCCACCTTTTCTCTGTGCATAGCCACTATTTGTGTAGCTTTCTCCTTTTTCCCAATAAGGGTGGCAATATCGAGAAACTGACTGCAGATTTCGGCAAAAGATTTTGGAGTATTAAAGACAGTAACCTTAAGACCAAGTCGGCGTAAAGCTTCAATTTCGGAAAGTTTTGTAATGCTGGTTGCCAGGACAATATCCGGTTTGAGCAGAAATATTTTTTCTGTATTGATTTGCACCATTGATGCAACCACAGCAGTGTTCAGGCACTTTTCCGTTTCACAGTAGCTTGTACATCCTACGAGGTTGGTTTTTGCATCAAGAGAATAGATGATTTTTGTGAGCGAGGGGGCCAGGGAAATTATACGTTTTGCAGCATTGGTATTTCCAACGGATAATGCAATTAAAATGATGATAAAGATCTGTTTCATGGTTCTATTCGAGTTCTAAAAACCAATGATTATGAGCTTCATAACTTGTTCCCTCCTGGATAACAACCGGGGTAACGAATGTCGGCCCGTCGAATACAAAGCTGTGGTATTCGCCGTTTTCGGCACATGGATCGAGGTTGGGGAATCCGAGGATATCTTTTACAAATTCATGATCGATATTCCGGCCTAACCAATCCTTGGTTAAATGTTGCTGATTGACGGCAACAAGTTTGGCATTAAATCCCCCGGTGACAAACTCTTTCAAGAGTTCGGTGGTATTGTTTTTCCAAAGTGGGAAAATTGGTTCAATTTCAGTTTCGGCACAAACCCGTTCAATCCAGTCGCGGTGTACCTGCAGGTAAATATCGCCAAACACACCACCTTTAACGCCTTGTGTCTTAAGCTGGTTTATCGCTGATTTAAAAACCTCTTCGTAATCGTCAAAACCTGAAACAGGTTGAATCACGGGGATACCCATGGCAAAAGCCTGCTCGCGGATAAGCCGGTTGCTTATCCCGTGCGAACGGGAACGGGGTGTGGTCTTGTCGCACATATTCACCAGGCAGTGAATATCGTGCATGCCTTCTTTTTTAATTCGGTGGAGGGCAAGCATACAGTCCTTACCTCCGCTCCAGGATACAAATACCTTCATGCAATTGAAATTAAATTAGCACAACAGAATTCAGCGTTCTGATTACATGCTCCCGGAAAGTAAAAACAGAAAAATAAAGAGGGTAAGTTCCTTATCCTTCGCCTTTCGCCCGAAAGCTACGAATGATTATTTGCGGCAGGTCTTCTGGCTTGTTCTGTATCAGCGCCTTCCCATCGTGTAAAGCGACAGTGGCTAAGGTTGCTGAAAATTTTAGCAGGTAATGCTAAAAAGAACTTACAGCTACGGGGATAGCTCCTGAATTTAACAGGATTCCCTTTTAATCCCTATCCCGAAAGAACCGGAACGGGAACCAACAAAATGATGCAGCAAAGAAAAGGGTTTATTTTATATTTCCGGCAAGCTGGACCAATGAACTTTTTAACAGGGAGATGTTGATAAGTTCGAAGACAGCATCGTGTCAGGGATGATTGGATTTATCAAAATAAGAGTTAAGTTGGCAACCTTATATAGTATTAACTTTTGTTTAACTTAAACCAAACACAGGGTGGATCTTTTGAGGTATTTTCAATATTTCGTTTGCTGTAATAGGAGATGCATCCTGAAGGGCTCTGAAAAGAAATCGTATGAAGAATAAATTGTTAATATTCCTTTGCTTGTCAATTTCCCTGTTTGCCTTCGACAAGAGTCCGGCACATGAGAATGAGAATGCCCCTAGACCCGATTTTACTGTTGCTGAGCAAAATCTGCAACGTGCAATAAAAATAGCTGATAAGGCTGTTGCATGTTATTTCTCGGGCGATGATATGGCTATGGCGCGATATTTCAATCCATTTACCAATATCCGCTCCGACGAAAAAGGAAGTATTTGGATGTATACCAGTTCCATTGAGGCCGTAAATGCTATAATGCATAGTCTCAAAGCTTTTAAGGACAAAGGAAAACCTGTGCTATACAATAAACACTTTAAACGATATGCGGCATTGTTAAACAAATTATATCAAAATGCAGATTTTTATCTGGGTACATTCAGTCTGGTTTCCTATACTCAAACGAAAGATTGGACTGTTTACGGGGTGAATCGGTCAAGTTCCAAAGGTACTGCTAAAGTAGAAGGTATTGAAAACGTTTACGACGATCAGATGTGGCTTGTTCGCGAACTTCTTGAAGCATATAAACTCACAGGAAACAGAATCTATCTGGAAAAAGCCGAATATTTGACAGCGTATGTCCTTGATGGATGGGATTGTACATTTAATTCCGATGGAAGTGAGAACGGTGGTATTACCTGGGGTCCTGGTTATTCTACTAAGCATTCGTGCAGCAACGGGCCTATGGTTAGTCCTTTGGTGTGGCTACATGAGTTATATAAAGGGAAGCCGGATGAGGTTGAGCACCAGTATATCGATCCGTCAGACAGAAAAACCCGGAGAACACAATCGGAAAAGAAGAGCGATTATTATCTTCGTTTTGCCGCAAAAATTTACGAATGGCAAAAGAAGTCACTACAGCGACCCGATGGTGTATACGACGATATGATGGGCGGCTGTTCACCCGGGCGACCTAAAACCGAAACCATAGATGGAACAGTTTACCGCCAGGGAACAAACTGTAAGGACAGGGTAGGACCGGCCATTAGTTACAACAGTGGTACAATGCTTTCAGGTGCTGCCGATTTGTACCGTGCAACAGGCAACATTGTGTATCTCGATGATGCCAAAAGATTGTCAAATGCCAGTTTTGCCCATTTTGCCAAGCCCGGAACCATAAAAACCGGGTACTATACTTATGATATAAGTGGTTTCAGGAATTGGTTTAACGGGGTATTGATGCGTGGATATGTTGACATATTCCCTTCTTATAAGAATGTTGGAGAATATATTAACAGCTTTCAGAAAAATCTCGATTATGCTTATGATAATTTTTTGCATCAGGATCTGCTTCCTACAGATTTATTGTCGGGTTGGAACCGCGAAAGCAACAAAAACCAGGTGGAAGGTATGTTTACCTTTGCATTTGCTGCTGAATATGCTGTATTGGCGAGGTACGAACTGGAAAAGGGAATCTGATTATAAGATTTGGTGAATTATGGTGGTCCGTTTAAAAATCATTTTACTAAAAGAACGTATTTTACTAGCCTATTGATAAAAGGTAATCCTTGATAGTAGTATAAGGTAGTTTACTTCCTTTAGACTTAACATTGAAAATAAAGTAATCGCAGTCTGTTTCAGATAAAACACCGGTTGAGTAAGCCTGATAGATAAAATCCATGGTAGTGAGATATTGGATATTATTTTCGTTACAGTACTTGCTGATATCTTTAAGATTACTGCTGGCCAGAACATCATTGTTATAACGGCAATACGCCATGCAGGCACTTTCGCCTGAGCCAAAGAACTTTTTCAATCTTGCATATTCGGCTCTCACTCTGGAATCATTTTCAAATTCAAGTTCAAATACATACTTAAACCGTAACAAATTTTCAACCTGGATTCTTAGGGTACCTTTAAGAATCTCATTAAACACAAAATCCAGGATGTATAATTTGTTTGGGAATATTTTGTGCAGAATGGATAGTTTATCTCCTTTAAAGAAGTGTATTATTACATCTGCATCGAGGAGGATTTTCTTATTGGGATCAATTGTTATCGGCATCGTTGGAGGTGTTGAATACATCAATCCCGATGGTCTGCATTAACGACACATAGTGTCCTTCGGATATCTTTTCACTATCGAATAACTGTTTTGCCAAGGTGCCAAAATCGCCGATTACTAATCCGGAATTGCCTTTTTCGTACAACGCTAAAGGATAACCATACTGTTTAGCTGTAATCTTTACGTTTTTCGAATAATATTCCTGAAATGCAGGGCTAATTAGGTTCAACTCCCTTAATCTGTTTAATAGTGCTGCCCTGGAGCAAGAAAAATATTGCTCTATTTTAAGTATAGTTTCCGGTTTAAGCTGGTCCTTACCTAGCTGCGAATCTGGTATAAGATTAATAATTCCGTCATCGGGCATGAGGAAATAAGACGCAAATATATCAGCACGAAATTCGCTCTGTAGCTTTTTGTTAAATAAACCAGCCTGACATAAATGAGGTTGGAAATCCTTATCAAACTTCAGGTGGTAAAGTTCGTGGCAGATAGTAAAATGCTGCCTGCCCAGAGAATGTCCCGAATTAATGAGCATAAACATTTTATCGCCTGCTTTGACCGACATTCCCGAAAAACCTTCGGATAAGTCCTTGAAAACAGCTATAACATTGAGTTTAAGCATTAGGCTTTTCAAATGTATGGATTCAGTATTTCCAATTCCGAGCTGATTCCGAAACTCCGACGCCTCTTTTTTAATCTTAACCAGCATGACTAATTTGAATCATTTTAATATAATCCAGAACTATTCGCTTAAATGCAGCAATACTTTCCAGGTCGTTGGATTCGTGATTGCTTCTGAAAGCAAAAGCCAGGTGGACTTTGGTTACATCGGCATTTTCTTCCAGTAAGGTTTCCATGTCAATTCCAAAAAGATCGGCCAGTTTATTTAAGTTTGTTACGGAGAGGTCTCTTTTCCCCGACTCAACCATGGAAATAAATTCCCGTGTAACATCCAGATATTTGGCAATCTCTTCCTGTGAATATCCTTGTTTAATGCGGAAATTTGAGATATTCTGACCAATTGTAAGGTTGGTGTTCATAGCAGATTATTTGTTTACAAAATTATAATATTTATTGTTATGGAGGAATAACGTAACAAAATAAAACATCTTTATTGTTATTTTTTGCCCTCCTATTGCTGGATTTGAGTCAGACGTAGAATTAGATATTAATATTTACTATCCAAGATGAATGATACTCGGGTGGGTGCGAAGATAATTGTCTTTAGAAGAATTTCATTCAGAGGAAATTTATAATTTATTGGAATTCTTTCAACTGAAACCAAAAGGATTAAATTCCGTTACTGGTATGGAATTTAGTTATGTGTTAAAAGCAATAAAAAGAAATATAATTTAGGATATTATTTAAACTTAAAGTTCTAAATTAAAAAGCCTTTCACATTTGAAAGGCTTTTTTTTATATTTGATAGTTCTTAAAATAGACTTCTTTACGCCAAAAGAAATTATTATGATTAAAATCTTTAGTTCTTATGATGACAAGGTAATTGCAAGCAAAGTTCTTGTAGGTGAAACAACATATAAATTTGCTGTAGAAAAACTTTATCCTTTAATAAATCGATTTGAGGCTCAAAGGAAAATTCTTGATGTTAAATTTTATGAAAGACTTGAAAGGGATATTTTGAAAGGGTGTATAATGCCTCCCATTACAATAGCATTCGTAGTTGATCTTCAAAATGGTGAGCAAGAGAATATTGCAGAGTTTGTAAATAAAAATATTGAAGAAGGATATATTCTTGATGGATTACAGAGACTTAATACTTTAAAAAGAGCTTCTGATACTTCAGAATTATTTGATAATGAAAGAGTACTTCTACTTAATATTATTATCTCTAGCAATGAGGACAAACTGCTTTATAGAATGATCACTCTCAATAACGGTCAAAAAGCTATGACACCAAGACACCAAATAGAAATACTTACCCAGGAACTTTTTGATTTTTCCGAATTAAACATATCTATTCAGAGTGAGAAAGATAGAGGCGAAAGTATTATTAGAGGTTCATTTAATCTTCATGACATTTCAAAAGGATATTTAGCTTTTATTACCAATTCTGTTCATATTGAAAATGATAAATTCATAAATGAAAAATTAGATCAAATCCTGATTGGAAAAATACTTGATACAGATATTACTGAGAACAAGATCGAATTTAAAAACGTAATCAAGTTAATTGATAAATTATCAGAAAATCAATCGATTAAAGAATGGCTAAAAGTAAATAATAACCTTATAGGATTTTGTGTTGGTATTAAAAAGTCTTATGAATACTTTGCAAAACAGTCGTTAAATAGAATTGAAAATTGTATTCAAATATTCGAACAAGCATTTAGAGCAATAAATCCTTCAAAAGTAAAACTTGGTAAATATCGAAGAGAGTTATCAAAGATGTATATTGAAAGCTTCATCATATATAGTGATTATGATGAAGCTAAACTAACAGAATTGTTTTTTGAAGAAACTGCGATTTAATTATAAAAAGTGCAAGATCCTTTTAAAATATTCGATATTTTTAAAGAAGCTTATATAGATCCTTCTTTTCGGCCTCTCATAATTAAGGAGAATACTGCCTATAATTATATTATTTACAGATGCCTATTAGGGTCTATTGATTTTAAAAATACATATACAGAAGTTGATTATTGTCAAAATATAGACTTTTTTTCAAAATTCTATCGTTCAGAATATCACGTATTCAAAAACTTATCAAATTATATAAGTGAAGAATTTACCACAGAAGACTTAAAGAGATATTTTATTAATCCTCAAAATGCTAATAGGAACAAAGATTTCTATTTTAGATTGTTAAATGAGATTTTGAATTTTTTTACTTATCAAGAAAAAAAATCATATACTACAGCCTTTGTTTATATATATAGAATACTCGAGCTAATTTCCTTTTCTTTCCCCTTGATTTATGTTTCAAGAACAAAAGACTTCAAATATACCTATGGCCTATTAAAAGATTTTTTCGAAAAAAATAGCGGTAATCAAAAAGGAGAGTTAGGGTTTCTTAAAAGTGCTATAAATATAATATTCAAAGATAGTTCATTAGCACAAACTTCTATTGATTTTGATCTTTCAAAAGTTCACCCTGCCATACAGGAAGATTATTACAAAACAATAGCAACCTTGATAGGTGATAGTTTTATACATCCCGATTCACAACCGTATGAAAAATTATCCATTAAGTTTTTAGAAGTCGGCAATTTTATTATTACAATTCGGAATAGGTTTTTTCACTTATTTAATCGAGGAGATAGAAATATTGAAAGTCATGAAATTATGGATGCTGATACATTCTTTAGTAATTTAACTATTCCTTGTTTTTCCTGGATCTGTGTATTATATCTTGAAATATTGAAATTCAATGTTTCAAATGAAGTTTAATATTAATCATATTCTGTCCCCTTATCGTCCCCCAAATAAAAAACCCCTCTCCAATAACTCGTATTTGAAAGGGGTTTGGTGTTTTCTCTGTTGTCCAACCAGGACTCGAACCTAGGCTAACAGAACCAAAATCTGCTGTGCTACCACTACACCATTGGACAATGGATAATTGCGGTGCAAAAATATAAATCTTTTTTGATCCGGCAATTATCTCTCAATTTTTTATTCCATTTTAACCAAACCCTCGTTCTTCATTATCAATGGGCGGTTTATATAGTGTCCGTTCCAATCGTCGTCAGCTTTGGAGAGCTCGCCAATAACCGGTTCGAAATCCCGCGGAATATATATTTTCCTGTTAATGGGTACCCTTACCACAACTCTTAAATTCTGGTTATTCCAATTGTTATTCCCCGGGAACCTGAATACGGGGTCGAGCCACAGAACCGAATCGTTAAGCTCGTAACTATATTCGATTGCATTGGATAGTTTCTGGGCGTCGCGCGTATTTTTTCCCGATGCTGTTTTTACCAGTTCAACAAATACCTGGTTGTTTTCGCTCTTTTTTATATCCAGATCAATGGTACCGTAATAATATTTGCTGTTGTTTATCATAATGCTCCCAAAGCTTTTGCCATTATCGTATCTGTAGAAACTGTTCCGGTCGATTCCGTAGCGATCTCGGAGCTGAAGGTTAAGCGCTTTATTGCCAAAGTCGGCGAGGGGTTGTACTTCTGTGGAATTGGAACCCATTAATTCCAGTCCGTTATCAGTCATTATCCATGTTCTGTTTACCATATCTTCGTCCCATATATCGTTAACATTGCGGATGTTGTGAAGCAATTCCCGGGTATTCTCATCAAAATAGATTTTGGTATCGACCGGCAGGCGGATGATTATTTTTGTACGATAAAACTTCCAGCGTTTATCATTGGCGACCCGAAAAAACGGATCCAGTTCCAGCAATGAATCCTTCTGGGTATAGTTAATTTTGATTCCTTTGGCCGATTCCATCGCTTCCGTACGGTCCTCCCCGCGGGCCTCTCTTATAATTTGCATCTCGGGAGTTGTTGAGCTGGTTCTTTCCACATCAATACGGATTATGCCTGCATAATCTTCAGTACTTCCGTTTTTTATAGGGAAAAAGAGCCGGGAGTCACTGAAAAATTCCAGAAAATCTTCTTCTTTCTCGCTAGTAAGGGGTGTGCTTACTATTAATGTTTTTCCCGATGGCTGAGCCAGATTTATAATTTCCTTGGTTTCGTTTTCCGATCTGAAATTATCGGCTTCGTTGAATACCAGCACTGTAAACGATACAATGGATAGAATCCATATAACGGATACCACCAACACTACCCATTTTTGACGAGCCTGGAAACGAATAAGAAGTTTGAGACCAAGATAGATAAGACCCACAATGGGCAGCACCAGAATAACAAACAGGAGGAACAGCATGGTGTCGGCATTCAGAGGACTGATAATGTTATACAGAAAGTCCTGCAGTGAGCTGAAGTATTCGTTGAATTCGCCTTCGATAGTAAAGTTCTTAAAATAC
Organism: Bacteroidota bacterium; assembly: GCA_023429135.1. GTDB lineage: Bacteria > Bacteroidota > Bacteroidia > Bacteroidales > JAAUTT01 > JAAUTT01. The sequence continues at coordinate 14,822 of JAEYWD010000094.1, read as the reverse complement.
AATGCTCCTATAATGGCAACAGAAAAAGAAATTGCCAATACTATAAGAAAAGCTCCTACAACATACCTTAATACATTAAATACACCTCTGAGGAAAACTCCCAGAAATGCTAGTAACTCACGGAAAAAGCCTCCCAGTCGGTTCATGGCCGAGTCGGGCTTGTCCATGTTTCTCTTGATGTGGCTGAATTCTTCTCTCACTGTCCGTTCAATATTGCTTATGTTGATATCCTTACCACGCATCTCGAGTTTTTGGGCTGAGGTTCTGGCAGCGGGCACAACAATCCAGAGAATCGGATAAATGATAAGAGATACACCGCCGGCGAATATCAATGCGATAAAAACTACCCGGAAGAAAACCGGATCAATATCGAAATATGCACCCAGGCCGCTGCATACACCCCCTATAACCGAGTTCTCAACATCGCGGTATAGTCTTCTCGACGTTTTTTTTGCTGTATAGGTAGCTTGCGACGAAGTTTCGTTTTCGTAAGATGTATTGTCAGAAGCCGCAATATCTTCGGGTGAACCAAGGATTGAAAGAATTTCTTCTACATCTTCTATGGTTATGGATTGTTTGATGTCCGATAATTTAGGTTGAAGAAGTTCTGCTATTCTTGCCTCGATATCGGTTATAATTTCACCACCTTCGGTTGAATTGCCAAAATAGTGATTAAGGGAGCTCAGGTAACCGTTTAGTCTTTCAAAGGCATCCTCGTCGATATGAAAAACTATTCCGTTTATATTAATAATTACTGTTTTTTTCATGGCTAGGAGTTATTTATTTTGGTAAGCGTTTCGAATTGAAGTTACTGACTCGATAAGTTCGTTCCAGGCATCGTTAAGTTCTTCCAGGAATTTTTTACCTGTTTCGGTAATCGAATAATATTTACGGGGAGGTCCCTGGGGCGATTCTTCCCAGCGGTAGTTCAACAATCCGGCATTTTTCTGACGGGTTAACAAGGGGTAAAGAGTGCCTTCCACAACAATCATCTGGGAACCTTTGAGCTGATTGATTATATCTGTTGCGTAGGCATCGTTCTGATTAAGAATAAGCAGTATGCAATATTCCAAAACCCCTTTCCTCATTTGTGCTTTTGCATTGTCTGAGTTCATGGTAGTTCGAATTAAAATAATTTCTTTTCAGGAATAATAATCCACAGGAGAATGTAAAACAGCAGGCCAGCTCCAAACCCGAAGAAAGCAATAACAAACAGGATCCGCAAAAGAGTAGGGTCGATATCCCAATATTCTCCAAGACCGGAACATACACCGCCTAAAACCTTATCAGTCGTTTTGCGGTAGAGCCGTTTGGGTTCATACGTATTATAAGAACTTCCTGTTTGCGATGATTCGAAGGAACTTTTGAAGCCAAGCTGACCCAGTACATTTTGAACATCGGCCAGCGTGACAACTTGTTTAGCAGAATTTATCAAAGCCGAAAATTTCTCGGCTAGAACAGCTTCGGTTGCTTTATCGCCCTGTTTGCCCTGGCGAAACAAGCTCTCTCGCATTACGTTAAATCCGTCCTCTTCCATGTGGAATAGCAGTCCGTTAATATGTATGGTTATTACCTTTTTCATAATTCAAAAATATTAGGTTATACTTATTATAATTTTATACAAAGATATATTAAAAAATATATACTATGCAATACATAGTAGTAAATAATTTTTAGATGTCTTTAGAAAAAAGTACCACTTGGTCTTAATACTTAATTAAATAAGTATATTGCGTAAAATATTGCCAACTCTTCATTTATATGAGTTCTTCTAACCGATTGAAATACAGAGCTTATTTTAGAGCATTGCTCATTATTTGTTTGCTTGTTCTGTCCAAACCTTTAATTTGTCAGAATACGAACAATCTTATTTTACATTGTCCCATGCATGGCAAGGTGACTACCTCTCAATTATGTTTAAAAGCTTTTAATGTTAATATAAGGTTAGGAAACTGCAGAGACGATATTGTGATACCTAATGTGTTTACTCCTAATGGTGATGGTCTTAACGACTTTTGGGTTATTTCCAATATCAATAAGTATCCCGAGGCAAGCATAGAAGTCTTTAACAGGTGGGGAACTGTTGTTTTTCGCTCAACTGAGAGCAGAAAGATCTGGGATGGCATGTTCAATGGGCGGAAAGTTACACCAGGAACCTACTGCTATTCTGTTATTCTGAATAACGGACTAGAGGCCTTTAAAGGTCCTTTATTAATATTCTGGTAATGAAAAAGCAACTACTAATTATTTCTTTGATGAGTTTTCCGTTGGGATACTTATTCTCTCAAACTCTTCCTGTTACTGTTCAAGTCTATGATCAGAAATTTTCCATAAATCCATCTTTTGTTGGTACAAATGATTATTCGGTCGTGTCCTTGTCTTCGCGAAAACAATGGTTAGGAATGCCAAATTCTCCACTCACTGTTATGGCTGGTGCAAACTTTAAATTAGGGAATTTCGATTTTTACAAGCCGGATGGATTGTTGAATAAAAGCGGAATAAGAACACGTGACCGCAGTGGTGCCGGATTCCTTTTTTATACCGATCAGGCTGGTTTTATGAGGAATAGCGGGATTAATCTTTCGTATGCTTACCATATCCCTGTGAAGAAAAACAAATTATCTGTCGGTTTAACTTTTAAACTTGGACAAAGCCATTTTCAAAATGAGAAGCTTACACCACAACAGCCGAACGACCCCTTGGTGCCTGAGTTTACCGAAGTAAATTATTATTTAAGTTCTGCCTTTGGAATTGCTTATTATCGACCCTATAATTTTTATGCAGGTCTATCCATAGATAACGTTTTAAATATATTTCAATCGATACAAAAAGAACTTACTCTTCCAGAATATATGAGCCGGATTTATTATCTGGTTGGTGGTAAATATTTTCATTTTAATAATTCCAAAGCTTTGGAACCATTTCTGATGCTTTCAGCAACTGAGAATTATGAAATTAAATCTCACTTGGGTTTACGCTATTATTATAAAAAAGGAAGCTGGATTGCACTGATTGAAGATGATAATTTTGCATCGGTTCAGGGGAATGTTGGGGTGCTGATTCGTAAGATCAGCTATTGTTTGGGATACAGTTATTATTTAACTCCCGTGAGCAAGTATCAGAATGGTTCGGTTGAGTTTAGTATTATTGCCCGTTTTGGAGATTTGACCCGGATTAAACTTTATTGATAAATCATTAGAGGCCCTTTGAAGGATTCGTGCCCGGTGTTTAAAATAATATTGTAGTAATAACACCCCGGCGACAAGCGTTTGCCGTTGAAATATCCATCCCATGGAGTAAAATAACCTTTTGATCTGAAGACCACATCGCCCCATCTGTTAAATACTTCTACAACAGCATTTGGGTATTTATCCAGATTTTCGATCACCCAAAAATCATTTTTCCCGTCTCCATTGGGTGTGAATACGTTTGGGATGATTATTTCTTTAAAGCAATCTTTCACATTGATCAACGTTTTAAATGATTTTTGGCAATTGTGTTCATTTATTATTACCAGATCCAGCGTTTGATTTGCTGTTGGCTGGAATTCAAAGTCTTTCCCTTCGTATGAATTGTTCCAGATAAACTGATAATTCGATGGCCCCTTTGCAGTTATCTTTGATAGTAGGTTCCGGCAAACCGTGGTATCTGCTGTTACCCACACCGGGGCGAATTGACTGTAATGAATGTTAATAGTATCTTTTGAGGTGCCGCACGAGTTTGTTGCAGTTACATAATAAGCACCGGATTTATTTATATAAATATTATTGCTTACCAGTCCTGTATTCCATACATATGATGCATCAGAGGAGCCGGCGTTAAGATTGATAACCATTCCGGGACAAATTGTGGTGTCGTTCCCAAGCTTTACTGATGGAATGTCGGTAATGGTTATTTTCTTTTTCTGGTCATTTTTTTGGTTCTTGTAAAACATGCTTAAGGTAACATCATATTCACCGGCTTTTTTAAATACATGTGCGGGAGACACTTCTTTTGAAAAGGAATTGTCCCCGAAATTCCATTTAAGGGAATCGTAGCCAGAAAACCCTGAATAATTGAAGCTTACCGGTTTATTTATACATTCACCCTGCGATGTAATGTTAAATTCTAATGGCGATGTTGCGTTAAACAGGTTTACGATTTCATCCTGTGAAAGTGCTCTGCTATATATTCTCACATCGTCTATTGTGCCTGGTAAATGGTAAATCGTTCCATTATTTACATTCTTGTGCCTGCCTATAAAGATATCCGAACCATAATCCTGCATTTTTCCTGGGTGAACCTTGGAAGTCCTTAATATTCCATCTACATATATTTTTATGGTTGTTCCGTCGTAAGTGCCTACAATATGGTGCCATGTGTTTAATGAATAAAGATTTTCTTCCGTATTTACTCCATCCAGTTGGTCATTAATTGACAGATAAAAAACAAATCTTGATTGTGCATTCCAGTATTGATTTCCGCATACTCCCAGATGATACTGATAAAACGGTTCCGTATGGCTGTTAAATGCTTTATTGACTATCGGGTCCGCTCCTGAGCCAACAAAAGGTGTAGTTTTATACCAAGCAGCAACTGTTATGGCATCAGTGGGATTTAAAGAAGCCGAATTAGGGACTGAAATATAATCAGTTTGACCGTTGAATGAATACGAACAGTTTGGTTTGCCTAATCTGTCAGAAGTGGATGTTGCCCCATGTAAAGTGCCATGATTGTTGAAGCCGCTAATATCCTGGGTATTACCATCAAGTAAATAATGTGCAACTAATCCAATATTTGAAATTTGTCCTTGCAGGTGAGACCCCGAAAAAAGAAATAGAAATCCAAGTATACATGGATAAATTTTCATAAATGAAGTTAGCTATTGAAGATTACAAGAAAAGAAATTTGAATGAAGAAAAAAACAATTTCTATTCTTAAATTTTTTTATTTATACGATTTATTCCCAATAAGCCTGGCAAGCCATTCTACATCTAACCTGAGGTAACTAAGTAAATAACCGACAATTGACCTGAGTTTCCAAACAGGTTCAGCAAAAGAATATTTAAAAATTGAATGAATATAATCCTTACGTGCTCCTTTGAAGTCTTTTCGGATTAATTTGTACCTGCCTGAACGTGAAAAACTAATTACCAGTCGGGATCTGAAATGCTTTTCTATTTCTTTTTTGGTTAGGTTATGCGATCGGAACATTTCGGGGTAACGTTCCATGAACGATTTTACAAGTTCGTAATAACCCAGGGTCATTTGACCCGTGTAAGTTTTTGTTACCTGATTCGGATAGATACGCCATCGGCCAAGGGGCTCATCGATGTATGCAAATTCGCCTTTTACAAGTAATTCCAAGGTGGTTGGAATATCAACTAAAGGAAGGTTGAAACCTTGGACAAACCCTCCAAGTTTATCCAGTTCATTCTTTCGGATAACTATTGTTAGAGCTGGTATTAAGGTATAATAGATGAATTTTCGGAGAAAAAGTCCAACAGGCTTATTATAAAAAAGGTGAATATCTTCTGTATTTTGAGGAGCAAGGTAATAATCCGATTTTAAGTCGATGGATGACAAATAGGCCTTCCCCCAGGATAATACGCATTGAGGATTCTTCTCAAGCACGTCAACCTGTTTTGACAACTTATGAGGAAGCCAAACATCATCGCATTCCAGGATTGCAACATATTTTCCTGAACATTGTTTTAGCGCAAAATTATACGATTCACCTAATCTGAAAATCCCGACATTTGTTTGAGTGAATGCTTTTATCCTTTGATCTTTTCGGGCATATTCACTTGCAATGGTAAAGGTACTATCGGTACTGCCATCGTCTATTATCACCATTTCCCAATTTCTATAGCTTTGTGCTAGGACCGATTCTATACAATCCCTGATAAACTTTTCATGGTTATAAGTAGGAGATATTATTGAAACAAGCGGCTGATTCACTTTCCAGGTATTAAATTACACTTTTCTACTCCGTTTATTTGAAGTTGCAAATATATATTTTTTATAATAATACCTTATTTATTGCAGGTTTTTAGAGTCTTAAAAAATCCTGATGGTAATTATATTTCCGAAAAAACCTAGCTCATATTTTTTTACATACTTTTGCAGAGGTTTGTTGATCACAGCTTTTTTAATGGTACAATCCGATTTAAAAAGAAAAACAGTAAATGGATTTTTCTGGGGACTTATTGAGAGTTTTTTCAGTCAGGGTCTTGGAATAGCATTTGGCATTATTCTGGCAAGGCTACTTTCAGTAGAGGAGTTTGGTTTGTTGGGGATGATCACAATAATTATTTCTATCTCCCAGGTTTTGGTTGATAGTGGATTGAACCAATCTCTTATCCGTAAAAGTAACTGTAGCGAAGAAGATTACAGTACTGTTTTTTGGATGAATTTAGCTGTTGGCCTTTTTTTATATCTGGTTCTCTGGTTTTGTTCTCCCCTGATAGCTTCTTTTTACAATGAGCCCAGTTTAGAAGCTATTACACGCGTTTCTGGATTGGCAGTCATTATTGGAGCTTTAACCCTTATTCAACAAACCAAGATTACCAAAGAAATAGATTTCAAAATTTTAACTGTAATTTCTTCTGCGGGGACTTTTATTTCCGGAGTTGTTTCAATAATAATGGCATATAACGGTTATGGAGTTTGGAGCCTGGTTTGGAGAATGATTATTAACCAGGCAGTCAGAAGTATTTTACTCTGGATGCACAACAAATGGTATCCTACCAAAAGTTTTAGCTGGACCAGTTTTAAAGATCTCTTCGGGTTTGGATCCAACATTTTATTTGTTTCACTTATCGCAACACTCTTTAAGCATATTTATAATGTTCTCATTGGAAAGAACTATTCAAAGGCAATTCTGGGTTATTATACCACTGCGGATAATTATAGTGCTATGGCTTCGAATACAATAAGTTCAGTAACAGGAAAGGTGAGTTATCCAATACTGGTAAATCTTCAGAATGATGATGCAAAGTTAAAGGCCAGTTGCAGCAAGCTCGTACACACCATTATGTTCAGCTCCTTTTTAGGAATGTTTGGGCTCGTTGCCATTGCAAAACCGTTACTTGTAGTTTTATTGGGCGATAAATGGCTTCCTTCAGTTATATTCTTTCAGGTATTGTGCATTGCTTATTCCATTTCACCCATGCAAATGATCAATCAGAATATTTTGAAGGTAAAAGGCAGATCGGACTTGTTCTTTAGAACAGAGATCCTGAAATATATTTTTTTTGTTCCTATAATTATTTTGGGGATTTTTTTTGGTTTGCATGTACTTATTGCGGGTATTGCTGTTTATTATTGGATATCTTTCCTATTAAATGCAATGTATTCAGGGAAATTAATTCAATATTCAGCTTTACAGCAGTTTAGGGAGATTGTTCCCCTTATTGCCATTTTTGCTTTTTCAACCTTAGTTACTTTAACTTTTGGCTATTTTGTTACTTGGCATAAAATCTTTATGCTTATTGCACAGAGTGTAATTTATGCTGGTACTAGCATAGGTATTACTTTGCTTTTGAAGTTGCCAGCCTATTATGATATTAAGGAAGTAATTCTGAGGAAGCTTGGTTATATAACAGTTTTTAATTTTTTAAAAAAATAAAATGAATGTTCTGCTGAAACTATGGCAAAAAATTGCCCCAAAGAATTTGTTATTGTTTGTTCGTTTTCTTTTACAACCACCTCATTATAAACTTAAGAGAAAAAGAGTCCTGGATTATTATAAAGAGAGAGATTTGAAAAAAGAACCAGCCTCGGTTCAGGAAGCTATACGATTTTTGAAGTTTCATAAGTTTTCTCCTTTACCCTATAAATGGACTCTTAAGTACGAGAACTATGTTCCTGAAGTTTTTTTTGATGAAAGTTGCGGGTTATTTTATGCCATTTACTTAGGCAAGAAACTATATTTCCCGAAAAGCTATTCCAAAAACAAGGTAATTTGGGGGATTAGAAGTATTTTGAAAGAACAGGATATTCAATCTCCACACCTATATCTTACCGGTCAATTTCAGGTCGACAATAATAGTATAGTTGTTGATGCTGGTGTGGCTGAGGGTAACTTTGCTTTGTCGGTTGTGGAAAGGGCAAAACGTCTTTATTTGATTGAATGTGATCCTGCGTGGATTGAAGCCCTTATGTATACTTTTGCGCCATGGAAGGAGAAGGTAATTTTTGTAAGTAAGTTTCTAACCGGCAACGATTCAGAAAATTCAGTTAAAATTGACTCTCTTGTGCCAATTGATCCACTTGAGAATTACTTTATAAAAATGGATATTGAAGGTTTTGAAAGGGAATCGCTCATGGGTATGAAGAATCTGGTCAGAGAATGCCGAAATATTAAAATGAATATTTGCACCTACCATCATTTGGAGGATTTACAGGCAATCGAAACCATTATCCACGATTATGGATTTAAATGGGAGGTCTCTGATGGCTATCTTTTATATTTTCAGGATAACGAGGCCCCATCCTTTCGTAAAGCTCTTATTAGAGCACAAAAAAACTAGTATGAAAGAATCTCCTGTTCTCATGCTTTCCTTTTGGAATCCAACGCCAGCGGTTCCCAGTAAAGGAGTTTTTATTCATGACCAATTCCAAGCATTAAGCAAACATGGTACTAATATTTTCTTCATTGGCGTGAATGTTACCCATTCTAAATCTTTATTTAAAATTAGTACCGACGAAAGTGAGATTGTTTCTAATAAAATGATAACTATTAACATTCAATCCATTTTTTGGAAGTTTATATACATTTTCCCTTTTTTTGTTTATGCCTACCTGAAAAGCTTTTTGAAGCGCAGGTCAGAAGGCTTTCGTCCGGCGATAGTTCACTCAAACATTGTGTTTCCCTGTGGTTTTGTAGGAGAACGTTTGGCAAAGTATTATAAAGTTCCACATCTTATTTCGGAACATTGGACGCAGGTTCATAAAATAGTAAATCATCCTGTTTTTGGACGAAAGGCCAGAAGTGTTTATCAGCACAGTGATATGGTTATATGTGTTTCAAGGTTTCTAACAGATCAGATAAGGGCTATAAACAATGCTAACAATGTGTGTCTGGTTCCTAACATAGTTGATACCCAACTTTTTTGTTTCCATCAGAAAAGCAGGGCTTCAAAGGAATTTAATTTTTCATGTGTTGCAAGTTGGAGAATTCCTAAGCGACTAGATTTGATAATTGATAGTCTTATTGATTTCGCTTCAATTTATACAGGAAAAATTATTTTGCGTGTAATTGGTGATGGAGAGCAGGTTAAGCATTATAAAACGGTTCTTCTACCCCAAAATTTAAATATTCATTGGTTGGGATATTTACCCAAATTTAAAGTTGCTAAGGTTCTTGCTCAATCCGATTTTTTTATGCATGCTTCCGAATTGGAAACATTTTCCATAGTTACAGCCGAGGCATTAGCAACCGGCACCCCAGTTCTGGTTTCAAATATTGGAGCTCTGCCCGAATTAGTCTGCCCTAATAATGGACTTTTGGTGGAAAATAACAAGCCGGCCTGGGTTGAAACACTCAAACAAGCAACATCAATTGCTTTTGATAACGAAATGATTGCACAAAAAATCATCAACAAATATTCTCCGGATTCTGTAGCGGAGAATATAGAATCCATTTATCGAAAATTTACTTCAGCTTAATAATTAGGTCAATACCTGATCAACCACCTGTATCTTCTGGAGCTGTCGCCGAATTTAATGGCAATATTGAGTTCGTGCGATCCGAAGCTGTATTTTTGAATGTCGGAAAGGTTATAATCGAAAGCATAGCCAAAATATATTTTTTTAGCTTTGGCTCCGATGAGCAATCCTACTGAAGATTGTGTGCGGTATGAAATCCCCGCCCAATAGAACTCTTTGTAGATCAATTTTATATTGAAGTCGGTTTGGATAAATCCCAATTCCGTGCCTTTTGTCATAAAAGACGGCTCAAATTCCAGAGTTTCCGACAGATCAAAACGATGTCCCCCCAACACGTAATAATGTCTTTTCATGCGGTAATCAACGGTGTTGCTCCCTGTTTTTATTCTCGATTGAAAAAGCTGAGCAGCCGAAACTCCCAGAAAATTTTTCCTGTTAAGCATGTAAACTCCAAAAGTGAAATCGGGAACATAAACCAGGTTATCAAATCCTTCAGTCAGGATTGGATCGGATGCATCGCGGAATTTTAACTTTTCGTGATCGACTTTAAATTGAAATGCCGAAGCAGCAAGTCCAAACGAAAGCTGTGTATTTCGAAGAAAAATATGGTAGGCATACGAAAACTGAGCGCCTGTTCTGTCCACCAAAGCATTCCTGTCGTTGAAAACATAAGCTCCGATTCCTACGCGACCACTTCTTTTAGTGAGGTTTTTCGAGGAAGAAACAGGACTCCGGCTTACGCCCGACTTTCGCCAGAGAACACGAGACTGAACACTTAGCGCATTGGTTTTTGGTGAATTATTTAAACCAGCCCAATGATCGCGTGTGGTGAGAGAAGCTGTTGTGTAGCCATCGCTACCCGTCATGGCCGGATTTATTAAAAAGCCGTTCATCATATACTGGCTGTAAAGAGGCAATTGCTGGGCAAAAACCATCCCCGATAGCAGCAGTAATATCTTGAAGCAAATCAGCCTTTTAACTAGTTCTCTCAATTAAACAAGTTTTAATCCGTGGATACGGCTATCATCTTACTATAGTTACGTTTCCTGTCAAAGGTTTACCCCCGTTCCTCAAATCAAAAATATAGTAATAAGAGTCTACAGGTAATTGTTTCCCATTCCAGGTGCCATCCCATTGTTCGGTATAACCGGCATTCGATTTGAATACAAGGATTCCCCACCGGTTGAAAACCTGGATAACAGCATTTGGGTATAAGTCGCGAACGGTACTTTCGGGCTTTTGAGGATCGCCTGCCCGGATATCCCAGGTCTCGTTAAAGGCATCACCATTGGGAGAGAAGGCGTTTGGGATATCCACGCACCCCGATTTATTGGGAACAAGTACCGTTGTGTCGTATGTTTCACAGTTGTTACCGTCGGTAATTGTAAGTATGTATTTTCCGGCACTAAGATTGTGCAGTTCAGTAGCTGTACTGCCATTATTCCATTGATATAAGAGCGTGCCGGTACCTCCGGTAGCAGCTACCTCAATAAGGCCATCCTCCGTATCAGGACAGAATGGTTTTTCAACCTTTTTGCTGATGGTAACACCTTCGGGTTGGGTAATTTCTACCGTGATATCGAACGGACAGTTGCGTGTGTCGCGAACAACGGCAAGGTATTCTCCTGCTTTCAGGTTTTCGGCAACACGACCGCGATAACCGCTGGACCACATATAATAGTAAGGTGCAGTTCCTCCCGAGGGAGAGAGTTCTATTCTCCCGGATGCGCGATTGCGGCACAAAACATCTTGCTTGAAAAAACCTACCTTGAGAGAATCCGGTTCTTTAATGGTAACTGTAACATTACCGACACAACCTCCCCAATCAGTTATTTTCGCTGTATAGGTCGATTCGGGCAAATTCTTCAACTCGGCTACCGATGCACCATTGTTCCATTCATAAGTAAACGGACTTCTTCCTCCGTTCACAGTGAGTGAAATATATCCGTCGACCTTGCCATAGCAACTGATATCCTTCTTATTCACGGTGATATCAAGCGGGTCGGGCGCCGATACATGTGTAACAGTATTTTTTGTACAGCTATTCTGGTCGGTAACTGTAAGATAATAATCTTCCACACGAATGTTTGTGATCACGTCAGTATTACTGGTAATTGGGCTAACCGGATTGTTGTTCGTCCAGAAATATGAATAATTTCCGGCGCCTCCGGTTACAGTCGCTTCAATACGTCCGTTGCCCTGACCGCTGCATTTAATGTCGTATGCTTTGGTGGTGATTTTTATCGAATCAGGTTCATTAACAGGGATGGTCCAGTTGTACAGGCAATTATTTTTATCGGTGATTTGAAGCTGATAGTCCCCTTTTTTAAGATTATTCTGATCCTTTGCAGCAGGAACTACTGCAGAACCATTTGTTGTAGACCACAGATACGTATACGGAGCAATACCACCTTTTGGATTGAGAACTATAGATCCGTTTGAGGATCCACGACATGAAACATTGAATCCGTTAAAATCGGAAAGCGTAGAGTCAAGTTTGACAAGTGAAGGCTGTTTCAGCGTGAAACTATAATCATTTTGGCAACCACTCCCAAAGTCGACTTTTAAATTGTAAGTTCCTGCACTCAGGTTACTTTGGTCTTCATTATTTGTAACCAAACCCGTGCCATTCAGGGTAGACCAGTTATAGGTATAAGTGCCGTAACCTCCTGTTAATGAAATGTTGATGGCTCCTGTTTTTTTGCCATAACAGTCGATTTCGTATCCGTTAAACCGAGAAATAACCGTGTCGAGCTTCAGGGATGGGGGTTCTGCAAGTGTTAGGGTGTCCTTGTACGAACAGTAATATTCCACATCGAAGAATGTGTATTTGTCGCGGATTTCGGCAACAAATGTTCCCGCCGTAAGATCATTCTGATCCTGGGTATTTGTAACCACCCCCGAGCCATTAATCGCCGTCCACACGTATTGATAATTACCATGTCCGCCGGTTACTTCCAGGTTAACTTTGCCGTTTGATCCTCCCGGGCATTCCAGATTATAGTTATTTGGATATTTATAGATATCCGAAGTTCTGATCACCGGTTTCGGTTCATAGATAGTATCGTTCGATCCCACTGTATAACATCCATTGGCGTCCAACACTGTGAGCGTGTAAACACCTGGTTTCAGGTCTACAATTCTGCGATCGGTGGAGGTAAAACCATCGGGACCTTTCCAACTATACGAAGTTATCTGGTTGAAGAAAATAGGATTGATAATACCGTCGTTAGCACCGTAACAACTGATGTTATAATTTCCGTATTTCGACTTGTTATGAGCCCAGTCGAATGGCAACGGAGCCCTTATGAGTATATTTTCTTCTTTGTCAATACATCCGTTTGCATCGGTAACTTTAACATTGTAAACTCCCGAAAATAAGCTGTCGATCATAGTAACATCGTACCATTTTTTAGAGGTATCGGCATTCCATGTCCAGAAATACTTCATTGGGGTAGTACCACCGGTTTGGATTATCTCTATCGAGCCGGTATTCATACCTACACATTTCACGTTGGTTTTATTGATAGTATGAGCCATTTTATCAGGCTGTGTAAGCGTAAAGCTTTGACTTGTAAAGCATCCCATGTTATCGGTCACCTTAACCGAATACTCTCCTGCCGGTTTGTTGCGAATAGAGTCGATGGTTTCGCCGGTGTTCCAGAGGTATTTATAACCGGCAGCCTGCCATCCTCCGGCAACATTCACAGTTCTTAAACTGCCGTTCGATTCGCCGAAACATCTTATGTTTCTGCCTCCTACATATTGTTTATCCTTGAAATTGTATTTAATCTGCGGAAATACCCAAACCTTAATCTGAGCCTGAACTCCGTTTGTGCAATTCAGGGTACCCGGAGCAGGGCGTGCCTGTTCTATCAATGGATTTAGTGTATAAGTAACCAGTTGAGGTACATCAGAAATATTAATCAGGTTTTGACCAAGATTTGCTATACTTTTTCTTCCATCTGCTTCAACACCTGTTACGGTACCAGCATTATAAGTCACCACAAGATCGTACTTCATTGTGCCGATAACGCTTGTATTAGGAGTAGTGATAGTGATTATGGTTCCTTCGTTATGGCAAATTGAATCCCTGATATTGGAGGCATTTACAGGCAAATTAGCGCTCACACGTGGCGTAGGGTTCATATAAATTGTTATAGTAGTATCAGTTCCCTGATTACAAGTAAACGAAGAACTACTGTGAATTATTTTCCCTTCAAAACGGTATTTTACTGTTTGATAATTATAGCCACTGTTCGACAGATTATCGGTAAAACCAGCAATTTTATTGTCGGTCGAATTTGATCTGTAACCCGATATCTCGCTGTTGGAAGGTGTTGTAGTAATATCGTAAACAACAGTTCCGGTGACGGTATTAGGGGTGTTCATGACAAAGGAAATGGGACTGGGATTACAGTATACAGTATCAGCAATGGAGATGCTGAGTTTGATGGTAGGTTCCACCCAGATATCGACAAATTTAGGCGTTCCGGTACATTTTTCATTACCGAGGTTGTCGACGGTGTATGGGGTAATTGTGTAAACCACCCTTTGCTTATCATCGGAGAGGTTGTTAAGTGTTTCAGCTATGGTAGCATTGTTAAGCAAACCGGAGTTGCTACCATTACCGGAGACCTGTGAAGGGTTATCGGCCAGGGATGTATACCGGAACCTGACAGGGTTGGTAGCGTTTGTTACCGATGTAAGCTTGATAGCTGTGGCAGTGTTGTCGCAAATTGTATCAGAAGTCATATCGGGAGTAACCACCGGAGTAGGTTCTATCCAGATATCGACAAATTTAGGCGTTCCGCTACATTTTTCATTACCGAGGTTGTCGACGGTGTATGGGGTAATTGTATAAACAACACGTTGTTTATTGTTCGATTTGTTATCGAGGGTTTCAGCTATGGTAGCATTGTTAAGCAAACCGGAGTTGCTACCGTTACCGGAGACCTGTGAAGGATTATCGGCCACGGATGTATACCGGAACCTGACAGGGTTGGTAGGGTTTGTTACCGATGTAAGCTTGATAGTTGTGGCAGTGTTGTCGCAAATTGTATCAGAAGTCATATCGGGAGTAACCACCGGAGTAGGTTCCACCCAGATATCGACATATTTAGGCGTTCCGGTACATTTTTCATTACCGAGGTTGTCGACGGTGTATGGGG
>JAEYWD010000100.1 GCA_023429135.1 Bacteroidota bacterium | reverse complement strand
ATTCCTTTTTAATTTTTTGTACCCGGAACAGGACTCGAACCTGCACACCCTTTCGGGCACTAGTCCCTGAAACTAGCGTGTCTACCAATTCCACCATCCGGGCAAAAAGGCTCGCAAATTTAAAATATTTTTTATTGAAATGTATTGACCTGCCTAAAAAAAGTCGAATATTTTTCCATTTTTAAATTCCTATTAAGCTTAATTGATGAAAATTCAATATTTTATATTAATATTTATTTCGAAATTTTCATCTTTTTCCAAACGATTATAGAGTGATATTTTTTTTTCATCTAACTTCCAAATAAAAAAAATATGCAGTCGTAAATATGGGCATAACATCAAAGTTAAGCTTATGAAATACTCAATTTTTATTCTATTGTTGGTGTTTATGATTACAGGGATAGCTTGTAATTCATCCAGAGAAATAACAGAAAGACGATCGTTGATGATGCCGAAATTATCGGATAATCCTCGAAACAAAAAATTCAAAGAAATAGATTACTCCAAGCGCAGCAAGTATCAGGCGAAGAAATCGAAGGAGAGAAGGCAGCTTGCGTATGGAAGAAGATAATAACAATTAAACTTAGTTAAAATGACTGCATTGATTGTATCGATGATAATACTTTATCTGAAAAGTAGAAAAGCAGGGCGTGTAAGAACTCAACCTGTTCTTGTAAAGAAAAATTAATCTTCTTTATAGAATCAAGGAATTTAACTGAAAAAGCATTTTATAATGCTTTTTTTGTTTTTAGAGGTATCTGTTTTAGGTTTTCCACTTTTGATAATTCCGGCACTCTTCACTTGGGGGCCTAAAACTTTGTTCCGGGATTTATTTACATTTGTTTATTTTCAAAGCTCAATTGATTTGAAATATAACAATGGATAATACTTCCGGATCAATAGGTATGACTAACGGGTATTCAGTACTTCACCATCTGAGCAACTTGTTGCTGGATGTTAAAAAGCTTGACGAGGCTTTGGTGGCAAGCTGCAATTTGATATCTGATAACCTGAGTTCCGGTTCCCGGCTTCATACAAAAATTTTGTTGGACGATAAAGCCTATACCAGCGATAACTTTCAATTATCTGCTTATTATGTACGATCGGTATTTTCCGTTTCAGGCGATAAAAAAGGATCTGTCGAGATTCATTTTAAGAAGGAAAGTGACAAAATCAACAGTGATCTTCTTGGCTCAATTGGATTTATTTTAGCCGGTACCATATCAAAACATCTGTTCTCGCGGCTACAGCACGATTACACGGAGCGGGTAAAGGAGCTGGACAGCATAAAACTGGCTTCCGAAATCCTGATTAATCACAACTCCCTGGTGGAGTCGCTTCAGGAAATTTGTAACATTCTGCCGCAGGCCTGGCAATATCCAAAACAAACAGCATCAAGAATTACTTATGATGGCAAAGTATTTATTAGCGCAAACTTTAATGAATCCAGATGGGTGCAGAAACAAAAATTTGTCACACCCGATAATTATGAAGGGTTAATTGAAGTATTTTATCTGATAGAATTTCCCGATGAATTTGAAGGCCCGTTTTTAAAAGAAGAGCGGAATTTACTTGTCAACCTGTCTAATATTCTCTCTGGTTCTGCTTCGCGCGAAGTCTTCGATAAATTAATGGCTCAAAACCGAGAAAGAGTCAAGGAACTGAATGCTATCAATCAAACTACGTTCATCATCAACAAAGGAATGCCTGTGGATGAGACTTTGCAGCGTATTTGCAATATTCTTCCAAAATCGTGGCAATATCCTGAGTTTACCGCCGCAAGAATTAAGTATGAGGGCAAAGTTTACACCAACAGGAAATTTAAAAATACGTCGTGGTTTCAGAAAGAGAGCTTTATTACCATCGACAACAAAAAAGGGAGCATAGAGATCTTTTACCTGAAAGAATTTCCGAAAGAATACGACGGCCCTTTTTTAAAAGAAGAAAAGCATCTTCTGCTCAATATCGCTAAACTTATTAGCGGATACTTAAATAACTATAAAGGCAGGGTTATTATCTACAAGGGGCAGGAACCCAAAGTAACTAACTATAAGTCGGAAGAATACCGTAATTCGCTGATAAAAAACAAGCAACCGCTGCAACTCTTTTTTAATAAGCAACTGCTTGATAAGTACATCTATCTGGATATGATGAAGTACAAAGTGAAGGACATTCTTTTTGTCGCCACCTTGTACGATGCATTTATACTGGAAAATGAAGACGACTTTTTTGAGCAGTTCATGGGCGAAATATACCAGTACAGTTTATTTTCGTTACCCCGTATTACTGGTGTTACCTCAGGAACTGAAGCTTTGGAACTTCTCAATTCCACACATTTCGACCTGGTTATCCTGATGGTAGGGATGGACAGTGAAACGCCCATTGCTTTGAGTGAACAAATAAAAGCTAAAAAAGCCAATCTCCCTGTATATCTTCTTCTTAATCAAAAAAGCAAGATTAAGCATTTTGAAGAGTTGGTACCTGCCATAAGCACTGTCGATAAGCTTTTTGTATGGAATGGCAACTCTCAGATTATGTTTGCCATTGTGAAATCGATCGAAGACAATGCCAATGTTGAAAACGATACCAAAATGGGTCTCGTCAGGGTTATCCTCCTTGTGGAGGACTCGGCCCAGTATTATTCCAAATATCTTCAGTTTTTGTACTCTATCGTTTTTGGACAAATTCAACAAATATTGCCTGAGGTTGAAAAGAATGAGCTGAATAAAATTAGTAAAATGCGCTCTCGGCCTAAGATTCTGCATGCTACCAATTACGAGGAGGCTGTTTTTATTTTTAACAAGTATCGGGATTATATGCTTTGTGTAATTTCCGACATGGAGTTTGAGCAGGAAGGAAAACTCGACAAGAATGCAGGCGTTCGCTTTATTAAATATATACAATCACAGAGTCTGGGTCTTCCGGCAATTCTTCAGTCGTCCGACAAAAATAACGAGAGAATTGCCAAACGCCTGGGTGTTCAATTTCTGAATAAAAATTCCGAAAGTCTGCTTACCGATCTTAAAAACTTCCTTACGTTTCATCTTGGTTTCGGTAATTTTATTTTCAGGAACAAAGAGGGTAATAAAATTGCTGTAGCCAAATCGCTGCGTGAGTTTGAGCAGTTGCTTCATACAATTCCTGAGGAGTCGCTTTATTTTCATGGCGCCGACAACCAGTTTTCTTTATGGTTGATGGCTCGCGGAGAGATTCAACTGGCCAAGCTGTTGAACCCTATTCAGATCAGTAATTTCGAAAGTCTTGAGGACTTCAGGCATCATTTTATTCATGCCATCAAGGTTTACCGCGAGGAAAAGAAAAAAGGCAAAATATTGAGTTTTGACGAGACTTCGGAGCTTGACGAAAAGAATATTGTAAGTTTCTCAAGTGGATCACTCGGTGGCAAAGGTCGTGGACTTGCTTTTATAAATACTTTAATTTACAACCTCGATTTTTCTGCCGTTTCTGGATCTATCAATATACGTACTCCAATAACTGTAATTATTGGCACTGATGAATTCGAAATGTTCATGGAGAAAAATCATCTCTACGAAAAGATCTTTTCCGAGAATCTTACCTATGAGGAAATTAAGCGGCAATTTATGGATGCCAGCCTTTCAGGCACCTTAATTGCCAAACTTGAGGTGTTTGTGTCGCAAGTGCGAAAACCTATTGCCGTAAGATCATCGAGTATTTCGGAAGATTCGCTGAACCAGCCGTTTGCCGGGGTTTTCGATACTTTTATCGTAACCAATAATCTGGACGACCGGAAGAAAACAGTTGAAGTTCTGGCCAATGCAATTAAAATGGTATATGCTTCGGTTTATTCCGACAATGCCCGCACTTATTTTAAGGCTGTTCAGCATAAGGTGGAAGAAGAACGAATGGCTGTGGTTCTCCAGGAACTGGTTGGAAACCGCTACGGAGATTACTACTATCCGCATATTAGCGGAACGGCGCAATCGTACAACTATTATCCCATTGCCAACATGAAGCCTGAAGAGGGTTTTGCTGTTACCGCTGTTGGGTTGGGATATTATGTTGTGGGTGGAAATAAATCGTACCGGTTCTCGCCTAAATATCCCAATATCGATATTTACACTACCAAAGACCTGATTAATAGTACGCAGGTTAATTTTTATGCAGTGGATATGTCGAAGGAGCATGTGGATTATATCAATGATGGGGAGCTTGCCACGCTTGCTTTGCTCGATATAATTGAGGCCGAGAAACACGGAACCATTAAGCATTGTGCCTCGGTTTACAATCCCGATAACGATCGCGTTGAAACCGGCCTGGATATCTACGGACCACGAATCATCAACTTTGCTGATATATTAAAGTACGAGTATATTCCGCTGGCTCAAACCATCAACCTGATGCTCGAAACCATCAAGGAGGCATTTGGTTCCCCGGTTGAAATTGAATATGCTGTTGACCTGAATAAGACGGAAAACAAGTTACCATCTTTTTATCTCCTCCAGGTAAAACCTTTGGTAAACAGTAATTTCTCGTACGATATTGAGGTTGAGGAGCCCGACAGGTCGAGAACGGTTCTTTATTCCGAATCGAGTCTTGGTAATGGTGAGGTTGAAAACATTAAGGATGTGATTTATATTGATGTCACCAAGTTCAACAAGCTCGAAACTCTGGATATGGTTAAAGAAATAGAGATGCTCAACTATATGATGATTAAGGAAAACAGACGTTATGTTCTTATTGGGCCGGGAAGATGGGGCACCAGAGATCAGTATCTTGGGCTTCCGGTGGTTTGGTCGCAGATTTCAAACGCTAAAATTATTGTGGAAATAAGTCTTGAAAATTTTCCTCTGGATTCCTCACTCGGGTCGCATTTCTTCCATAATGTAACTTCCATGAATATTGGATATTTGTCTGTTCAGGATTCTTCAAAAACCGATTATATAGAATGGGATCTGCTCGATAAGCAGCGAATTGTTCACCGCACAAAATACTTTAAACACGTTCAGTTTAAAAACGATCTCACCATTTTAATGAACGGGAAAAAGAGAACTTCGTGCATTTTATATAACGCCTGATGAGTAATATTTCGGTTGTAATATTTGATGAACATGTTATTATGCAGGAAGCAATTGCTGCATTGATATCAGATATTGAAAACATTGAGGTTTTATCAACTACAGGGAATATAATGGAATTGATCGACACATTGAAGATGTCGCCGGTTCATGTGCTTATCATCAATGTTCACACCTTAAGTATTCAGGTTACAAATTTGATCCGGGATTTAGTGAGGAATTATCCTAAAACAAAAATTCTTATCCTGTCAGTTCATAATACCGACGAAGTGATCCTGAAAACCATCAAAGCAGGAGCTAAAGGATTTCTTTCCAATAGCTCAGGGAAAAACGAGCTTGTGGAGGCCATATATACTCTTCGCGGAGGATTCGATTATTTCAGTAAATCAATTACCCAGCTTCTTCTTAAGCGATATATTGAAGATCTCGAGACAGAGACCCAGACCCAGCGCGTCGATGTTAAAATTTTATCGGCACGCGAAATTGAAATCCTGCAATTGTGGGGCAAAAACTATTCTAACAAAGTCATTGCCGAAAAGCTTTTTATAAGTCTGCGTACGGTTGAATCGCACAAAAACCATATTATGCAGAAGCTCAAACTCAACACTACTGTTGACCTGGTGAAGTTTGCGATTAAGAATAATATTATTGAAATTGATTGAAATACTTTCCGAATAATACTGAATCTTCTCAGTGAAACACTTAATTTGAGGGTATTGGTTCTTTATTTATGACATTCATCATCTATTTTTGATCAGGAAGTAACAAAAACTCTTCCTTAAGAACTAAATCTGTTTCCCTAACTTAAAAAAATAAAGAATGTCAAAAAGTTTAGAAGTGAGCCTCAATGATTTTATGACCAAAATCATAGCTAAAAATCCCGGTGAAGTTGAATTCCACCAGGCTGTGCAAGAAGTAGCCGAATCGCTGATGCCTTTTATCGAGGAAAATCCAAAATACAAGCACGCTAAAATATTAGAGCGTATAGCCGAACCTGAAAGGGTAATCATGTTCCGTGTTCCCTGGATCGATGATAAGGGCAACATCCAGATAAACCGTGGTTTCCGCATCGAAATGAACAGCGCTATTGGTCCTTACAAAGGCGGGTTACGTTTCCACCCAACTGTAAACCTTGGTGTTCTTAAATTTTTGGCATTCGAACAATGTTTTAAGAACAGCCTTACCACTTTACCCATGGGCGGTGGAAAAGGTGGTTCTGATTTCGATCCCAAAGGTAAATCGGATAACGAAGTGATGCATTTCTGCCAGAGCTTTATGTCGGAACTATATCGTCATATTGGTCCTGATACCGACGTTCCTGCAGGCGACATAGGTGTTGGTGGCCGCGAAATTGGTTATATGTTTGGCCAGTACAAACGCTTAAAAAATGAATTTACAGGCGTATTAACCGGTAAAGGTATTGGTTGGGGTGGAAGTTTAATCCGTCCTGAGGCTACCGGTTACGGTTGCGTTTACTTTGCCGAAGAAATGCTGAAAACCCGCCAGATGGATATGCGCAATAAAAATGTGGTTATCTCGGGATCGGGCAATGTGGCTCAGTATGCCGTTGAAAAAGTGATACAGCTTGGTGGTAAGGTGCTTACTTTATCCGACTCTAATGGATTTATTCACGATCCCGACGGAATTGATGCCGAAAAACTCAACTTCGTTCTCGAATTGAAAAATGTAAAACGAGGACGTATCAGTGAGTACGTTCAGAAATATAAAAAGGCCGAATACTTCGAGGGACGCACTCCCTGGAGCGTAAAATGTGATATTGCTTTACCCTGTGCTACACAGAACGAACTTACTGAAACCGATGCGCAGATGCTCGTTCGTAACAGATGTGTTGCAATTTCCGAAGGAGCCAATATGCCTTCAACCCCTGAAGCAATTGCTGTTTTCCAGAATGCTAAAATTCTTTATGGTCCGGGTAAAGCTGCCAATGCCGGTGGTGTTGCAACTTCAGGTCTCGAAATGACTCAAAACTCCATGCGTCTCAACTGGTCGCGCGAAGAGGTTGATTCCAGATTACACGAGATTATGGTGAATATCCACGAATCATGTCTGAGGTATGGACGCGAAAGCAAAGAATACGTGAATTATGTTAACGGCGCAAACATCAGCGGTTTTATTAAGATTGCTGATGCTATGATTGCTCAGGGCGCTGTTTAACTCAATAATATTATATTTGCTTCTTTTTCAGGAAAGCCGGGGGACATTTTCCCGGCTTTCTGATTGTTATGTATTTTATTGTTATTAAAGGATTTTAAGATGGTTTCAAAAAAAAGGGAGGACGCTTTAAATTATCACTCCGAAGGGCGTCCGGGGAAAATTCAGGTTATTCCGACAAAGCCGCATACTACTCAACGTGACCTAGCCCTGGCTTACTCGCCGGGAGTTGCCGAGCCTTGTCTCGAAATAGAAAAGAATCCGCAGGATGCTTATAAATATACTTCCAAAGGCAATCTGGTGGCGGTTATTTCGAATGGCACAGCAGTGCTCGGTTTAGGCGATATAGGTGCCGTAGCCGGTAAACCCGTAATGGAAGGAAAGGGTTTATTATTCAAAATATTCGCTGATATCGACGTATTCGATATTGAGGTTAATGAGAAGGACCCTGAGAAGTTTATCCAGGTAGTGAAGGCGATCAGTCCAACTTTTGGCGGTATTAACCTCGAAGACATAAAAGCTCCCGAGTGTTTCGATATTGAGGACCGCCTGAAAGAAGAACTGGATATCCCGATCATGCACGACGATCAGCATGGTACAGCCATTATCTCAGGGGCAGCCCTCATCAATTCTCTTGAGCTTGTTGGGAAAAATATAGCCGACATTCAGATTGTCGTAAGTGGTGCGGGAGCTGCAGCTTCTTCCTGTATAAAATTGTATATGCATTTAGGTGCAGAGCCTGAAAACATTGTAATGCTCGACAGTAAAGGTGTTATTTCCACACGGCGTAAAGATCTTAACAACCGTAAAAAACCTTTTGCAACCTCGCGGGAGGTAAATACGCTCGAAGAAGCGCTTAAAGATGCTGATGTGTTTCTGGGGCTATCCGTTGCCGATGTGTTGACCCAGGATATGATCAGGAGTATGGCGGATAATCCTATTGTATTTGCTCTGGCAAATCCAAATCCCGAGATTTCTTATTCTCTGGCAATGTCTTCAAGGCCCGATATTATTTTTGCAACCGGACGCAGCGATCATCCAAATCAGGTGAACAACGTGCTTGGCTTTCCGTACATTTTCAGGGGAGCTCTGGATGTCAGGGCAACTGCCATTAATGAAGAGATGAAGGTAGCTGCAACCCTTGCAATTGCAAAACTTGCCAAAGAGCCGGTACCAGAGGTGGTGACTTCAGCCTATAACTCGTCCCATCTTAGTTTTGGACGTGAATATATCATTCCCAAACCTTTGGATCCGCGTTTATTGGTTACAGTTGCTCCCGCAGTGGCAAAAGCTGCTCTTGAGTCGGGTGTTGCCAAAGCAAGTATTACCGACTGGAAAGCCTATGAAGATGAACTCCGGCAAAGAATGGGTATCGATAATAAACTGATGCGCGGATTAACTGAAAAGGCGAAAGAAAATCCTAAACGTGTGGTTTTTGCCGAAGGAAATCATTTGAATATGCTTAAGGCAGCACAGGTTGCACGCGATGAGGGTATTTGTATCCCAATTCTGCTTGGAAACGAAGAACGTATTCAGAAAATTATTACCGAGAACAACATCGATCTTGATGGTGTTGAAATTATCAACATGCGGCACGATCGGGAAGAAGATCGCCGTAACCGCTATGCATGCCTGGTAACAGCAAAAAGGGAGCGTGATGGGATGACTTATCGCGAAGCCTGTGAAAAGATGTTCGACAGAAACTATTTTGCTATGAGCATGGTGGAGGCTGGCGATGCCGATGCATGTATTACCGGAGTGTACACAAAATTCGATGACGCCATTAAACCGGCTGTTGAAATAGTTGGGATTCGTGAAGGGCTGAAACATATCGCCGGTTTGAATATCGTAAATAATAAACTGGGTACATTTTTCTTTGCCGATACTATGATCAACAGTCGTCCAAGCACAGGAACCCTTATCGATATCACCCTTTTGACACACCAGTCGGTAAAGCTTTTTAACATACAGCCTGTTATGGCAATGCTTTCGTATTCCAATTTTGGAGAACGCAATGTAGGTAGTCCTGTTACCGTTCGTGAAGTAGTATCCTATTTCCATAAAGAACATCCGGAAATACTTATAGATGGAGAAATGCAGGTAAATGTAGCGCTTGACAAAAAAATGCGTCATGAGAAATTTCCATTTTCCAGAATTGATAACATGGATGTAAATACACTCATATTTCCTAATTTAAACTCAGCTAATATCGCCTATAAACTGATGCTTGAAATTGGGATGAGCGAAACAATAGGGCCAATTCAGATGGGGTTAAACAAGCCAATTCATATTCTTAATATGGAAAGCTCAGTACGCGACATTGTAAATATGGTGACAATTGCGGTAATTGATGCTGGTATAGAAAATGAGAAAAGCCGGTAAGGTATGGTTAGATCAATTGTTTGTCATTTGAATTTTCAGATTGACAAACAATTGTTTCTGATTTATCTGAAATTGGATATGGATGGTGGTTTGGTAAGAAAAGTTGGTGGCGTGAGAGACTGTTCTCCCGACAGGTTAAAAAACTGTGTTTTACTGTATGGAGGTTTATTGGGGTATAAGTGAAAACGTAATTCGAGGGTATTAAAGACCAGTCTCTCGTTTCTAATTCTGATTCCAATGCTAAGACCTGAATAGAGCGGGTTATTCAATATGTTTTTGTCTTTCCCGAATAGGGTAAGCTCAGCCGTTGCAAAAAATACAAAGCGGAATTCATAAAAGTAAAAGGGGGAGAAACAAACCGTTTCAAAATGTAGTTTAAGACGCTCGTTTCCTTTGAGTGAATCGTTTATAAAACCATTTAATCCATACGGTTCGTTAAGGGTAAGGTATTCATCCTGGTAACGGTTAATACCTTTTGTATAGTCCATATTGATAAAATGCCTGAATTTTAAACGTTTGTAGCGGATCAACGGAGTGAAATAATTAAATTGACCAAAAACTAAACCCTGTTCAATCTTCTTATCAGAATTGGTAAATCCTTCGTGACCTGCGCTAAAATGCAAATACCCTAAGCCTTCCTTAAAACTTGCCCATCCAAACTTTGCTCCCAGAAAGCTGCGACTCTTAAATTCATTTGTCTCAAACCCGCTGGTTACCTGAAATTGCAAACCATATGGAATATCCTCTGTTCTTCCAAAATTATAAATTAAGTTGGATTTGAAATAATTCTGCTGATTAAAAGAAATTGATGAGAGATAAAGAGTCCGGTTGTGATAGTTGTAAAATTGATCATCAGAAAGAACCGGACGTTGATTAATAGTTGTGTTTGTGACTCTGAAAGTAAATGAAAGATTTTTCCGGGACTTAAAATTATGACTATTAAGAGGAAAGGATCGCCCAAGCCACAAATCACTTTTTGTAAACTCAACAGGAGCAAGGAGTATTGTGTCCGGATATATAAAGTAATCTCTTTTCTTTGTTTTATATACCGACAAACCTCCAGCGTATTTTGTATTCGGGGTATAGAAATTTCTGTCGAAAGAAAAACCATACATTTCATTTCCGAATTTATTAAGGTATTGTCCACGTCCACGAATAAAGCTACCTCCAATGTTGGGTATGTTATAAACTCCTTCGTAACCTAATTTGGATTTTTCATCTTTATCCCAGAAAATACTGTTCTGAATGGAATGACCAATACCAAAAATATTGCGATCCCATATCGAAAAGTTTCCACCATATAAATTATCAATTCTCAGATCGAATGCTTTGGACCAAACATCTTTTACAACTATGATAAGATCAACTGAATCGCTTTGGGGCCCCAGCTCTCTTACATATATTTTTGCATCGTGTATATAGGGGGCCTCGCGGAGTAATCTTTCATTATCAGCTATTTTTAATGGATCAAGCACTTCTCCTTCATTTATAATCAGGTTATTCTTCAGCAAATAATTCCGGGTTTTAAAATGGAGCCTATTACCGGTTCTCTCTATCCAACTGTTGGCAGTTGCTGCTGTATCGCTTATGGTTGGTCCAAAAACATCAAGCTGTCTGAATGTGACTTTTCGAATAATTTTATTCTCGTAAGGAATAAAGTTCGTCTCACTTTTGGAGGTTGATTCTTTATCAAGGCTAATTCCCCTACGACGGTTAACCAGAACCATATTCCGTAGTTCTCTTATTAACCGGCTATATTGGGCCGAACTGTCTAACCTTTCGTAGAAGTCATCGCCTCTTTTCCGTTTAATTTTATAAGGAACTGTGGAGGCTATATATAGAATTGTATCCCGATTGGAGATATAAGAACGGTTATTAATGGTAAGAATATAGCCCTGTTTCAGGTAAACCGTATCAAACTTAATGGTTTGATACGGTTCCTGGGCAAAGATTCTTTCCGAAACAAAGAATACAAATACCAGCAGAATTACTAACCGCACAATAGGTTTGAGTTTTTACAAATTTTCCTAAGCATAAATTATGCAAAAACTTTCAAATATTTAATAAAACTAACTTATATCATCCGAATTATATGTAAATCCAAGTCGTTTACCGGTTTGAATTCTTGAGGATTCTATTTTGTTATTTATTTGTTCAACATTAATAATCTTTACATTATCGTAGGGTGGAACAAGTAAGTCGAACTCCAGAGCATACAAAATTGCAGAGTTGGTAATATCGCGAAGAATTTCTTTATCAATTCTTGATGTGCCGAAATTATTCAGCCAGTAACTCATCTGGCGTTTGCCTTCTACAAAGTAATATCCATCCTTGTTAATAAAAAGACGGGCAATAAGGTATCCCAGATCCTCAATACGGTTGTATTTGAATGAATCACTCAAAAAATTATAAATGCTTATCATACCGCAATAGCTCGAATAAGGATCGCTCTTTACAAGCGAATTCTGCCAGATTAAATGACTTCTGTCGAATTCGTAAGTATTGGTGTGCATGCTGAAAATGAGTAAATCACCTGCAACTTTCAACTGAGCGTCAAACTTTCCCTGATCCTTAAACTGAAAATGTACCCGTTCATCAACGTCCTCAAGATTTGAGTTGTTGTTAATCTCAATGTATTTAAGGACTTTTTTAAGCAGGTTAAATGAATTCAGCGTGTTATCAAACACCTGCTGCTTAATAATCGACTTTTCTTTGACGGTTTTGAGGATAGATTCTTTTTTATCAATGTTGTTCATTCCTGATATTTTAAATTTCTAATAGGCTCTGGCAAAAACAACTCTTTTATTGGACGGTTTGCCTGTTCGTATGCATTTTCCCGCTTCTTCGGGAGCATCAAAAGGAATACACCTGATGGTGGCTTTGGTTTCTTCTTTAATCAGCTCTTCGGTTTCGGAAGTACCATCCCAGTGAGCTAAAATAAAACCCCCTTTTGTGTCGAGAATTTCTTTAAATTCTTCGTACGAGTCGGTTGTATAGGTGTGTTCTTCTCTGAATTTCAGCGCTTTGTTGAAAATGTTTTTCTGGATTTCATCAAGAAGATTTACAACAACCTCGGTTATCTGGTCAACAGGATAAACTTTTTTCTCAAGGGTATCACGACGCGCAACTTCAACGGTTTTGTTCTCCAGGTCACGGGGGCCAATGGCAATGCGTACCGGAACACCTCTCATTTCGTGCTCGGCAAACTTGAACCCTGGCTTGTAATTATCCCTGTCGTCAAATTTAACAGTAATGCCTTTGGCTTCAAGTTGCTTTTTAATCGGAAGAATATGTTCGGTTAATAGCTGAAGTTGTTCTGCCTTGTTATATATAGGAACAATTACAACCTGAATAGGCGCAAGTTTTGGAGGAAGCACCAGACCATTATCATCTGAGTGAGCCATAATTAAAGCCCCCATTAAACGTGTTGAAACGCCCCATGAAGTTGCCCATACATATTCCTGAACGCCTTCTTTCGATGTAAACTTCACATCAAAAGCTTTTGCAAAGTTCTGACCAAGAAAGTGTGATGTTCCCGATTGTAATGCTTTGCCATCCTGCATTAAGGCTTCAATACAATAAGTTTCAATAGCGCCTGCAAAACGTTCGTTTGCGCTTTTGGAGCCTCTGAGTACAGGAACAGCCATGTATTGTTCGGCAAAATCAGCATAAACGTTTACCATTTTCATGGTTTCCTCTAGCGCTTCTTCCTGTGTTGCATGTGCCGTATGACCTTCCTGCCAGAGAAATTCTGCTGTGCGCAGGAATAAACGTGTTCTCATTTCCCAGCGAACAACATTGGCCCATTGGTTAATCAAAATGGGAAGATCACGATAACTTTGGATCCAGTTACGATAAGTATTCCAGATAATAGTCTCGGAAGTTGGACGAACGATTAGCTCTTCTTCAAGTTTGGCGTCTTCATCAACTACTATCCCTTTGCCATTGGGGTCGTTTTTTAACCGGTAATGAGTTACAACAGCACATTCCTTTGCAAAACCTTCAACATGACTGGCTTCCTTGCTAAAAAACGATTTCGGAATAAACAATGGAAAATAGGCATTAACATGTCCTGTGTCCTTAAACATTTTATCTAACTGATCTTTTATTTTCTCCCAGATAGCAAATCCGTAAGGTTTAATTACCATACAACCTCTAACTGCTGAGTTGTCAGCCAGATCGGCTTTTACTACCAGGTCATTATACCATTGGGAATAATTTTCTTCTCTACTCGTGATCTCTTTTGCCATTTTGCTTTTTGGTATAGTATTTGTATAATTACAGTGTAATTTTAAATTGCAAATAAATAAAAACTTGTTTTAATTTTAAAACACCCTAAGGAGGATGTGTTATGAAAACAAAACTAACAATAATTTCGATTACGGCACTACTAATGAGCGCTTGTTCTTCCAGTTACTTTGCCTCCGGAGGATACGATGATGTTTATTACAAACCGGGAGATGAACCTGTTGTTACACAAACAACCCCTGCAAAAGCAACTCCATCGAAAGCTAAAACAAACGATGGATTAACTGATTACGAAAGATATCGCCTAAGTCTCGAAAATGGTTCTGCTGATACACTCCCTGTCCAGGAGGATAATCAGGAACTTGCAAATAATGACAGGCCAATTGTTGAATCGGGCGAAAATTATTACGATGATGATCGGCCCATAGTAAACAATTACTATTATATGGACGACTATTATGACGATTTTTATTATTCCTCGCGAATACGTCGTTTCCATCGACCATATTTTGGATATGGATATTATGATCCTTTTTATACCAATATGTACTACTATTCACCTTTCTCATGGAGCTTTGGTTTCTCGATAGGGAGTTGCTGGTCATGCGGTTGGTACGATTACGGATATTATCCTTCATATTATTCATGGTATAACCCTTATCGTTTCGGTTATTATCCATCTTATTATGATTATTATTATCCCTACTATGGATATGGTTATTATGGCGGTGCCGGATACTATGGACGTGGAAGCAGCCGTTTCTATCGCGATTATTATGCCATTTCGAACGACAGAGGTTCTTATTCTACCGGAAGGGTTCCAAACAGATCCAGCTCTACAGGATACAGAACTGTTAACAGTGGAAATGATTATACACCAAGTTCCAGAAAGTCAGGAAGCTATTTACCCTCATCTAATAACAACGGTTCAAGAACTTCATCAGTAACTAACCGTCGTTCGGGTGAATCCTATAATAATTCTGCTGCAAG
Organism: Bacteroidota bacterium; assembly: GCA_023429135.1. GTDB lineage: Bacteria > Bacteroidota > Bacteroidia > Bacteroidales > JAAUTT01 > JAAUTT01. The sequence goes on along the minus strand of JAEYWD010000100.1, from coordinate 119,715 downwards.
AACAGAGTATACACGACCATATAATAATTCTTCCAGTTCTGTTACAAACCGTAGAAGCGGAAGTACAACCAGTGGAGAATCCTATTCCAGCAGCAGAGGGACTTCTTCAAGTGATTCTAGAAGATCATACACTCCAAGCTATAGTAAGCCACGCACCTCTAATGTGCCATCATACAATGAAGGAAGTTCAGGCACCAGTTATTCTTCCGAAAGAAGAAGCAGTAGCAGTAGCAGTAGTAACAATAACTCATACAGTGCACCTTCAAGATCAAGTTCGCAGTCTTCTTATTCAAGACCATCGAGCTCGGGTAGTTCTTCCGGCAGCGATTACGGAAGTAGGCGTAGCGAGTCTTCGTCAAGTGGTTCATCGTACTCACCAAGCCGTAGTTCATCTTCATATTCTTCAGGCTCATCAAGCTCAAGTTCAGGAGGAAGCTATGCACCTTCATCACGTTCAAGTTCAGGTGGCGGAAGCTCAAGTTCAAGTTCGGGAGGATCACACTCATCATCGGGAAGACGATAAGGCTCCATTAAGCCTTATCTTTCTCCAAAAATATTTTCAAGGTCCATTCTAATTCTAATTTTTATGAGAACAAATTTCATAATCATACTATTATTATCTGTTTTTTCAACCTCATTATTTGCTCAGAATGAAGCCGATGCATTAAGGTTTTCGCAAGGCTACAGTGGCGGAACTGCACGCAGTTTAGGCTTATCAGGAGCATTTGGCGCACTAGGCGGAGATCCATCCAGCTTAAGTATAAATCCTGCAGGTATCGGAGTTTACCGTTCATCGGAATTTACAATAACAGCAGGAGTCAATAACGACTTAGTAACTTCAAAATACCGCGGTTATAAATACGAAGATTTTAAAAATAAATTTAACCTTTCCAACCTTGCATATGTTTATACTTATAACACTAATAAAACTTCGGGTTGGGTAAGCGCAAGTTTTGGAGTAGGATACAACAGGTTAGCTGATTTCAACCGTAATTTTTCAATAAGAAACGACAATGCAACAGGTTCTTTGATGGATGAATTTGTATTAAATTCGAACAATAATCAAGGAAGCGAGTTTTATGAAGATCTGGCATGGAATACCGATGTTTTGTTGTACGATGAAGTCAATAAAGTTTATTCATCCGATTTTACGGGCACAAATTACGGTCAGACAATTAAGAAAAATGTAAGTACCAAGGGTGGAATTGGTGAATATGATTTTTCTTTCGGGGCGAATTTCAGTCATTTACTTTATGTTGGAGCTACTTTAGGTGTACAAAGAATTGATTACGAAGAAATAAAAGAGCATTCCGAATTTGACGACAATGGAACTTACGAATATCTGAAATCCTTTTCATTTAATGAGCATTTCAATGCCTATGGTACTGGTGTTAACTTTAAAATTGGAGCCATTCTTAAACCTGTTGATTTCTTGCGCTTAGGGTTGGCCGTTCATACACGTACTTATTATAATATGAATTCGGAGTTTTATACAAGTATGGAATCATCTTTCGATAAAGGTACTCCGGCCCAAATGAGCGATCGTACTGATCTGGTAACAAGCGATTACAAATTCCAAACTCCAATGAAAGCAATAGGAAGTATAGCTTTTGTATTTGATAAATTTGGTTTATTCTCACTTGACTACGAAATGGTTGACTATACAAAGGGTCGTTTCCGTTCGGATGAAGACGATTTTGGTGATATTAATGTTAAAATGTCGGATGTGTATAAAAAGACTTCTAACATTAAAGCTGGTCTGGAAGGAAGATTAGGTCCTTTTGCTGCGAGAGTAGGATATGGATGGTATGGCAGTCCATATGTAAAGGATGCTAACCGGTTGAATAGTGATTATAAATACCAGTCGTACAGTGCTGGTATTGGAATAAGAGGTAAAAGTGCATTCTTTGATTTAGCTTATGTGACAAACAAAAGCAATGAGGAGCATAAATTATTCCTGAGCGAAAATGCACAATTAGATATAAATCAATCTAAGATCATGGCGACCTTAGGTTTCAGGTTTTAAAGTTTAGTTTCTTGGTTTTTTATAATTAGGGTTTTTGGGTTTATTGAATGGACAGAGTCAAATCTGTCCATTTTTTTTATGCTTTTCAGGTATTCTTTTGATTCAGGTCCATGATTAAAAATCAGATCAAGAATAGAAAGATTTGGTATGAAACCAAACTTTTCAATAAATACCTGGTGGTATTCCGGGAATTCATAATCACTCACTGCTTTTTTGGGAGATAATGAATACCTGAAATCATTATCTGAATTGTTTTGCACTTTTGCAAACTCTTTTGTAAAGGTTATTTTTCCTTTATAGTTGAGTAAACAAAGGCAAATGTTCAGTATGGATGAGTTAAGCTCAAGCAATGAGTTGAATTTCTTGTGAAAAAAAGGCTTGAATTCATCAATATAATAATCATAATAAGGGGAGTTACGGTAAGCCGATTCAATAGCTCTGAAATGAATGAGTTGCCAATTAGAATGATACGAAATATTCAGGTTGGATATTTTTATTTTAGGTTCATTGTGCTGAACGGGTACCGTCAGGTTTAAGGTTCCATTAGCTCCTAATATTACACACCGGTTCCTGTAGGTTTGTTTCTGGAAATTTTCTTCTGTTTCGATAATAAATTCGGAACTTTGAATAATGTGCGCGAAATATATAACTGGAGGAAAATAGGCTGTGGAAAGTAAAACCGACTCCATGTTAAAGTTTGTTGATCATTGATGCCAGATAACCAGCTCCAAAACCATTATCGATATTTACAACACTAATACCGTTTGAACAGGAATTAAGCATGGTGAGCAATGCCGAAAGTCCGTTGAAATTGGCACCATATCCAACACTTGTAGGTACTGCAATTACAGGTTTATCAACCAGACCGCCAAGTACACTCGGTAAAGCACCCTCCATACCGGCAACAGCTACAATTACCCGGGCTTCTCTAATTCTCGGCAATTGACGGTACAACCGGTGTATTCCGGCTACGCCAACATCAAAAATCCGATCAACTGTATTTCCAAAAACTTCCGCTGTCACGGCAGCTTCCTCTGCAACTGGAATATCAGCCGTACCTGCTGTCACAACAGCAACTTTAGTGAAAGGGGGAACAATATCTCTTTGTTTCAAAACAAATATACGTGAAAGCTTATGAATCACTCCTTCGGGAAATTCAACCTTAAGATTCTGCAGAACTTCTTCGTTTGCTCTTGTGGCCAGAATATTATTTCCTTTAGCTTTCATTGCCCTGGTAATCTGAACAACCTGATCGGGAGTTTTTCCCTGACAAAAAATAACTTCCGGAGAACCGGTCCTAAGTTCCCGGTGATGGTCAACTTTCGCAAAATCAAGATCCTCGAAGGGTAATTCACGCATCGAAGTCATTGCATCGTCAACCGAGAGCTTACCTTCTTTTATTTCATTCAGAATATTCTTTATCTTTTCCGGAGTCATTGTTAAAGTTTTATTAACCTGTTTATCTCATCTAAAACTTGTGAAACTGGTAGTTTGTATTCATTTGCAATTTTCAAACAATCATCATACTCGGGTTTTGCTTTAATAATTTTGCCATTCAAGATACCGTATTTGATCCTTACATTTCCCCATTTGCTTTCAATGGACTCCCATTTGCGATGAAGCATTTTTTTTTCACAATCAACTACCCGGATACCTAAGGTTGTTGTTTCGGTAAAAATAATAGAAAGAACCGTATCGAGTAAATTATCCTTCACCAATACAGAAATTTTTTGGGCAGGCCTGTTTTTCTTCATTATAATTGGTTCAAAGAATACATCATCGGCTCCGGCATCAAATAATTTCTGCATAATGTATCCGAAAGATTCGGGCGACATATCATCGATATTGCATTCTATCAAATTGCTTTTTTCGGTTTCCCAGGAAGCAATCTGTTCAGAGACCTCCGCAAGCATAACTCTTAAAACATTGGGGATATCAAAATCCTTATGCCCAATTCCATAGGCTATTTTTTGAGGAATAAACTCATTTTTTTCACTAAAGCTGTTGCAAAGGGTAGCTAATATTGCAGCACCAGTAGGTGTGGTAGTTTCTGAGTTAATAGCACCAGTTTTTACAGGAATTCCCTTCAAAATTTCGGCAGTAGCAGGGGCTGGTACCGGAAACATACCATGTGCACACTTTACAAAACCGCCTCCAAGTTGAGGGGGAGTGGAAATAATTTTATCAGGTTTCAAATAATCAATACAAATTGCAGCACCCACAATATCTACAATGGAATCCACAGCGCCAACTTCATGAAAATGTACCTCCTCCAATGGCATTCCATGTATTTTTCCTTCGGCTACAGCAATCCTGTAAAACATATCGAGGCTTAATTCTTTCACTTTCGTGTTTAATGAACTTTGTTCTATAAGCAGTTTTATATCGGTATAAGTACGGTCCTGATTGTCGCCCGATTGAATAAGCAGATGGTTATGAGCACCTGCAGTCATCTTAAAATTTTGCGGATTGAATTTGATTTTTGAAGTTTCTTTACTCTTTTCCGAATCGAGAATAACTTCCAGTTTGGTACCCTCAATGCCTTTTTTAATGGCCTTGCTTACTTTTATCTCGAAACCACCAACATGTATTTTCTGAAGTTCATTTTTGAGGAAATCAATATCAACACCAAGATCAATCAGAGCTCCCAGGTTCATATCACCGCTGATTCCCGAAAAACAATCATAAAATAAAATCTTCATAACATGGTTTTTTAGATAAACAGTGAAAAATGCTAATAATTCGAGAAGTAACCAAATTTTATGACCAAATAAATAAAGAGTACGATGTATTAATTTAGAACGATTATTTATTAGCTTTTCTCATTTTATTTGTAAAACATTGTATTAAAATTAACTGTAAATTGGAACCAAATCATAATTTAACTTAACAATGGAAAGACGCGATTTCTTAAGAAGAAGTGTGTATGCTGGTATTGCAACAGGTGCCGGTATAACACTGGGTTCATTTGAAAATGCTTTTGCCGGTAACTATGCTGCTCCTTACGATATGGTTGCTGCTCTTGGTGGAGAGGCCGAGGTTATGTTCGAAAAATCTATTGCTTCTTTAGGCGGAATGAAAGCATACGTTAAGAAGAACCAGACGGTGGTAATTAAACCCAATATTGGCTGGGATGTTTCTCCTGAAAAAGCAGCAAATACGAATCCAAAATTAGTAGGCAAAATTGTTGAACATTGTTTGCAGGCTGGAGCAAAGGAAGTCTTTGTATTCGATAATACCTGCGATAACTGGCAAAAATGCTATACAAACAGCGGTATTGAAAAGGCTGTTAAAGATGCTGGCGGTAAAATCGTATCGGGTAAAAGTGAAAGTTATTACCAGGAGGTTGAAGTCCCGAAAGGGATTAAACTGAAAAAGGCTAAAGTTCATGAACTCATCCTGAATTCGGATGTGTTTATTAATGTACCTGTGTTAAAAAGTCATGGTGGCGCAACACTTTCCATTGCGATGAAAAACCTTATGGGTATTGTATGGGATCGCGGGTTCTGGCACAAAAACGATTTGCATCAATGTATTGCCGATTTCGCAACCTTCCGTAAACCCGATTTGAATATTGTTGATGCTTACCGGGTAATGAAGAAAAATGGTCCTCGCGGGGTATCTGTTGAGGATGTTGTTACTATGAAAGCTCAGTTAATAGGTAAAGATATAGTTGCTGTTGATGCAGCAGCTACCAAACTATTTGGTCTCGATCCGGGAAATATTGGTCACATTCCCGAAGCCGAAAAATTGGGTGTTGGCACTACACAACTTGATAAGCTTAATATAAATAGAATAAAAGTATAATTAATATGTACAGATATTTGAAAGGGATCAGGGTGACCTTATCCCTTCTTTTCTTTATAGCCATAACGTTTTTATTTCTTGATTTCGCCGGAGTATTCGGTACTTCAGTTTTTAATGGAATAACTTTTCTGCAATTTGTACCTTCAGTAATCAAATTTATCGCTATTGGGGGAGGTTTGATCGCAATTGGGTTTCTGATTATTCTGGTTATTAATCTTTTGATTGGCCGTGTCTATTGTTCAACGGTTTGTCCTCTCGGAATTTTCCAGGATATAATTTCTTTCTTTTCAAAAACTTTCAGAAAGAAAAAAATCAGATTTAAATATTCCAAACCTTACAATATACTACGTTATGGAATTTTGGGGCTCGTTGTTATTGGCCTTCTTTTCGGAAGTATAACCTTATTGGCTTTGTTGGATCCATACAGCGTTTATGGTCGCTTTGGTTCTGATTTTATTCGTCCGTTGTATATCCTGGGCAATAACCTCCTGGCTATGATATTTGAGAAACTAAATATTTATGCCATGTATGTGGTCGAAATCAAAAAAGTTAATCTCCTCGCACTTATAATTCCTGCAGCGTTCTTTGTAATTGTTGTATGGCTTGCTTTTACAAAGGGACGTTTGTATTGTAATACAATTTGTCCTGTTGGGTCTTTTTTGGGGCTTGTTTCCAAAATATCCATGTTTAAACTTAATATTGAAGATTCAACCTGCACCCAATGTGGTAAATGTGCTTTTGCATGTAAATCTTCGTGTATCAGTATTAAGGCTAAAGAGATTGATTTTTCTCGATGTGTAGCTTGTTACAACTGTGTTAAATCTTGTAACACCGAAAGTGTGAAATATAAATTTGCATGGGTACCGGCTAAAAATAATTCTGAGCAGTCCTCAACCGACAAAACAAAGCGCGATTTTCTTGTGAAAAGTGCATTAATTACTGCCGGAGCAGCAGGGTTGACTGATGTGGTTAAAGCTGTTTCCAATAGTACCGTGAAACTGAAGCCTTATAAAAAGAAATTCCTTGTAACTCCTCCGGGCTCTATAAATATTCATCACTTTGCAGATAAATGTACTGCATGCCATCTATGCGTAAGCGCTTGTCCGACAGGTACCCTGCAACCACGGTTTTTTGAAAGTGGATTATCCGGTTTATTGCAGCCCTACATGGACCAATCTGTAAATTTCTGCAATTTTGAATGCGTACGTTGCAGTGAGGTTTGTCCCACGGGAGCTATTTTACCGTTAAAGGTTGAAGAGAAAAAGCTGACCCAGGTTGGAGTTGTAAATTTTATCATCGAAAACTGTATTGTTTATACCAAAAATACGGCTTGCGGCTCTTGTTCAGAGCATTGTCCCACACAGGCAGTTAAGATGGTTCCTTATAAAGGCAAGCTTACCATTCCCGAAGTTAATCAGGAAACTTGCATTGGTTGTGGAGCTTGCGAATATGCATGTCCCGTTCGCCCTTACAGGGCTATTTATGTAGATGGGAATGAATTTCACAAACCAGCTAAAAAACCGGAATCGAAGAAACTGGACGATAAACAGATTGAAGAATTCCCATTCTAAGGCTGTATAATTCATGAAATTAAAAAATACTCAAAGGTTGGCGCGCGTTACAAACATGCGCTAGTGCTAGCCTGTTGGAAGGTGGCTGTCATGTCATGAGGTTCCGACAGGCTCATCCAATTATAGACATACGGCCCATTAAAAGTATGTTGAATGCTTCCCCACGATGTGGGCAAGCATTCAACACGATTTGATGCCATCCTGGCGATGTGGGCGAGGCATCATCAAAATGTTATTTACATGTCCAGGCCTCTGTCGGCTGAACCACACCCGGTTTGCAGGTGCCGGAGGTTAGGGGAAGAGAGTATAATTTTAAGATTCGTTCAATTTAAATTGAAATTGCTGATAAATAAAAAGAGCCACAATCGTGACTCTTTTTATGAAGGTATTGAAATGCTTTTCTAACGGTCGGCCCAGGTAAATAATCTTTTCCAGCGGATATTTGCCGGGAATTTCTTTTCCTTATTCAGCGATAGCCATATGAATTTTGGAGCGCCAACAATGTGATCTTCAGGTACAAATCCCCAGAATCTTGAATCGGCTGAATTATGGCGATTGTCTCCAATCATAAAATAGTAATCCATTTGAAATGTATAGCTTGTTGCGGGTGTTCCGTTGATGATTATTTGTCCGCCTTTAACTTCGAGAGCATTACCTTCATAAGCATTGATTACTCGTCTGTAAATATCTATATTTCCGGTATCCAGCTTTACAGTAACTCCTTTCTTAGGCATTACCAGCGGACCGTAATTATCTTCATTCCACGGATATTTGGGATTATGAGGGAAAATATAATCTACATATTCTCCTTTAGATTTAAATGTATTGTTAATTGCTTTTATTCCAGGAATGGTTTTCATAAGTTCAAGATTATCCTTAGTAAGGTATATCTCATAGGTATTTTCGAGTCCTCCAACTTTCTTAAATTCCTCCCCCTTTTTATAATATATTCCCATTTTCTCCAACAAAAGAGGGTTTATGGTTGAACCATCAGTCTCTATATAATATCTGTATTGTACCTTAAAATCTTCCTTCTGAGGGTTACCATTAATGAAAATATGACCATCTCTTATCTCAAGTGTATCGCCGGGAATAGCTACGCATCTTTTGATATAATTATCGCGGCGATCTACAGGGCGCGAAACAATATTATATTGGCTCCATAACATCTGACGTGCAGAGGCTGTATAATAATCCATTGATCTTTTATTTCCGTCGTTCATCGCCAGGCCTAGTGCAGTGTTCCGGAGATGAGCATAGTAGCTGGTCTCTGGACTTTCTGTTACAACAGTATCGCCTTCAGGGAAATTGAACACTACAATATTATCGTTTTTGATGGCATGAAAACCTGCCAGTCTCTTGTAAGGCCATTGAATCCACTCTACATACGACTTGGTTTTAGTAGAAAAAGGCATGGTGTTCTGAGTGAATGGAAACGATAGGGGGGTGTTAGGTATTTTCGGTCCGAATTTGAGTTTACTCACATAAAGGTGGTCGCCTATCAATAAACTTTTTTCCATAGAACCGGTTGGTATTTTGTAATTCTGGAAAAAGAAGATATTGATAAAAGTAACGGCCAAAACCGCAAAAATTAGGGCGTCGATCCACTCAACTACAGTGCTGTTTCTACCTTCTCGTTTTTTCCACGGAGTCCAATTTACCTTTTTAGTTATGTAAATGTCGAAAAGCACAGGTATGCCTAATAAAAGCCAGGCATTCCAAACCCATAATACCCATAAAAGGTATAGCGTTAGGGCCACACCAAACTTAAAATACTTGTTACTTAAAAAACTCATGATACTTGATTAAGAGAGTTAAATTGATCAGTTTTACATTTATCAGATTGAAAGTAAATCGTCCATTGTGAATACGCCCTTTTTATTATGAATATATTCGGCGGCTAATACAGCTCCAAAAGCAAATCCCTTTCTGCTTTTGGCACTGTGGGTTATTTCGATATAATCAACGGGCGAATCGTAATTTATAGTATGTATTCCCGGCACATTTTCTCGGCGAATTGCCGTTATTTTCATTTTTTCGGGCGACTCTTCCTTGTCAAGCTGCCATGCTGTTTTACGATTTATTTTTTTGATGATATCGTTTGCCAGAGTTATAGCTGTTCCACTGGGAGCATCAAGCTTTTGGGTATGATGTGTTTCCTCCATGGTAACATTGTAATTATCAAACTTATTCATAATCCTGGCTAAAAAGTCATTTACCTTGAAAAAGATATTTACACCAAGACTGTAGTTTGATGACCAAATAAACGAATGATTTCCGGCAATACATTGTTTTTTGGCTTCTTCAACCTTTTCGTTCCAGCCGGTGGTGCCACTTACAACAGGAACGTCAGCTTCGAAGCATTTTAATACGTTTTTATAGGCTTGTTCGGGATTTGTAAATTCAATTACAACATCCACCTTCTTGAGGTTCTCGGTAGTTAATTCATTTTGATTATTCAGATCGATGATCAGAGGAAAAGAATGATTCCGTTCCAAGGCTATGGCCTCAATTTCTTTTCCCATTTTCCCATAACCAATAAGGGCAATTTTCATATATCAATAAATTTAAGCATTTAGGCTGTAGGCTATAGTTTTGTAGGCTTTAGGTGGTTTATAGGAAACGAAAGATAAGATATTCTTCTTATATTTTCTAAAAACCTATCCTGATAGCTATCGGACCATAATGCCAATACAGCTAAAATTAAACAATGGGGTTAAAATAACAAAAAAAGGGAAGCAATTTGCTTCCCTTTAACGAATATTTTGTTGAAAGCATTAAGCAGCTTTCACTTTTTTCACGATTGCTTCGAAAGCGGCTGGATGGTTCATAGCAAGATCAGCAAGAACTTTGCGGTTAAGAACGATACCGGCTTTGTTTAATTTGTCGATGAACTGGGAGTACGACAGGTCGTAAGGACGAACACCAGCATTGATACGCTGAATCCATAATCCCCTGAAACTTCTTTTTTTAGCGCGACGATCGCGATAGGCATATTGCAAACCTTTTTCAAGGGTGTTTTTTGCAACGGTCCATACATTTTTCCTTGAGAGGAAATTTCCTTTAGTGAGTTTGAGCAGTTTTTTTCTTCTTGCCCTGGAAGCTACTGAATTGACTGAACGTGGCATTTTGTTTTACATTACGAATGGTTAGCGCCCTGTTTAAGGATCTTTTTTGCTAATTCATTCTCGGTTAACACTAAAAAATTATTTTAAGCACAACATGTACTTAACATTGGAAACATCGGTAGAATCAACAAGACTGAAAGCTGTTAAAGCTCTTTTTCTCTTAGTTGATTTCTTAGTCAGAATGTGACGTTTAAAAGCCTGTTTCCTTTTGATTTTCCCTGTTCCGGTGAGCGTAAATCTCTTTTTAGCTCCGGAATTTGTCTTCATCTTTGGCATTATACAACTATTTAAAAAATTAAAAGTTTACTTTTTCGGTTTAGGCGAAATTGTCATAATCATCCTTTTGCCTTCGAGTCGCGGTAACTGTTCAACTTTTCCGTACTCCTCCAAATCCTGGGCAAAACGCAATAATAAAATTTCTCCCTGTTCTTTGTACAAAATCGACCTTCCTTTAAAAAACACAAAAGCTTTAACTTTTGAACCATCTTCGAGAAAACTGATGGCGTGTTTAAGTTTAAAGTTGTAATCGTGATCATCAGTCTGAGGCCCGAAGCGAATTTCCTTCACCACAACCTTGGTTGTCTTGGCCTTTATTTCCTTCTGCTTTTTCTTCTGCTGATATAAAAATTTCTGAAAATCAGCAATTTTGCAAACCGGGGGATCTGCATTAGGCGAAATTTCAATTAAATCGAGTTCCAATTCATCAGCAAGTTTGAGAGCATCGCTGAGAGAAAAAACTCCTGGATTTTCAATGTTTTCACCAACCAATCTTACTTGCCGAGCCCTGATTTTTTCGTTAATAGCGTATTTGGGCTCTTGAATTCTTTGTTGTTGTCTTGGAGCAGGATTTTGCATGCTTTAAGCAGGTCTTTTTCTTGTTATTTTAAATGTTTAAATTTCTTGTAATTGTTTTGCAATTTCATTTTTTATAAACTCAGCAAATTCATTCAGGCCCATACTTCCTTTATCACCTTCGCCTTGTTTACGTACCGAAACCAGTTCCCCGGCCTCTTCTTTCTCCCCGATAATCAGCAGATAAGGTATCTTTTTCAGCTCATTATCGCGTATCTTCTTGCCAATCTTTTCGTTCCGGTCGTCTAATAAGGTGCGAATATCGGAATTATTTAGAAAATTCAAAACTTTTTTTCCGTAATCGTTGAATTTTTCGCTGATTGGCATAATAACCACCTGATCGGGGGTTAACCAGAGTGGAAATTTTCCTGCAGTATGTTCTATCAAAACTGCAACAAAACGCTCCATCGAACCAAACGGGGCACGGTGAATCATTACGGGACGATATTTTTGATTATCGGCTCCCATATATTCCAGTTCGAAACGTTCGGGTAGGTTATAATCAACCTGAATGGTTCCGAGCTGCCATTTACGACCTATGGCATCTTTTATCATAAAGTCAAGCTTGGGGCCATAGAAGGCTGCTTCGCCCAGCTCAACAACTGTATTCAATCCTTTTTCCTGAGCAGCTTCAATAATAGCTTGTTCTGCTTTCTCCCAATTTTCGTCCGAACCAATATATTTTTCTTTATTGCTGGGATCGCGTAAGGATACCTGCGCAATGTAATCTTTAAAATCTAGCGCTTTAAATATTCGGAAGATAATATCGATTACTTTGATGAACTCCTCTTTAATCTGATCCTGACGGCAGAAAAGGTGGGCATCGTCTTGGGTAAAGCCGCGTACTCTGGTTAAACCATGTAATTCGCCGCTCTGCTCATAACGATAAACAGTGCCGAATTCGGCCATACGTATCGGCAGATCTTTATAAGAGCGGGGTTTCGATTTATATATCTCGCAATGGTGCGGGCAGTTCATCGGTTTCAGCAAAAACTCTTCACCTTCTTGCGGTGTATGAATAGGCTGAAACGAGTCCTTACCATATTTTTCGTAATGTCCCGAGGTTACATAAAGTTCTTTTTGACCAATATGAGGGGTTATTACCTGCTCATAACCATATTCTTTCTGTACTTTTTTAAGGAAATTCTCAAGTAATTCACGAAGTTTAGCGCCTTTAGGAAGCCACAAGGGCAATCCCTGACCAACTTTCTGAGAGAATGTAAATAACTCAAGTTCTTTTCCAACTTTCCGGTGATCCCTTAATTTGGCCTGTTCGAGCATCACCAGGTAATCGTCGAGCATTTTTTGTTTAGGGAAAGTGATTCCATAAACCCTGGTAAGTTGCTTATTTTTTTCGTTACCCCGCCAGTAAGCTCCTGCAATACTTAAAAGTTTGATGGCTTTAATATATGAGGTATCGGGCAAATGTGGACCACGACATAAATCGGTAAAATTTCCCTGTGTGTAAAAAGAAATGGTACCGTCGGCCAGATCGTTTATAAGTTCAATTTTATAAGGATCACCTTTTTCGGTGAAGTATTTCAGTGCTTCGCTTTTTGGAACATCGCGGCGGTGATAGCCCGATTTGGTTTTTGCCAGTTCGGCCATCTTGCTTTCCACTTTTGGCAAGTCGGTATCGGAGATTGAACGTCCCTCGCCAAGGTCTATATCGTAGTAAAAACCATTTTCAATTGAAGGGCCGATACCAAGTTTTACGCCAGGATAAATTGCTTCCAGCGCCTCTGCCATCAAGTGAGCCGATGAATGCCAGAAAGCGTGCTTTCCTTCTGCATCGTCCCATTTGTGAAATTTTATTTCAGCATCGGAGTTAATCGGACGGCTTAGATCCCAGATTTCTCCGTTTACCGAAACAGCTAATACATCGTTTGCGAGGCCATGGCTAATGCTTTTGGCAATCTCCATCCCAGTAATTCCTTCATTATATTCCCTCACGTTTTTGTCAGGGAAAGTAATCTTTATCATTGTAAAGGCATATTTTAAAAAAGTATGCAAAGATAAAGAATTATTCATTACTTTGAGACACTAATTTTTAAGGTATGAGTAAAATGCTATAAATAAATTGAAAGCATTGAAAACTTAGCCTTCTAATAAACTATGGTAATCTATGACAAGGCGAGTAATCTTTATTTTTTTAAGTTTTTTCTTTAGTCAGGCTGGCTTAGCTCAAAAGGAGATTAAACTTGAAGATATTTACGGGAATCGTGTTTTTACTGTTGAAACAGTCAATAGTATTGTTTCTATGAAGGATGGAGAAAAGTACACAACACTTGAAAACTACCGTGAAATTGTTCAATGGGATTACAAAACAGGTAAATCTCTCGATACCTTGGTCTCTCTGGTAAAGCAAAAACTTGGCATCAAATATATTTACGATTATTCATTTAACTCGACTGAGGATAAAATAATTATCTCAACCAACATTGAACCTATTTACCGGCATTCTTTCAAAGCCGACTTTTATGTGATCGATCTGAAAACAGATCATGCAAAACCTCTTTCGGAAAAAGGTCAGCAACAACTTGCCGATTTTTCGCCTGATGGAAAAAATGTTGCCTTTTTTCAGGATAATAATCTGTTCGTTAAAAACTTACTTACAAGCGAAACAACCCAGATAACATTCGATGGCAAAAAAAATGAGATTATCAATGGGGCTCCCGATTGGGTTTATGAAGAGGAATTTGGTTTTAACAAAGCTTTTGTCTGGTCGCCCGATGGTAGTAGAATAGCCTATATGAAATTTGACGAGAGAAAAGTTAAAACCTATGGTTTGACTTATTACGATAATTTATACCCTACAATTTACGAGTATAAATATCCAAAAGCCGGAGAGAACAATTCCGTTGTATCAGTTCATTTATATAATCTCCAAACCAGGCAAACTGTGCTGGCAGATGTTGGAAAGGAAACAAACCAGTATATTCCGCGCATAAAATGGACACAGGATCCTTCCAAACTGGCTGTAATCCGGTTAAACCGTCTTCAGAATAAGGTCGACATTTTAGTTTGTGATGCAGTTACCGGTGTTTCAAGTGTTTTGTTTTCGGAGAGTAATAAATATTATATCTCTGAGGTTAACGATACCTATATTAACTTTTTGCCTGATAAACAACACTTTGTTATAAGTTCCGAAAGAGACGGATATAATCATTTGTACCTGTATAATATGGCCGGAACAATGTTAAAGCAGCTCACAAGTGGTAATTATGATGTAAATAATTATTTCGGTTATAATGCATCTTCAAAGACCATATTTTATTCGAGTTCCGAACCATCGCCCCTTCAAAAAGCGATATATTCAGTTAAGCTGGATGGAACCGGTAAGCAACTTTTAACACCTCAGGCAGGAACCAATAAGGCTGAATTTAACAGTACTTTTACCTATTTTATTAATACTTGGTCAAACGCCAATACTCCACCCATTGTTTCCCTCTTCAATACAAGAGGTAAAGTAGTGCGCATACTGGAACCAAATGTTGTTTTGGCAAAAAATACAATCGAATTTAATTTTGGGAAGAAAGAGTTTTTTGAGTTTAAAAATCCGGAAGGTATTACTTTAATGGGCTACACCATTAAGCCTGCAAACTTCGACGTCACAAAAAAATATCCATTGTTTATGTTTGTTTATGGCGGACCGGAGTCTCAGGAAGTTACCGATGAATGGGATCATTCAGTTCCCTGGTTTCATTTGCTGGCACAAAAGGGTTATATTGTTGCCTGTGTTGACAACAGAGGTACAGATAACAGGGGAGAGGCTTTCAGAAAATCGACCTACATGCAGCTTGGTAAACTTGAAACTCAGGATCAGATAGCTGCTGCAAAATATCTGGGTGGCTTGAGTTACATTGATAAAAGCAGAATAGGAATTTTTGGATGGAGTTATGGAGGGTACATGTCGTCTCTTTGTATGACACGTGGACAGGGTTTGTTTAAATTAGGAATTGCAGTTGCTCCTGTTACCAACTGGCGTTATTATGATAATGTTTATACAGAAAGGTTTATGCGTACTCCTCAGGAAAATCCTTCAGGATATGACGACAATTCACCAACCAATTATGCAAAAGATCTTCAGGGGAAGTTTTTGCTAATCCATGGCTCAGGTGATGACAATGTTCATGTCCAGAATACAATGGATTTTACTGAAAAACTTATTCAGGCAAATAAGCAGTTCGAAATGATGATTTATCCTGACAAAAACCATGGAATTTATGGAGGGAATACCCGACTTCAGCTATATACCAAAATGACAAACTTTATCCTGAATAATCTTTAATATCAATCTTTTAGTAAAAGAGTGTATCATGATTGGTGACGAAGATCACCGTTTCCTGATGATTAATATCCCCTTCTTCAGAAAGATATATCATTTTTTTTCTATTGTAACAGCATCCTTATAATGTTACTTTTGAAGTGTATTAAGCATATAATTTAAAGGGTTAATATTTTTTGGAGGTATTGCATTTTAAGTTACTGTTAAAGAAGCATGGTTGTTTGGTTGGTTGAGGAGGCTTCGCAGGTTACGGGAAAGTGAGATTGATTGGGTGGTTGGTTTCGTGACTTGCAACAGTAATTTAACAATGCAGATTGAAGGGTTAAACCCGGAACGAGAAATCGCTCCGGGTTTTTAATTTTAGCTATTTCTTTATTTTACTTTTAATCCAGTTTTTTGCATTGATAAAAGCTTCAATCCAGGGGCTAACTTCGTCTGATTTACGGTTTTCGGGATAGTTTGCCCAGTTCCAGGTGAAAAGTGAACGCTCCAGATGAGGCATCATTACTAAATGACGACCGTCGGCAGAACAAATTCCAGCAACGTTATAATCCGAACCATTGGGATTCCCAGGATATGCTTCGTATGAATATTTTAAGGCAACATTGTATTTCCTTTCTTCATAAGGTAAGTCAAACCTGCCTTCTCCATGCGCTACCCAAATTCCCAACCGGGAACCTGATAAGGATTTCAGCATAACAGAGTTATTTTGTGGCACATCCACGTTCAGGAATATCGATTCGAATTTGTGTGATGAATTATGCCTCATTTTAGGTTTTTTCTCGTGATCGGGAGTGAGCAGCTCCAATTCTACCATTACCTGACAACCATTGCACACGCCAAGACTTAATGTGTCCTCGCGTTTATAAAAGTTTTCCAGAGCTTGTTTTGCTTTTGGATTGTACAGGAATGCACCAGCCCATCCTTTTGCCGATCCTAAAACATCGGAATTTGAAAATCCACCCACAAAAACAATCATATTGATATCTTCAAGAGTTTCTCTTCCCGAAATCAGATCTGTCATGTGAACATCTTTTACATCCATTCCGGCCAGATACATGGCATAAGCCATTTCACGATCGCCATTTACGCCTTTCTCGCGGATGATGGCAGCTTTAACGCCCGATTTTTCTTTCCGTTCGGGTGAAATTCCCAGTTGCGAGAATTTGCCTGAAAAATTAGCAGGAAAGTTATATTGCAATTCCTGGTTTTTGTAATTACTGAATCGTTCCAATGCAAGCTTATCGCCACATTGATTACGATCGAGCAGGTAGGAGGTTCTAAACCAGGTATCCCGGTATTTATTGATGTCAAATGAAATTGCAGTTTCTCTTGTTTTAAACTTCAATTGGCGCTCGGCTGTAACCGTACCAATTCTGAAGAATTCTATTCCGGTTGATTTAAGCACTTGCTCTACTTCAGTAGCATTTGCTACCTGAATAATGATGGCAGGCTTTTCGGAGAAAAGAACTTTAACTTCATCGGTCTCAGGGAAAACAGATAAGTCAATATCCATTCCCGACCAGTTATTTCCGAAGTTCATCTCGAGGAGGGAAGTTATTAAGCCACCAGAGGATATATCGTGACCCGCAAGTATCATTCCATCTGCAACCAATTTCTGAACAGTATTGAAAGCTTTTGTGAAATAATCAGAGTTTGTTACATCCGGCGCTGTTTCTCCGATTTCATTCAACATCTGGGCAAAAGCACTACCGCCAAGGTTGAATGGTGATTTTGAGAAATCTATATAATATAATGTACTTTCATTATTCTTTTTAACGACAGGTGAAATACACTTTTTAATATCCGTTACTTCGGAAGCTGCCGAGATAATAACCGTTCCCGGAGATAGAACAACATCTCCGTTCGGATATTTCTGGGTCATCGACAACGAATCCTTTCCTGTAGGGATGTTGATTCCAAGTTCAATGGCAAATTTGCTGGCAGCTTCAACAGCATTGTATAAACGGGCATCTTCGCCTTCGTTGCGGCATGGCCACATCCAGTTAGCGCTTAAGGAAATTCCTTTTATTTCGTTTTTTAAAGGAGCCCAAACAATATTAGTCAATGCCTCGGCAATTGCGAGGCGGGATCCTGCTGCCGAATCAATCAAACCAGCAACGGGAGCATGGCCCAATGATGTTGCCATCCCTTCAGGCCCGGAATATTCCAGGGCAATTACAGCAAGATTATTCAGAGGAAGCTGAATGGTGCCTGCCGACTGCTGCAAAGCGATGCGACCAGTTACCGAGCGGTCAACTTTATTTGTTAACCAATCTTTACAGGCCACGGCTTCCAGTTGAAGAACATTTTCGAGATATTCGGCAATTTTGCTGCTATCGTATTGCAAAGCTGGATATTTGTTATCCACAGTTTTGTCGTGCATGATGGTCTTAGGTGGGTTACCAAACATGTCTTCCAATTGGAGGTCGATAGGTTTGGTATCGTTTTTCCGGTCGTGGAAAGTAAATTGCTTATCGCCCGAAACTTCGCCAATTACGTACATGGGCGCTCTTTCGCGTTCGGCGATGCGCTCAAGAGCAGGAATGTCTTTATCTTTTAACACAAGGCCCATACGCTCCTGCGATTCGTTACCAACAATTTCTTTGGCTGAAAGGGTTGGATCGCCAACAGGAAGCTTGTCGACATGAACAACACCGCCGGTTGCTTCAACCAGTTCCGAAAGACAGTTCAAATGTCCGCCTGCCCCATGGTCGTGGATGGAGACAACCGGGTTAATATCCGATTCGCTCAAAGCACGAATGGCATTGGAAACACGTTTCTGCATCTCGGGGTTAGAACGTTGAACGGCGTTTAGTTCTATTGCATTGGTAAATTCGCCGGTGGCCACTGATGATACCGCGCCTCCGCCCATTCCGATCCGGTAGTTATCTCCTCCGAGCAAAACAATTTTATCGCCCTTTTCCGGAACATCTTTGTTGCTGTCGGATAATTTGCCAAAGCCAATGCCACCGGCTTGCATAATTACTTTATCGTAGCCATAACTTTTATTTTTCCCGGCATATTCAAAAGTCAGAACGCTTCCGCAGATAAGTGGTTGACCGAATTTATTACCAAAATCGCTGGCGCCGTTCGATGCCTTGATAAGAATTTCTTCGGGTGTTTGGTACAACCATTTCCGTTGGGCTAATTTTCTTTCCCAGAAACGTCTGCCTTCCAAACGAGGGTATGAGGTCATATAAACTGCTGTTCCTGCAATGGGGAAAGCTCCTTTACCACCGGCAATGCGGTCGCGGATTTCGCCACCCGTACCAGTTGCAGCACCATTGAACGGTTCAACGGTAGTAGGAAAGTTATGAGTCTCAGCTTTAAGGGATAAAACCGTTTTGGCTTCTTTCATAGCGAAGAAGTCGGGTTTATCCTGTGTTTCGGGTGCGAAAATACCAACTTCGGGTCCTTCCAAAAATGCACAGTTGTCGCGGTATGCCGAAACAATGGTATTGGGATTTTCTTTGGATGTTTTTTTAATTAACTGAAACAAGGTAGATGGTTTTTCTTCGCCATCGACAATAAATGTTCCGTTGAATATTTTATGCCGGCAATGCTCGGAATTTACCTGCGAGAACCCGAAAATTTCACTGTCGGTAAGCTTACGGCCAATCCTGTTGCTTAAATTATTAAGATAGTCAATTTCTTCAGGGCTCAACGCGAGACCTTCTTTGGCGTTGTAGCTGGCAATATCGTCAATATATAAAATAGGCTCCGGTTGCCTTTTTATGGTGAAAATCTCCTGATCCAGATTTTCGTAGAAGCGCTGGAGCATTGGATCAAATTTCGCTGATCTATCAGCAACCGGAAAGAACTCTTCAATTCTGATGATTCCAGTGATGCCCATGTTTTGAGTTATTTCAACAGCATTGGTACTCCAGGGGGTTATCATTTCTTTACGCGGTCCCACAAAAAAACCGTTTAGTATTTCTTTTTTTATTGGAGTAGCTTCACCAAAAAGCCATTCCAGTTTGGAAATTGATTCGTCGTAAAAGGGGGTGTTTGATTGAACTGCAAATATTTGTTTGTCTTGTCCCTCGAAAAAGATAATCATCGCTATTATAATATTTTGAAGTGCGCTGCAAAGTTAGAAAATTCCATATCAATAAAGAATGGAAATATTTTTTGTGAATAATTATTGTCAAAAGATATTAAATTAGCACTTTACCTGAAATTATAATTTGTTAGCAATGTTGGCCACAAAAACCTCGGCTCACAATTGTAGAACGGGTATATTTTTTTACTTTGCATTAAACCTTTGTACTTTTTTAGAGTCAAAGGACTAAAATAATAATTATGGAATCTTTTAATAAGATATTGAGAGGACTGATAATTCCCAGTTCATTTCTCTTTGCAATTTTTTCTGTTCAGGCTCAGACTCCAGAAAGTGGCAATATAAATGGACAAGAGAAAGTAAAATTTATTATCAAACCTAACAGTCGCGAAGAGAAGGTTGTTGTGCGTGATAATACTTTGAAACGTATTGATAAACAACGGAAGCAAGCTGCAATACAAAGAATGCAACAAATACGGCAAAAACGTATGATGATACTGAAGAATGATAAAGTTCGCAGGTCGGAGACTATTCAGCGTCGTAAATTAATGATGCAAAGAAGACAAAGTTTACGTAAATAGATTACTTCATTGTAAAAAACGATACCATATATAATATGTATAAAAAGTTTTTTTCCTTCATATTGCCAGTCCTTATTGTTTGCAATGCCTACAGTCAGCAATTGGCATCCGATTTTTTAACCAGCGGTAACAAAAAACAGGAAGAGCAAAAATACAAGGAAGCTGTCGAAGATTTTACACAAGCTATAAAGCTCGATCCCGACAATGCTATGTCTTACTTTTACAGAGCCAATGCGCGTTTTGAACTTGAAGATTATAAAGGTGCTATTGACGATTACAGCAATTGCATAAATCGTAATAAGGACTTTATACATGCCTATTTTAACAGGGGAAACACATATTATGAAATAGACGAATTTCAGAAGGCTATTAACGATTTTACCAGCGCTCTTAAAATGGATTCGTTGTATTTTGATTGTTATTTCGACAGGGCTAATGCCCATTTTAAGCTGGAAAAATATGATGATGCTATCAGAGATTTTAATCAAGGATTGAAATTAAATCCGGATAATGCGGACGGATTTTACGATAGGGCAAATGCGTACTTTTACAAGGAAGATTTTAAGAAAGCTCTGGAAGATTATAATAAAGCAATTGAATTGAATAACAACAACTCAAGCTATTATTTCAACAGAGCAATTACAAAGATTAACCTCGACATGATTGAGGAAGGGTGTTCTGATTTAAAGAAAGCCGAAAGCATGGGCGATGCTGATGCTAAAGAGTATATAAAAGAAATCTGTCCCTGATTATAGAGCGAAACTATACATCAGACCTGCCGAAAAGCTATGAAATGGTGAGTTATCCAAATATTCAGGCACATTCAATGGCAGGGTAGCGGAATAAGTAAAGCTGACCGAAAAATTACCCATATTATAATATACTGGTAATGAGAAACTGAACGATGACAGGTTATATTTACTTTGTACTTTGAATAACTCCGATATTAACAGATCTTTATCAAGTTGCGAAAACTCTTTTAATTTTCTTGGGCGATTATTTAGAAAATTCCACAATTTAGGATATTGTTCCGGGTTGTCGTATAATTTCTGTATCATGAGAGCGGGCAATTTCTGAGCATAATAATATAAGTACCAATATGTTCTAAAAGCATATTGATTATAATAATCCTGGTTT
Source organism: Bacteroidota bacterium (assembly GCA_023429135.1). Classification (GTDB taxonomy): domain Bacteria; phylum Bacteroidota; class Bacteroidia; order Bacteroidales; family JAAUTT01; genus JAAUTT01. The sequence goes on along the minus strand of JAEYWD010000100.1, from coordinate 98,262 downwards.
GACCACATCGCGCTCAAGTCAGGTGAAATACTAATGGAGTGTCCTTTAATGAAAGCATCCTTAATGTCAAAATTGACTCCTGCATTTACAGAGTTCATAATTTCATTTCTGTCTCCCCACATATAATAAAGACTAGCATTAGTGTAAAACTTACCCCAATTTAAGTTTAGACCTGTCGAAAGCTCATCTTTATATATGGAATTGAGGGAAAATGAATTTCTACTATAAAAAAAATGGGTGTATAGCACTGAAAGGGAAAAATACTTGCCAAAGTCCAGATCATAACCCGCTGATAAATTATATTGTTGGGTAAATTTAGTAGCAGTCGAATCAGTGTTGTCGATGGCAATGCCTGAAAATCCCAGGTTAAACCCATATTGGGAATAAAAAGATGAGTAAGCCGAATAGGAAGGCTGTCGGATAACCGAGCTAAAACGTCCAAAAGAAGATGTGTTACTTGAATAATCAAAACCTGTTATAACCGAATTAAATTTAGTGGAGTCTTCCGAACCAGCCCGACAAATCATTGAAAAAATAAACAGCCCTGATAGAATTAAATAAACAGTTTTCATACACACTATTTTGCTGGGGTGAAATTAACAAATGATTCTATTAGCATATTCCAGGAAGATACTTTTTTACATCTGCAAATCGTGATTTGATTTCATGAGATGTGTATTCATTAAGTAATAATGCGATTCTGGTTTAATAGATAAATCCAAATGCCAAATTTACTTTAATAAATAAACAATTTAATTCACGTTGCATATAAAATGAAAGTATTCAGGAGTATAACTGCTTTATTTTCAGGAGGAAACTTTTTTAGAATTAACTACAATTCCTCTAAAAATATAAAAATTTAGAAATCATGTATTAAAAAAATAGGGGTTTATATTAAAAAAATGATAAAAAATATAAAATATACCCTCAAATATTTTGAGTATAAAAAATATTATTTACTTTTGTTGTGACAACATGAATTAATATTAACCAAAAAAAAGAGTTATGAAAAGATTTATTAAAACCGTCTTAGTGCTTCTGGCTGTAACAGGTATAACCCTTCCATTCTCAGTTAATGCTCAGGAGGAAAGTAAAGGAGTAAGTTTTACCGCAGGAGCCGATGTTTATAGCAATTACATCTGGCGTGGAACCAAATTCAGCACCGGACCTGCATTTCAACCCACAGTTAAAATGACAGCAGGTGGTTTTACTGCCGGGGTTTGGGGATCTTTCGATGTTACCGGATATTCGGAAGTGGATCCTTATATTTCTTATTCTTTCCCATTTGGATTAAGTGTGGGGGTTACCAGTTATTATTATCCTATGACAGGAGCTTCTTTCATGGCCGATTCTTCCAACGCCCACGAATTAAACCTGGGATTCTCAAAAGGTGGTCTCAGTTTATCGGGAAACTACATTCTTAACGAGGCTTCGGTTGCAGGTAGTAAAGGTGGCGATGTTTACATTCAGGCAGGGTACAACTTTAAAAACTTTGGAGTCTTTGTAGGTGCCGGAAACGGATGGCATACACTCAATAACGATAAAGATGAGGATGTTTTTGGAGTGTGTAATATTGGTTTAAGTACCTCCAAAGAGATAAAAGTTACCGAATCATTCACTGTGCCTGTTACTGGTCAGGTTATCTATAACCCCGATACAAAGCTGATGCACCTCGTTGTTGGTTTTTCTCTGTAATTTCTGAATCATATAATAATTCATAATATATATAAGTATGAAAAAGATTGAAGCAATTATCCGTAAATCCCAGTTTGAAGAGGTGAAAGATGCTCTTCATCTTGCGGAGATAGATTTCTTCACTTACTGGGATGTAACCGGTATGGGTAATGAAATGGCCGGAGCTATTTACCGTGCACAGGTATATGAAACCCGCTTTATTCAACGTCGCATGATTTCCTTTGTATGCCGCGACCACCTGGTTGACAAAGCTGTGGAAGCTATTGTTAAGGCTGCAAGAACTGGCGAAATGGGTGATGGAAAGATTTTTATTTCAGAAATAGAAGAATCCATACGAATCCGTACAGGAGAGCGTGGCCCTGAGTCCTTATTTATTAAAGATTAATTATAAACCAATCAATTTAAGATATTATGAAAAAGTTTTATAAACATATATCTGTGTTACTTGTGGTTTTGTTTGCCACTATAATTGGTGGAGCAACTATATTTGCACAGGACGCAGCAGCCACTGTTACTCCCAAAATTGACTCGGGCGATACCGCATGGATGATCGTTGCAACTGCTCTGGTCCTTTTAATGACTATTCCCGGACTTGCTTTTTTCTATGGAGGTTTGGTTCGTCAAAAAAACGTATTGAATATTATGATGCAGTGTTTGATTATAACCGCTGTGGTTACTTTACAATGGGTTATGTTTGGTTATAGTCTTGCTTTCAGTTCTTCAAGCGGAGCTTTGGCTCCTTATATAGGAGGACTTGATTGGGCATTTCTCAAGGGAATCGGTATATCCGACTTAAGTCCTTATTTTATCTCTCATTCTCAACCAACTGCCGACGGCGGAACTATTGGAACAATACCGCACCTTGTGTTCATTATGTTCCAGTGCATGTTTGCTGTAATTACACCTGCACTTATCGTTGGTGCCTTTGCCGAAAGAATTAAGTTTTCAGGATTTCTGGTATTCACGGTTCTTTGGTCAACATTAGTTTATGCACCTGTAGCACATTGGGTTTGGTCGGGCGATGGCTGGTTATTTAAAATGGGAGCCCTCGACTTCGCTGGTGGTACAGTAGTACATATTAACGCTGGTATTGCAGCTATTGTAACTGCAATTATGATTGGAAAAAGAAGAAGCTATAAAGGACATGCAATGCCTCCTCACAATATTCCATTTGTAGTTTTGGGTGCAGCATTACTCTGGGTAGGTTGGTTTGGATTTAATGCAGGTAGCGGTTTGGCTGCCGATGGCCTTGCTGCCAGTGCATTTATGGTTACTCATTTGGCCACAGCCGCTGCTGCTGTTACATGGGTAATTCTCGACTGGATTTTCAACAAAAAACCTACAGTAGTTGGTATTGCTACTGCTGCAGTTGGTGGGCTTGTTGCCATTACTCCTGCTGCCGGATTTGTAGGTGTAACCGGTGCTATTTTAATAGGGGTTGGAGTTTCCATTTTCTGCTTTATTATGGTTGGTTATGTAAAACCAAAATTAGGATACGATGATTCGCTCGATGCTTTTGGAGTTCACGGAATTGGTGGTATATGGGGAGCTATCGCAACCGGGATTTTTGCTACAACAGCCGTTCAAAATTATTCGGGATTGCTCGAAGGCAATGGCGGTCAATTTGTAACTCAGTTGATTGCTACTGGCGTAACCATTGCTTACTCCGCAGTAGTTACATTTATACTTTTCAAAGTTACCGATCTGGTAATTGGTATTAAAGTTACTTCAAAAGAAGAAGGTGTTGGTCTCGACCTAACGCAGCACAAAGAGGTTGCATACACAACCGTAGACTAAGAATAACTATTTATAAACCTGGAAACGGAGGTCCTCGAAAGAAGCCTCCGTTTTTTTATTGTCTCAAACGTAATTTCTCCTATAAATACTACCTTTGCTCCGTTTTTCTTATTAATATGAAACAAAGAGTTATTTTCTTAATTAAACTTTATCTTCTTTTTTTAGCCTTTTCTTTATTGTCGAAGATAGTTTTTCTGGTTTATCATTTCGATTTGATTACTTCAAACGAAGGTTTCTTTGATATTGCTAAGATATTCCTGTATGGTTTGAGACTCGATTTATCAGCTTCGGCCTATTTCATGCTTCTACCATTGTTGATAATGATAATAAGTGCTCTATTCCGAAAGGATATATTTGGGTTAATAATTCCAGTATATTTTCCGATAGTAATTACCATACTCTCATTAACTCTGGTTGCCGACCTGGAATTGTACAAATTCTGGGGATTCCGGCTGGATTCAACACCATTTCTTTACCTTAAAAATCCCAGGGAGGCAATGGCTAGTGTAAGTACCTTGGTAATTGTGCGACAATTAATTTTAGCTGCCGTTCTTGCTATTTCCTTCATTTGGATTTCAAGAAAAATCCTGAAAAAAGCGGATTCAAAATACAAATTTATTGAAGTTCCGGTTTACCTGTTTTTATTTGCTTTTTTGATTATACCGATTCGTGGTGGGTTTGGAATTGCTCCTATAAATGTCGGTTCCGCTTATTTTAGTCAGAATAGTTTCTTGAATCATGCAGCCATAAATGTTTACTGGAACCTGGGAAATTCTTTTCTCGAACAAGGTAACAAAGCTAATAAGTACAAGTATTTTGATGAAAACAGGGCCAATTCCTTAATTGCGGATTACCTTAATGTAAACGACACAACCGGTATAAAGGTGCTAAATACACCCAAACCTAATATTCTTATTGTTATTCTGGAAAGTTTTACGGCTAATGCAATAAAGCCTTTAGGCGGTTTACCCGATGTTACCCCCTCATTAAACGCCCTTGCCCAGGAAGGAATTTTATTTACAAACTTCTATGCTTCGGGCGACAGAACCGATAAAGGCCTGGTCTCGGTTTTGAGTGGGTATCCTGCGCAAGCTACTTTTTCGGTGATTAAAGATGCTGCAAAAACCCAAAGTTTACCCAAGTTACCAATCGATTTAAAAAAATTGGGCTATAATACTGCATTTTATTATGGCGGAGATATTGATTTTGCTAATATGCGATCTTACCTTGTTTCTGCTGGTTTTACTGATTTAATTTCGAAGGAAGATTTTCCTTCATCCACTTACAATTCCAAATGGGGATCGCATGACAATGTTGTATTCAACCGTTTATTCAACGATTTAAATAAAGCAAAGGCTCCTTTTTTTAATGTGTTTCTTACACTTAGCAGTCATGAACCTTTTGAAGTGCCAACAAAACATTTTAAAGGTAACGAGGATACTCCCCGGTTTTTGAATTCCATGATGTATACCGACAGTTGTATTGGTGATTTTATTAAAAAAGCACGAATACAGCCATGGTGGAAGGATACCTGGATCATATTTGTTGCCGATCATGGTTCTTATCATCCTGAAAAACTAAAGGTTCATGTGCCCAAGAAATTTTATATTCCTATGATTTGGACCGGAGGAGCTGTTACAGGTCCGATGAAGTTTGAGAAACCAGCTTCTCAGGTGGATATACCGGCAATGATTTTGTATCAGTTGGACCGTAAATTCAATCAATACAGGTTTAGCCGAAATGCATTTGGCAACCATCAGAAAACAGATGTGTTTTATCTGTTCAATAATGGTATAGGTATGGTTAATGACACATCAAAGTTGGTATTTGACTGTACCAGGCAGTCGTTGATGCTGCATTCTGGCCATATTTCCGATTCCCTTGTTAGTATATCAAAAGCTTATATTCAAACTATATATTCCGACTTAAATAAGAAGTAAAGGTTATTAAATACAAAAAGTGAAAGTGGCTGTGTAATTAGTCTAAAACCGGAGGTTGAGCCTGTCGAAACCGCATTTTAAATCAGCGAGATTACACTTCGACAGGCTCAGTGTCCGGCACTTTTTACATAGCCACTTTTGCTTTGTTATATTTTAATTCTGTGTCAATTTAACACCGCCATATTCAGTGTTTACCTTTACGGTGGCTTTCGGGTTACTACCTATAGTCCCGTTTACTGTCAAACGGGTGTTTTCTGAAATTCTGTTCAATCGCGCGTTATCATTGGGGTATTCAATATTGGTATATTTAGCAAACCCATTGAGGTGATAAGAAGCACCAGATTCAATTCCTATATTTACTTTACCATATCGGTTATCCACCTCAATTGATTCGAAGCTTTTCGGAACAAAATTTACTCTAAGGTCAGAGTATTGTAAGTTTGCATCAATTTTCCGGGCTATGGAATTAATCTGAAAATTGCTGTATTTACAATCCACAACTAAGTTTGAGAGATCGCTAAGCTGAAATTGGTCATAGGCATTTTCACTTACCAAAGAACTGGTTTTTCCCAGATTGCCTTTGGAATATTTGCTAATCAGAATTAAAGCTTTGCTATTATCTATGTCAATTTTTGAATAACTTACCTGCAATTTGAGCCAGTTTGCTTCGGAGATATTAGCTTTTGAATAGCCCATTAGAATTTGATTCATAGGCTTTTCGTCCCCACGGGTTAACTTATTGATGGTCATATCCCCGTATTTCAAATCGATGTCCACAAAGCCTCTCATTTCATCAATAAAAATGTTTCCATATTTGTTTGCAATTTTTAAATCGTTGTTTTTTGGCATGTTAACAGTATAATCTATGGAGAACTTTTTACCACTGTTCCCGAACCATCCGTGCAACTTTCCAAAATCTTCCGAGATTTTGGTTGTTGCTGTGACCCGGTCCCCGTCCTGCATGAATACAACGCTCAGCATATCCATAATTTTATCTGCCTGATCTTTGTCTTTTATATCAACCGTAATTTTTACAACAATTTTAAAACTGTTCTGATCCCAGTTTTGAATATGTACACTACCATATTTGTTATTGATTTCCAAAGTTGTGTTCGAGTTTATGGAAAACTCTTTTTGAACAACTTTGGAAAACTCCTCACTTTTTGCTTTAATAGTTTGTCCTAGAGCAAAAATGCATAATGCTGTAAGAAGGAATATTTTAAATGTTACTTTTTTCATTTTCTTTCATTTTAGTATTCGAATACATTGTAAATCTCTCAATCAAGTTATTAATCAAATCCAGTTTCAGTTGATGATACTGAACAACAGCACTCATAAGTCTAATATCGTTTGGGTTATCTTTTAAATCTTCTTTTAATTGTTTGTACGAACTATCCATCTCCTGAAGTTCATTATAGATAGGAGACGACACATCATCATTTTGAATGGTCAGTGTTTCCTTGAGTTTTGAATAGGCCGCTTCATTTTGCCTGGCATAGTATTGTTCAGCTTCCAGGAATTCAATCCATTGATTTGTTGCAACAGCACCTGTGTAACCTTCCGATTTTGTTTTGTAAATAAATAATGTTGTTGCAATAAAAATGGCAATGGAGGCAGCAATAGCAACAGCATATCGAATGGTAAATTTGTCCGCTTTGTGAAATCTTCTGTTCAATTTCTTTTCAAAATTGAATTCATGATTTGAAGAAGGAGCTTCCCAATCAAATTCTTCTCTGTTTTTACTTATTAAATCTTCTAAATTATTCATTTTTAGTTTTTTTCAGATTTTCAATTATTTCCAACAGTTTCTGACGCCCTCTTACAAATTGCGATCGCACGGTTGATTCGGCGAGATCCATTTCTTTTGCAATTGTACTATAATCGTAATCTTCCAATAATTTTAATGTTAGTACTATCCGGTACCCGTCTGGCAATAAAGTAATTGCTTTTCTAATATATTCCAGAAGTTTTTCCTGTTCCATTTCTTCTTCCGGTTTATACTCCTGACCATCATCAGCAAGCGGTAATGTTTCCTCCAGCGGAATCAAACTTATCCTTTTCTTTCGGATTTCATCTATCGACCGGTTGACAACAATTCGTTTTAACCAGGAACCAAAATGTTCAGGTGTTTTACAATCCTTTATTTTTTCAAAAGCTGCCAGGAAAGCCTCCTGCATCACATCTTCCGCAAGGTTTTTGTTTCCAACTATCCGAAGACTTGTGTTGAACATGCTTTGTGAAAACATTCTGTAAAGCTGCATTTGTGCTTTTGAATTATTCCTGCGGCACTGTTCTACAATTTTCGATAATACGGAACTCTTATCTTCTACCTCCATGCTTCTGTTTTAATGACGTGAAAGATCTTTTTCTGCTGCATGTTATCGCTAAAAAAAGTATAGAATAAGTGAAATTTATTGATAATTATAAAGGTATAAAATTTCAGTTATGAAGTTATTTTGAATTTTGTTTTGATAAAATCAATTCGTTTGTTATTTTTGCACCGACTAAAATATTTTTTTTAAAACATTTTTTAAAACCTTACAGACATGAAAAAAGTTGCTTTATCTCTCGTTGCTGTTGCATTATTTGGTACTATGGCTTTATCTAGCTGCAAAAGCGGAAACACTGAAGCTCAGGATACTGCTTCTACAGTAGAAGCTCCAGCTCCTGCTGTAGCTGACACTGCTGTTGCTGACACTGCTGCTGCTGACACTGCTGTTGTTAAGTAATTCAACACGCTAAAAAATTTAAAGCAGGAGCAATCCTGCTTTTATTTTGCAAATAAATTAACCAAATGGTTAAAATAAATGGATAAAATTTTTGGTTAAACTATATGGTTTATTATTTTTGTATCGAAATAGATTAATTTTTAAGATCATGACTGAGCAGGAAAAATCAACAGAAGAAACCATATTTAGTGCGGCTACAGACGAATTTATTGACAAAGGATTTGATGGCGCGCGCATGCAGGAAATAGCCAAAAGGGCCGGTATTAACAAGGCTTTATTACATTATTATTATCGCACCAAGGAAAAGCTTTTTGATGCCATTTTTGAAAAAGTCTTCAAAACGTTTATGCCGGGAATTTTCGAAGTGATGCAGTCGGATGCTTCGATGTTTTATAAAATTGAAGTTTTTGTAGATGGCTATCTCACTTTAATTTACAATAATCCTCATATTCCTTCTTTTGTTATACACGAACTCAATCGGAACCCCGATAGATTGCCTGCGGTATTTGGAAGTATTGCAAATACGGTTAAAAGCAAAGCATTCGATAAATTTGCCGAATCACTGAAAAAAGAAATTGATGAAGGTAAAATTATTCCTATTGAGCCCGAGCAGCTCATAGTAAATATTATAGCTCTTTGTATTTTCCCGGTGGTTGCCAAACCTATACTTCAGGGTGTAATTTTCGAAAATGATAAAGAACGTTTTAAGGCTTTTCTTCAAAGTAGGAAAAAGGAGATTGCGAGATTCGTAATAAACTCTATAGCAGTAAACAGAGATTATCTTAAACAATAATTTATGAAGACCAGATTCAATATATTTCCATATATCATAGCTTTCGGTCTATTTATATGGATAAGCATTTCTACAAATGCGCAAAATACTATCGGATTACATGATTGTCTGAAAAAGGCCAGAGAATATCATCCCTATTTTCTGGATAAGCAACGCATAGATAAAAACAGGGAATTACGCCTTAAGAATATTAATTCCATGTGGCTACCCCAGCTAAATCTAAACGCCCAGGCTACTTATCAATCTGAAGGAACAAAAGTTGATGTTCCAATTCCCGGGTTTAATATTTCCGGATCGCCGCTCGATCAGTACAAAGTTACTATGGATGTTAACCAGGTATTATTCGACGGTGGGGCAACCGCAGCTCAGAAGAAACTTACAGAGGCAAGTATTAATGCCGATCTGCAGCAAAACGAAACAGATCTCTATAAAGTTAACGATCAGGTAACTGCTATATATTTTAATACTCTTCTGCTGCAGTTAAGTCGCGACTTATATTCCAACATGCTGAGCGATTTAAGTTCAAAGGAACAGAAAATATCCTCAGGAGTTAAAAATGGAATTCTTATTCAGAGCGACTTGGATAACCTTAAGGTCGAAATTCTGAAAACCCGCCAGATGTTACAGGAAATTGAGCTTGCTCATGCAAACAGTTTGTGGGTGTTAAGCGATCTTACAGGAGATTCAGCTCTTGTTAACGCTAAACTTACAATACCTGAATTGGAGATTACGAAAGACTCCTTAAACCGGCCTGAACTAAAGTTCTTCGATATCCAAAAGGAAATGCTCAATAGATCTAAAAGTATTTCTTCTGCACAGCGTATCCCCAAACTGTACGCATTCTCACAGCTTGGTTATGGCCGACCAGGTTTGAATATGCTGAAGGACGATTTTAGTCCTTATTACATTGTTGGTTTGAAGTTTCAGTGGAACATATGGGACTGGAATAAAACTTCGCGCGAAAAAAGCATATATTCTGTTCAGCAGGAAATGATCGACTCCAAAAAAGAATTTTATATGCGTAATATCAATATCAGCGGTAATAACGAGCTAACTCGTATGAAACAACTTGAGAATGCTTTAAATACCGATGAGGAGATACTTAGCCTTCGGAAGAATATTACCAGGCAGTCGGAAAAACGTCTCGAGCAAGGTGTACTTACAATGACTGACTATCTGACTGATTACAATGCAGAAATCAAAGCGAGCCTTCAGCTCGAAACTCATAAGATTCAATTCATTCAAAGTAAAGTTAATTATTTAATTATTAAAGGAATATTATAAGCCATATGAGAACAATTGTTATAACCTTTATTGCGGTGATTTTTTTATATGCCTGCAACAGCAATGGTGATAAGGCCGATGCTTATGGAAATTTCGAAGTTGTCGAAACTATTGTAGGGGCCGAAGGGCAGGGAAAACTTCTTAAGTTTATACCTGAAGAAGGAATGCAACTAAAATCAGGTGAAATTGTCGGGGTTATTGATACAACCGCTTTGTGGCTCAAAAAGCAACAGTTACTGGCAACAAAAAAAGCTGCTGAAGCCCGTCTGCTGCAGATTAAAGCTCAAATAGACGTTCAGGAAACGCAAAAGGCTACTGTACTGAAAGAAAAACAGCGTATGGAAAACCTTGTGAAAGATAAGGCAGCTCCGGAAAAGCAATTCGACGATATTGTGGGACAGTACAATGTACTTCAAAGTCAGATAGTTTCGACAAAAACGCAGAACCAGAGTGTTGCAGGCGAAATAGAAGCTTTGATGCAGCAAATCAAACAGGTAGAAGATCAAATTGCGAAATCATACGTTGTTAACCCGCTTGATGGAACAGTTCTCGAAAAATACATTGAACCTGCTGAGATTGCAACCCCGGGCAAAAACCTTTACAAAATTGCCAATTTATCCACAGTTAAACTTAAAGTGTATGTAAATGGTGCATTGTTACCCCATTTAAAAATAGGACAAAAGGTTACGGTTAAAATAGATGAGGATGCAAAATCAAATCGGTCAGTTGAAGGAACAATAAGTTGGATTTCATCTCAGGCTGAGTTTACTCCAAAAATTATTCAAACAAAAGAAGAACGCGTAAAGCAGGTTTATGCTGTAAAAATTGATGTTGTGAACGATGGCAGCATTAAAATAGGGATGCCTGGCGAAATGCTTATTACATCAGCAAACAAATAAAAAAGCAGAATATGGATGCCATTGTTGCTGAAAGAATAACCAAGCACTTTAAAGAGACGGTTGCACTGAATGATGTATCCTTTACAATAGGAGAAAATGAACTTTTTGGGTTTATTGGCCCTGATGGTGCCGGGAAAACGACCTTATTCAGATTGATAGCCTCTTTGATGTTGCCGAATTCCGGATCACTGAAAGTGCTTGGACTAGATCCGGTAACAGAATTTAAAGAGCTGCGGAAAAAGCTGGGTTATATGCCAGGGAAATTTTCGTTGTACCAGGATTTGACAGTAGAGGAGAATCTCGACTTTTATGCCACCATCTTTGGTACCACCATTGAGGAGAATTATGACTTAATAAAGGATATTTACAGTCACATCGAACCTTTTAAAACGCGACCTGCCGGTAAACTTTCAGGTGGAATGAAACAGAAACTGGCACTTTCGTGTGCTTTAATCCATAAACCCGAGCTTTTAATACTCGATGAACCAACAACCGGCGTTGATGCGGTTTCGCGTAAGGAATTCTGGCAAATGCTTAAAAATCTTCAAAAGCAAGGTATTACGGTGGTAGTTTCAACGCCTTATATGGACGAGGCTGCCCTTTGCGATCGGGTGGCTCTTATTCAAAAAGGTTCTCTGCTAAGCGTGGATACTCCTGAAAATATTATCAGCAGCTTTAGTAAGTTGCTCTATGGATTGCGTTCGGTAAATATGTATAATCTATTAATACATTTGAAGGCATACCCACAGTGCGATTCTGCCCATTTATTCGGGCAATATATTCATGCTTCTTTTAAAGGCGAGTTAAACAAAACCGTTCTGTTTAATTATTTAAAGTTGAATGGGATTGATGATGTTGAAATCATTAGCATTAAACCGGGTATTGAAGATTGCTTTATGCAATTAATGGCTAACAACGAAACAATACCAACAGTATGACTCAGGAAAGAATCATAGAAGTACAGGACTTGGTTAAAAAGTTTGGCAACTTTGTTGCAAACGATCATTTAACATTTCATGTAAATAAAGGTGAAATATTTGGTTTTTTAGGAGCCAATGGTGCTGGAAAAACCACAGCTATAAGGATTTTATGTGGTCTTTCAGCTCCAACATCTGGTAAAGTTTCGGTTGCCGGCTTTGATGCCTACCGGCAAACCGAAAAAATAAAAAGAAATATTGGTTACATGAGCCAGAAATTCTCACTTTACGAAGATCTGACGCCAATTGAAAACATCCAGTTTTATGGTGGTATTTATGGGATGGCGGGAAAGGAAATCAAAGAACGTTCGGAAAAGCTTTTCAAAAGATTGGAATTTGATGAATTCAAAGATAAGCTCATAAAGGAAATACCGCTGGGTTGGCGGCAAAAGCTTGCTTTTTCGGTTGCTGTGTTTCATCAGCCGAAAATAGTATTTCTTGATGAACCCACCGGTGGTGTGGATCCTATCACCCGCCGCCAGTTTTGGGATTTGATTTATCAGGCCGCAAACGATGGAATTACCGTGTTTGTAACAACCCATTATATGGACGAGGCCGAATATTGTAACCGGGCCTCTATCATGGTTGATGGACGGATTGCCGATCTGGATACTCCCCTGAATCTCATCAGGAAATACAATACAAATACTATGGACGAGGTATTTTACATACTGGCCCGCAATATCAACAAACAGTAATTGAAAAAATGAAAAAATTCTGGGGTTTTGTAATAAAGGAATTTTATCACATTTTTCGCGACAGGCGAACAATGTTGGTACTTTTTGGAATGCCACTGGCAATGATGTTGTTATTCGGATTTGTAATCACTAACGAAATAAAGGATGCAAAAATTGCTGTTCTGGATTTGTCGAACGATCCTACTACGCGCGATATCACTAATAAAATTGCATCATCCGGTTACTTCCAGATCCAGGAGGTGCTCACTTCCGACAAAGATATTGAGTCTATTTTCAGAAAGGGATTTGTAAAGGAAGTGATAGTTTTCGAGAATAACTTCGAAGAAAAACTTTATAAAACCGGAAAAGCAAACATTCAGCTTACAACCGATGCTTCCGATGCCAATCAGGCCAAATTAATTGCCGAATATACTTCGGGGATCGTTCGGTCGTACAACAATGAGTTGAACTCAGCTTATGCAATGCCTTATAAAATTGAAACTGAGCCACGAATGTTTTATAATCCTGAGATGAAAGGCGTATACATGTTTGTGCCTGGGATTATGGCCATGATTTTAATGCTCGTTTCCGCTTTAATGACCTCTATTTCCATTGTCCGGGAAAAGGAAATGGGAACCATGGAAGTATTGCTTGTTTCGCCGTTACGACCTATTCAGATAATTCTAGGGAAAGTGATGCCTTATGTATTTCTTTCTTTTATAAATGCAATATTTATAATTGTTTTAAGCTTAACTGTATTTAATCTTCCTGTACAGGGCAGTATTTTACTTTTGTTGGCCGAGTGCCTCCTTTTTATAGTACTTGCTCTTTCACTCGGGATACTTATATCAGCCTCAACTGATAACCAGCAGGTGGCGATGCTTCTTTCCATGGTAGCATTAATGCTTCCAACAATGCTTCTTTCGGGGTTTATTTATCCCGTTGAGAATATGCCTGTGATTTTGCAGGTTCTTTGCCAGATAATGCCACCTAAATGGTTCATCGAAATTGTAAAAGGTATTATGCTAAAGGGAGTCGGACTCAAAATGCTTTGGTTTGAGACTTTGATATTGTTGGGAATGACAGTTTTGCTCTTGTCCATTTCGGCCCGTAAGTTTAAAAAACGTCTTGAATAATTAGCCATGAAAACAATAGGATATATTATCAGAAAAGAATTTATTCAGATTTTTCGGAACAGGTCCATGTTGCCCATTATATTTGTTATGCCTGTTATTCAGCTAATTATTCTTGCTAATGCGGCCACATTGGATTTAAGACGAATTGATATGGTTGTTGTCGACCAGGATATGTCGCAAAGCTCCAGAGCACTGATTTCTAAATTCAATGGTTCTCCTTTCTATAAAATTAACGCTGCTTTTTTGTCGGTAAAGGAGGCCGAGGAAGCTTTGCATAAAGGGAAGGCAGGAGTAATTCTACATATTCCCCAGGATTTTGAAAAAGATCTGATTAAAGAAAACAAGGCAAAAATCCAGTTGATGGTGGATGCTATTAACGGAATGGCCGCCGGACTTATAAATGCTTACAGCAGTGCTATTATAGCCGATTTTAACAAAGAAGTGATATCGGATCTGGTAACAATACCAATTCCCGATGGTGTAAATAAAACTATAAATACTATTCCATATTATTGGTATAATCCTCAGTTAAGCTATAAAAACTTTATGGTTCCAGGTATCCTGGGTATTCTAATCACTATGATTGGTATGTTTCTGGCGTGTATGAACCTTGTTCGCGAAAAGGAAATAGGAACCATAGAGCAAATCAATGTAACTCCTATACATAAATATCATTTTATTGCCGGAAAACTTATTCCATTCTGGATCATAGCAATTGTTGAGTTAGCGTTTGGTTTAGCTGTGGGTAAGCTATTATTCAATATTCCATTTCTTGGAAATATTCCGCTTCTTTTTGGTTTTACAGCTCTTTACCTTTTGGTTATTCTGAGTTTTGGATTATTTATTTCAACCTTTGCCGATACCCAGCAGCAGGCAATGTTTATTGCATGGTTTATTGCCATGGTCTTCATAATGATGAGTGGTTTATTTACATCAGTGGAAAATATGCCGGAATGGGCACAGATTTTGAATAAGATTAATCCAATTGCCTATTTCATGCGGGTGGTTCGAATGATCATACTAAAGGGTTCAGGATTTAGAGATGTTTTAAATGAGATTGTTATCTTGTCGGGTTATTTTGTTGTTATTGTAAACCTTGCTATTTGGAGGTATAAAAAAACAACCTGATTAAAATCACAATTATTTAATAAAAATCTCGTTAAACGAATAACAGAAATTTCTTCAATATAAAGTATATCTATAAACTAAAGTTTTTTAAAAATGGTATAAGGTTGTTTCCTAAGTTTTTAGCTAGTTGGTAATTTTTGACGTTTAAAAAAACAATAATGTTATAAAAAAAAAATAAAAAAAACAATACCAAAATGTTGAGATGAATCACCACCCTCTCAATTATATATCACTATAGCTCCCGAAATACAAGGTGGTTTTTAATTTATTTTTAATTCAACAAAATGATCAACATTTTATTAACAGATCAGAAAAATAATTAAAAATATAAAAACCTACTGTTATGAAATCAAACCAAATCAGAGCCGAAGTTTTCAATTTAGAAGGTATGAAAGTTCATATTTGCCGTGATCTGAATAATATGGATCTATCTAAATTGATGGATGATGTTTACATGATCTGCTACAAAGACAATTCTGGTAATACCCTTTGGACAGAAAAGTATGTGAAGTCGCAAAAAACCGAATTAGTGTTTAATATCTAAACTTAGATTACCGGACAAAATCTTTACTCTCTATCTTTTTTAATTTGAGCAGATTATCAGACTCTTCTGCTTTCAGAATAAAATTGAACTTCCCGATTTGGGTACACAGATAAAAGTCGCTCGAAGGTGAAAAGTCCTGATTAGCCGGATTAAATAACCTTTGAGCGCTTGTGTTTTTAATGGTTTCCATCATTTCGGCAGTGTCAGGTAATTCCCCCTTTAAACTTTGCTTAATATATTCTGCACAAAAGGTATCTTCTTCGGTAGGATATTTCATGGAATATCCCATGCAAACCAGCGAAACTACTGATGGATTTTTAGCTTTGATATATGAAACAATCGCCGGAGCATTTACAAAACTGCCGGTTAATCTTTCGGAAGCTTTGGTGGCATTTACCAGACCTTGGGTTCCGGCACTTGTTGTGTGGATAATTACTTTCCCTTCAATGTTTTCATGTAAGATGTGGGTAGGAGAGTTTCCAAAATCGAAACCTTCTGGAACCCGTTCATTTCTTTCGCCAACCAATAACGAATTTGAGATTTTCTGCTTCAACTCATAAGCTTTATTGATGTCAGATACCGGAATTATATCCGCTGCACCTTTATCGGACATATAACAAGCCAAAGAAAAAGCTCGAAAAACATCTATTACCACCGTTAAACCTTCAGCCGATTTTGCTCCTTCAAGGAGATGTAATATTCTAATTTCCATATACGACAATCCAAATACAAATATACGCTCATTTCTTTTGACATTCGTTCACAAAAACTAAATTTGTATAAAGCTTTATCATGGTTAAAAAGATTTTAGACTTAATTAAGTTTGTCACAAATGATATCTGGAGTATACGGTTGAGTGATATTGCATCTCCTTACAAAGCCTTACTTTATAGATACATCAGGGTTTTGGTACTCTCAATCAGGGAATTTATTAATGACAAACTCCAGTACAGGGCATCAGCTCTGACTTTCTTTTCGATGCTTTCTGTTGTACCTATACTTGCTCTGGGTTTTGGGATTGCAAAAGGTTTTGGGTATCAGGAGTATCTTAAAACTGAATTAGCCAATAATTTGAAAGGTCACGAGGAAGTTGTTAAATACCTTATAACTTTTACTGACTCTTTTCTTGAAAAAACACAAGGGGGCTTAATAGCCGGAGTAGGTGTTGGAATTCTTTTTTGGACTGTAATGAAGGTATTTGGGAATATTGAGAGTGCATTTAATGATATCTGGCATATAAAAAAGGCACGCACTTTTGTCCGCAAATTTTCCGACTATTTATCTATGATGCTTGTTTCGCCACTGCTAATTATTACAGCCAGCAGTGCCAATGTTTTTATTTCAACCCAGCTAAATACAATGGCTAAAAGAGTGGAATTGTTAGGCTATGTTAGTTCTGCTTTATTTTTCCTGCTGAAATTTGCTCCTTACGTTATCATATGGGTTCTGTTTTCGTTGCTTTATATTATCATGCCCAATACGAAAGTAAATGTTAAATCAGGGATAATAGCTGGAATTATTGCAGGTAGTTTATTCCAGTTAACCCAATGGGGATATATACATTTTCAAATAGGTGTTTCAAAGTATGGCGCCATTTATGGTAGTTTTGCAGCACTCCCGTTATTTCTTATATGGATGCAAATAAGCTGGCTCATTGTGCTTTATGGTGCTGAAATTTCTTATGCCGATCATAATATCGACTTATATGAATTTGAAACAGAAACCGTTCAGATAAGTCCCTATGCTAAACGAGTAATTGGATTGTTGATTGCACATCGGATTATTGTGAATTTTAAAAACTGTGAACAGCCTATCACATCTCTGGAGTTGTCGAAACAATTAAAAATACCTATAAGGCTGGTTAAAAATACATTAACTGATTTGATAAAGGTTAACATTATTTCCGAGGTTATAGTGCCGCGGCCTAAGCTGGCAGCCTATCAGCCCGCATTGAATATCGACTGTCTCACTGTTAAATATGTAATAGACAAGCTGGATAAGCAGGGACACAGCTCTATAATTGACACTTCATCTGAAAAAACAAAACGTTTACTTGAAATTCATAACGTGTTCACTACAACAGTTGATAAACTTCCTGAGAATGTTCTTCTTAAGGATTTGTAAATAAAAAATATGTTTTATAAATATGATTTTTAGCATGTTTTTTTGTGTGTTCTCAAAATAATAGTTAATATTGCACAAAACTTTTAATAATGGTAAAAATACTTGCAGGCGGAAATAACAGGCATCATCATCACGGATGAATGGTATTTCTATGGCAGGACAAAACATAAACACTAAAGGTTTGCAAGTTCTGCAAGCCTTTTTTTAATTTATAACAGTAACATGAAAAAGCAACATCATCATCTGCATCATTATTTAATCCAGAATTTCAACTGAGCCAGGAAAAAGTATAACCGAAAATATATGGAAGGTTTGCATATCCGGCAAGCCTTTTTTTGTTAATAAAAATTATTTAAATGGAACGTTTAAAAATTGCAGTTCAGAAATCAGGTCGTCTAAGTGAAAAATCCCTCGAGTTAATATCCGAAGCTGGTATTAAGCTAAATAATGGTGATCGCAAGTTAATTTCGCCCTCTTCAAATTTCCCAATCGAAATCCTTTTTCTCAGGGACGACGATATTCCTCAGTATGTTGCCGATGGAGTTGCCGATATTGGTATTGTTGGAGAAAATGTAATAGAGGAAAAGAAGTTTCAGATTCCCGTGGTTGAAAAGCTTGGTTTTGCAAAGTGCCGTCTTTCCCTTGCTATACCTAAATCTATCGATTATAAAGGAGTTGAATATTTCAATGGAAAAAAAATTGCAACTTCATATCCCAATATTCTCAAAAAGTTTCTCGATAAGAACAATATTAAAGCTGAGATACACGAAATCAGCGGATCTGTTGAAATTGCGCCGGGAATAGGTCTGGCTGATTCTATTTTCGATATCGTTAGTTCAGGTAGTACGCTTATAAGTAACGGTTTGGCTGAAGTCGAGACAGTGATGTATTCTGAGGCAGTAATTGCTTCCACTAAGAACCTGAGTCCTGCTAAACAACAAATTCTGGATAAACTGATCTTCCGTCTTCGTTCGGTTCAAAAGGCTGAAAAGAACAAGTACATAGTACTTAATGCTCCTTACGATAAAGTAGATAAGATTAAAGAAATTATACCCGGAATGAAAAGTCCCACAGTTGTACCTCTTGTAAAGGAAGGCTGGTGCTCGGTTCATTCTGTGTTACAGGAAAGCGATTTCTGGGAAGTGATTGATAAACTTCAGGAATGCGGCGCACAGGGAATTCTGGTGATTCCAATAGAAAAAATGATAGTATAATTTTCAATATTATTGCGATGAACATTATCCGGTATCCAAAAAAGAGTGAGTGGAATGATATTTTAAAGCGACCTTCGTTAGGAGACGAGCTTGTAAATCAGAGTGTACTTGAAGTTCTGAACGATGTGCGTTTAAATGGTGATGAAGCCGTACGAAAGTATACACTAAAATACGATAAAGCAGACCTCGATAGTTTTGCTGTTACAGCAGAAGAATTCGAAGAGGCTGCTTCACTCGTTAATGCCAATCTTAAGAAAAGTATTGAAACAGCAAAGAGGAATATTGAAAAGTTTCATGCTGCTCAGAATTCCGTAAGGAAAGTAGTTGAAACTACTCCAGGTGTCTTCTGTTGGCAAAAAAGTGTTCCCATTGATACCGTTGGGTTATATATTCCAGGCGGAAGCGCTCCTTTGTTTTCAACTGTTCTTATGTTGGGGATACCTGCAAAAATAGCCGGTTGTAAAAAGGTAATTCTTTGCACTCCTCCTAATAAAGAAGGAAAAGTTCATCCCGCCATTCTTTATACAGCAAAACTTGTGGGACTTACCGAAGTTTATAAGGTTGGTGGAATCCAATCCATCAGCGCTATGGCTTTTGGAACACATTCCATTCCCAAAGTTGCTAAAATATTCGGACCCGGAAATCTTTATGTTACCGCAGCAAAACAAATGGTGGGTATGCATGGTGTTGCCATTGATATGCCTGCTGGACCTTCTGAAGTGGCTATTATGGCCGACAATACCTGTAAACCAGCCTTTATAGCTGCCGATTTACTTTCGCAGGCAGAACATGGAGCTGATAGCCAGGTGGTTCTGATGACCTGTGATGAAAATATTTTACAACCGGTGTTAGATGAACTTGAAACCCAGCTTGAGAATCTGCCACGAAAAGAAACTGCAAAAAAAGCATTAGAAAACAGCAAAGTCATTATTCTGAAATCGAATGCTGAAATGCTCGAGATTGTAAATGAATATGCCCCTGAGCACTTAATTATTGCAACCGAAGATGCAGCCGAACTGGCCGAAAAAATTACAAATGCCGGGTCGGTATTTATAGGTAATTACTCGCCCGAAAGTGCTGGTGATTATGCTTCAGGAACAAACCATGCTTTACCAACTGCCGGTTATGCAAAAGGATATAGCGGTGTGAACCTCGATAGTTTTATGAAGAAAATCACTTTCCAGCAGTTGAGTAAATACGGTATTTTCAATATTGGCCCGGTCATTGAGCAAATGGCTGAAGCTGAGGATCTCATGGGGCACAAATACGCCGCCACAGTTCGATTACGTTCCATCGCTAACGACAACAATTAATATGTTCGATTTAGAAAAAATTATCAGGCCTAACATTAAATATATGAAGCCCTATTCATCGGCAAGGGATGAATACAAAGGTCAGGAAGGGGTTTTTTTGGATGCCAATGAGAATCCGTTTAATAACCCATATAATCGATATCCGGATCCATTGCAAAACGATCTTAAACTGAAACTTGCCGGTATTAAAAAGGTTGATCCTTCACAGATATTCCTTGGAAATGGCAGCGACGAAGCAATAGATCTGCTCATACGTGCTTTTTGTGAGCCGGGAAAAGATTCTGTTCTTTCTCTGAATCCTTCGTATGGAATGTATCAGGTTGCTGCCGATACCAATGCTGTTGAATTTCGCACTGTTACACTCAATCCTGATTTTACGCTCGACGTAAATAAGCTTAAAGCAGCAATAGATTCTACAGTTAAGCTTATTTTTATTTGTTCCCCGAATAATCCATCAGGCAACCAGTTTCATAAAGAAGATATTGTTTCAATTTTAACGGACTTCAATGGTTTAGTTGTTGTTGATGAGGCTTACATCGATTTCTCGACAGGATCAAGCTTTCTTTCGGAATTAAATGATTTCAGTAACCTTGTTGTATTGCAGACTTTTTCAAAAGCATGGGGGTTAGCCGGAATTCGTCTCGGTATAGCATATGCTTCTAAGGAAATTATTGCAATTCTAAATAAGATCAAATATCCATACAATGTGAATGTTCTCACACAAAAAATTGCACTTGAGGCACTTCATAATTTAAAGACAAAAGAGAAATGGGTGAATACAATTTTACTTCAGAAGGAATTTCTGATTCAAAAACTCAGAAACTTGAAGGTGGTAGAACACATTTATCCTTCAGAAGCAAATTTTATCCTGGTGAAAGTCAAAAAGAGCGGAGAATTGTTTAATTTTTTAATTAACAAGCAAATTATTACTCGTAACCGGTCCAAAGTGGCTTTATGCGAGGGTTGCATTCGTATTACAGTCGGCACCGAGATGGAAAACAGAATTTTAGTAGAGACGATTTCGGAGTTTGAAGACGAATTTTTAAAGTAAGATGTTAAAGAAAGTACTGTTTATTGATAGAGACGGGACTCTGATTTTTGAGCCTCCCACTGATTTTCAGATTGACTCATTGGAAAAGTTGGAGTTTATACCGGGTGTAATCCGCAATCTTTATCGTATCCGCAAGAACATGGATTTTGAGTTTTCCATGGTTACCAACCAGGATGGCCTTGGAACTATTTCTTTTCCTGAAAATACTTTCTGGCAGGCCCAGGATAAAATGATGAAGACTTTTGAAAATGAAGGCATAACTTTCAATGATGTTTTTATCGACAGAAGTTTTCCTGAGGATAATGCTCCAACCCGTAAGCCGGGAACTGCAATGCTAGGGAAATATTTCGACGGAACCTATGATCTTGCAGGATCTTTCGTTATTGGCGATCGCATTACCGATGTTCTGCTTGCAAAAAATCTTGGTGCAAAAGCAATACTCTACAAAGGTTCAAAATTAAAAGAGAATTTGTTAAACCAGGGATTGGAGGATACTTGTGCTTTACTTGCCGAAACCTGGGACGAAATTTATGCTTATCTGGCTTTGGGTGAAAGGTCTGCAATCGTAAGCCGTAAAACTTCCGAAACGGATATTTTCATAAGGCTTAACCTTGATGGAACTGGTAAATCCGAGATATCCACCGGACTGGGATTTTTCGACCATATGCTCGACCAGATTGCCCGGCATTCGGGGTGTGATCTCATCGTAAGGGTTAAGGGTGATTTGGAAATTGACGAGCACCATACCATTGAAGATACTGGAATTGCCTTAGGAGAAGCATTTTTGAAGGCTCTTGGAAGTAAAAGAGGTATTGAGCGCTATGGATTTTGTTTACCCATGGACGATTGTCTTGCTCAGGTGGCGATTGACTTTGGCGGACGTGCGTGGATTGAATGGGATGCCGAATTTAAAAGAGAAAAAATTGGAGAGATGCCTACTGAGATGTTTTTTCACTTTTTCAAATCGCTTTCCGATGCTGCTAAAATGAATCTGAATATAAAAGCTGAAGGAGTTAACGAACATCATAAAATTGAAGGGATTTTTAAAGCTTTTGCAAGGGCAATTAAAATGGCCATTCGCTATAATCTGGATAATCTTGTTTTACCTTCTACGAAAGGTTCTTTATAATAATTTTTATGTCTGCTTTACAAAATAATCATTCCGATACTGCAATATTATCCATGTATTGCCCCGATCAACCCGGAATTGTAGCTAAAATTACTGAGTTTCTTTATCAGAATAATGGGAACGTAATTTATCTTGATCAGCATGTGGATCGCCAGGAAAAAGTTTTCTTCATGCGAATTGAATGGGAATTGGATAAATTTGCTATTCCCAGAGAAAAAATTGCTGATTATTTTGCTACACTCATTGCCTCCAGGTACAATCTCACCTGGAATATCTTTTTTACCAAAAGAGTT
Source organism: Bacteroidota bacterium (assembly GCA_023429135.1). Classification (GTDB taxonomy): domain Bacteria; phylum Bacteroidota; class Bacteroidia; order Bacteroidales; family JAAUTT01; genus JAAUTT01. The sequence goes on along the minus strand of JAEYWD010000100.1, from coordinate 75,539 downwards.
CCCAGGATGGCAATTTTTGTTTCCAAAATGTCACATTGCCTGTTCGATATGCTTGCCAGATATCAATCGGGCGAATGGAATGTGGAAATTCCTCTGATCATCAGCAATCATACCGATCTGGAACCATTGGTAAAACAGTTCGGGATCGATTATCATATTTTTCCTATTAATGAAAAAAACAAAGGTGAGCAGGAAGCGAAAGAAATTGAGCTTCTGAAAAGTATGAATATCAATTTTATTGTTCTTGCCAGATACATGCAGGTTTTGTCCGATAATTTTATAAATGAATTCCCGAATAAAATTATCAATATTCATCATTCGTTTTTGCCTGCTTTTCCGGGAGCCAAACCATACCATTCAGCACACGAGCGTGGCGTGAAAATTATTGGAGCAACTAGTCATTATGTTACGGCCGATCTGGATGCGGGCCCCATTATCGAGCAGGATGTTGTGCGAATTAGTCATACCGATAGTATTAAGGATCTTATTCGTAAAGGACAGGATCTTGAAAAGATTGTACTGTCGCGCGCAATTTATGCTCATATTCAACGTAAAACGCTGGTGTATAATAACCGAACCGTAGTTTTTTCATAGGAGGGTGTAATGAAAGTTGTTATTATAAAATATAATGCCGGAAACATACGCTCTGTAGATTATGCTCTGAAACGGTTGGGTGTTGAGGCGCAAATAACAGCCGATTTCAATGAAATTCTCTCGGCTGATAAAGTGATTTTTCCAGGAGTAGGCGAAGCTGCCAACACAATGCGTTACCTGAAAGAGAATAAATTGGATAAATTGCTTGTTGGACTTAAGCAACCGGTTTTGGGAATTTGTCTGGGGCTTCAGTTGATGTGCAAGTTTAGCGAGGAGGGGAATACCGAATGTCTTGGAATTTTCGATGAAAAGGTGTTGCATTTTGATGCTTCTCTTGCAAAACAGCATACTAAGGTCCCACACATGGGCTGGAATCAGATTCATAACCTGAAAAAAGGAATTTTCGATCCATCCCTTGAAAATGAATATGTCTATTTTGTTCATAGCTATTATGCGGCCATTGGTGAACATACCGCAGCTACATCCGATTATATTGTTCCATTTAGTGCTTCGTTGCAGAAAGATAATTTTTATGCCACTCAGTTTCATCCCGAAAAAAGTGGTGAAGTTGGGGCGAGGATAATCCAAAATTTTTTGAATTTATGATGAAAATTATTCCTGCTATCGATATAATTGGTGGTAAATGCGTCAGGCTCAGCCAGGGTGAATACGACAGTAAAAAGGTCTATCACGAGAATCCTCTTGAAGTGGCTAAAATGTTTGAAGACAGTGGTATTAGGTACCTGCATCTGGTCGATCTCGATGGCGCGAAAGCAAAACATGTTGTTAACCTGAAGGTTCTGCAGAATATTGTCTCCCAAACAAACCTTATTGTCGATTTTGGCGGTGGTATTAAAAGCGATGAAGATATCAAAGCTGTTTTCGAAAATGGTGCTGCTCAGGTAACAGTAGGTAGTCTGGCTGTTAGCAATCCTGAAAAAATGGAGCAATGGTTATCAGAGTATGGATCAGAGAAAATTATCCTTGGTGCCGATGCCAAAGATGGCAAAGTAGCTATTTCGGGGTGGCAGACAATTTCCACTCAGAGTTTAACAGAATTCATAGGCAGCTATGTTGCTAAAGGTGCGGAATATGTTGTTTGTACAGATATTTCTAAAGATGGTATGCTTCAGGGGTCTTCGGTGGATCTTTACCGGCAGTTACGAAGTGATTTTCCAAACCTCAGATTTGTAGCCAGTGGGGGAGTGACCAGCATTTCTGAATTATCAGTCCTGGAAGAAATCGGAATGGATGGTGCAATTATAGGCAAAGCTATTTACGAAGGAAAAATTTCATTGAACGATTTAAAAGCTTTTATTAAATAATATGTTGGCTAAACGCATTATACCTTGTTTGGATATTAAAGATGGTCAGACTGTTAAAGGTATAAACTTCGAAAATATCAAAAGTGTGGGCGATCCGGTTGAACTGGGTGCTTTGTACGCGCAGCAGGGGGCTGATGAACTGGTTTTTCTGGATATTACTGCTTCGCACGAAAAACGTAAAACGTTGGTGTCTCTTGTAAAGCGTATTGCATTGCACATAAACATTCCTTTTACCGTTGGAGGTGGTGTAAGTGAGCTTGCTGATGCCGATGTGCTCTTAGCAGCCGGTGCCGATAAACTTTCAATTAATTCTGCAGCGGTTCGTAACCCCGATCTTATAAGCCAGATTGCAGATGGATTCGGAAAGCAGTTTGTTGTTGTAGCTATTGATGCAAGATTTGAAAAGGGTAAATGGACAGTTTTTGTAAATGGTGGACGTATCCCTACAGATAAGGAATTGTTTTCCTGGGCTAAAGAAGCAGAAAATAGAGGAGCCGGGGAAATTCTCTTTACTTCGATGAATCACGATGGCGTTAAAAATGGTTTTGCCTGCGATGCTTTAGCAGTTCTATCCGATTCACTTCAAATTCCTGTGATTGCCTCCGGTGGGGCCGGAAAAATGGAACATTTCAGTGAAGTTTTTACAAATGGCAAGGCCGACGCGGGTTTGGCTGCCAGCATTTTTCATTATAAGGAAATTGGTATTGGCGACTTAAAGTCCTATCTTCGCGCCGCAGGAATACCTGTTCGAATGGTCAATAATTAATAAAGATGAGTTTGGATTTTAATAAAATGAATGGTCTGGTTCCGGCCATTATTCAGGATAGTAATACGGGTAAGGTATTAATGCTTGGCTTTATGAACGAGGAAGCTTACAATAAAACCATTACCGATAAGCTCGTTACGTTTTACAGTCGCACTAAGAACAGACTATGGACAAAGGGGGAGGAGAGTGGTAATTTTCTGGATGTGGTTTCAGTAACTGCTGATTGCGACAACGATACTGTTCTCGTAAAGGTTAAACCTCGTGGTCCTGTTTGTCATACCGGAGCCGATACCTGTTTTAATGAGACTAATTCGGAGCCACTTCAGTTCCTGAAATTCCTGCAGGATTTGATTGATACACGGAAAGCAACAATGCCCGAAGGTTCTTATACAACCAAACTTTTTCAAAAGGGGATTAATAAAATTGCCCAAAAAGTTGGCGAAGAAGCTGTTGAACTTGTAATAGAATCGAAAGATCAGAATGATGATCTTTTTCTGAATGAAGCCGCAGATTTAATGTATCATCTGCTTGTTCTTCTTACAGCCAAAAATTACCGCATCGAAAACGTTATCGATGTTCTGAAAAGCCGGCACGCTTAATTCGAATATACATGCACGCTGTTTTGTGCTGAGGGAAGATAATTTATACCGAACCAGCATACAAGCAGTACAATAAACGATATACTCAAAATCCAAAGATGGGTTTTGGTTTTGGTAGGGTGATAGTAACGATAGTGCAGGTAAATTAAATATGCAAGCCATGTAAGAAAAGCCCAGGTTTCTTTTGGATCCCAGGTCCAGTAATGCCCCCAGGCTTCTTTTGCCCATAAAGCGCCGAATAACAATCCAAATGTGAGCATGGCAAATCCCAGATAAACCATGTTATCGCCTAAAACCAGAATTTTCTCTTCATATTTCTTAATTGCCAAAGCTATTAATCCGAACATTCCTACTCCACACGACAGACCCAGAAGCGCATAAGCCAACATATAAACGACAACATGCGGAACAAACCAGGGGCTTTGCAGTGCCGGCATAAGTGCTTTTTCGTGAATTTCGGGATGAACAAGATTTATAATCAGAAAAACAAAGGCTAAAAGAAGTGCATATCCGTAAACCAAGAGGAAAAGAAATTCTTTCCACCGGAGATAAACAATTAAACCGGCCGATGCAAGAAAAAATGTAGTCCAGAGCCTTGTTTCACCCAAAGTACGCATAGGCGGACGTTCCAGACTGAACCATAGTAATACTATAAAGGAAGCAAAAACTAAAGTGCCTGAAACAGAAAGAACAATACCAAGGCGCCGAAGACCTGGTTTTTTGTTATTGAAAAATTCAAAAAATATCAAGGCTAATCCAATTACCCACAAAATTATGCTTGTAATTGCGAAAAGCGGAAAACTAACCCATTTATCCATAGTACCTTAATTTATTCTTTGTCGACCGGTCCAGAATAGAAAGACTGAGCCTCCAAGCATTAGAAAAATTCCAATATATACAATCTTAATCCAGGGGTCGCTCACTACTTCGAGCACGCTAAGTGTCGACCATTTTCCTTTATTTTCATCATAACTGAGCTGGTAAACTTTCCAGCCCTTTATGGGTAAAGGTTTATTAACCTCAATGGTAACAGTGTCTTTAATAACATCATTTTCCGAAATTACAACCCGGGATCTGTATTTTTTTGGTTGAGGCATAGTCAGGGCTATAATCACATCATCCTGAAGAAACAGATAAGAAGGATTGTAAGCAAAACTTCCTGTTCCAAGCCAACCTTCGGAGATTTGTCCATTGGTGGTGTTTTTAATTTTCACATATGCTACAGGATAGCTGCCAGTAATCTCCTTTTCGAGAAATGAACCACTGTCTTGCGGAACTGCATCAGGAACAAATTTTTCAATAGTTACATCCCAGTTCTTTAAGGTGTAAGTTTTTCCTTGTTCTATGGTGATCACTTTCTCACCTTTTTCCTGAATAAACTCTCCGGTTTTAGGATTTACTAGTACCAATCGCGGAATATATTCATCTATATGAAAATCCAGTAATTTGAGCTCAAAAGGTAATTTATAAGCTTCATTATTTCTGCTGATTGCAATATTATTTGACTTTCCATCTTCGAGCAGGTTAATAGATAATCGCTTTAAATCCCCGGATCCCATTAGCGCTGCAACCAAAGTAAGCCATAAACCAAAATGATTAAGAAGGAAACCAATGTTTTTTAACTTCAATGAGTTAGCTCTTTTTAAACATACCATTCCCAAAGAAGTCAGGAGATATAATTGAATTAACAAGATTGGCCATCCATTTTTTAGATGAGTTAATCCAATCAGGTCGATAAACCTGGAACCAGGCGTTTCAATCTGTGGTATAAAACCCATGAGCAGGGTTATCAACCCAAACGAAACAATAGAGCTGATAGCTGCGGGTACTCCGCTGAGCCATTTGACTATGGGGTTTTGAGTATAAAAAACACGCATCACAATTAAAACAATAGCAAATATTGCCAAAATGTAAAAATTGTATGGCATGGAAATAGGCGCCAGCCCCTGACCACTTGTTAGGAACTCAATTATGAAGCCAAATATGAGTAATTCGGCAGCTATAATAAAGCTTTCGGTATATCCCCATGGATAATCCCACAAGGTTTTCCTGGGACTCTGTTCTGCACTCACTATCGATTATGATTTTGATTCGTAAAAACAACGTTTTGGCGATGTTACCAAACCGTCTGCCATTAATTTTTTAATAACTTTATCTACTTCTTTTTTGTCAACGCCTGAATTTTCAGAAATTTCTCCCGCTTTTAAAGCAACAGGAGAAGCTTTGAGCACTTTTAAAATGTTGTCAGTCGAACTCATATGTTAGGTTTTTGAACTTTTGATAATTTTATATGTTAAGATGTTTATATCCATTAAACGTAAATTTATGAAAAATCTGTTAATTGCCATAGCTCTTTTTGCTACTGGTACTGTTTTTTCTCAGGGTTCCAATTCCAAAGAACCATCTAAAAAATCGTTTTACGATTTTAAAGTAGAAACTATTGATGGCGAGAAATTTGATTTTAAGTCGCTTAAGGGTAAAAAAGTGATGATTGTAAATACTGCCTCCAAATGTGGTCTAACTCCCCAGTATAAAGATCTTGAAGCACTCTATAAGCAATATGGAGGTGAGAAGTTTGTTATTATAGGTTTTCCGGCTAATAATTTCATGGAACAGGAACCTGGAACCAATGCGGATATTAAAGAGTTCTGCAGCAAAAATTATGGAGTTTCTTTTCCGATGATGTCAAAAATATCAGTTAAAGGAGAAGATATAAACCCTGTATACAAATGGCTTACTCAAAAGAGTGAGAATGGTGTTAAAGATTCAGAGGTTAAATGGAATTTTCAAAAATACTTAATTGACGAAAAAGGAAATCTGGTGGATGTAATTCCCCCAAAAGAAAAACCAGACACTGAAAAAGTCACTAATTGGCTTGCAAGTAAGTAGGCAAAAAATAAAGGCGGGATAAATCTTCCCGCCTTTATTATGATAGATATTTATTAAGCTTTGTTATAAACACATCAATATCGACTGGCTTTGTTATTATATCGTTGCAGCCCGATTCAAAACATCTCTCCTTCACATCATTCAGTGAAAATGCTGTTTGTGCTATTATAGGTATATCCTTGCGGAAGGATTTTATTTCTTTTGTAATTTCATAACCATTTTTCTCAGGTAACTTTATGTCCATCAGAATCAAATCAATTTTATTGATATTCTTGCATAATTCCAGTGCCTGATTTCCATTTTCGGCATGTAACAACTGTACCTGCGTTTTTTCAAGACATGCTTCAATAAACTGATAGTTTACCCTGTCGTCTTCAACAACAAGAATAACCTTGTTTTTCCAGTTAGGCTCAAGATTACTTATTTGTTGTTCCTCGTGGCTAATATTTTCAACGGAGTTTTTAACCGATTTTTCGGGGGAAATAAGCGGTAAACGGAAAGTGAAGGTGGTACCTGATTGATTGTCGGAGTTAACGTTTATTTTACCGCCAAAATGTTCAATAAGGCTCTTGGAAATTGTTAAACCCAATCCGGCTCCTTTTATTTTCAGATGTGTAGTGTCTTCAATTTTCCAAAAGTGTTCAAAAAGAAGCTTTTGTTCGTCGGCACTGAAAAATGTGGTTGAATTTTGAAGGTAGAACTCAATTTCTTTTTCGAAGAGATTATATCCAAAGGAAATGTTTCCTTTTGTTATTGTTTTCAGAAAATAATGAAGCAGGTTTATAAATATTTGATGTAAACGACCTGGATCGGTATATATCTGGAAACCTGAGGCATTTTCCTGTTTTTGCAGTATTATTTCAACATTATCCTTCCCATCCTTTATTTTTTGTTGAAAAACCATGGAATACAGGTCATTCATAAACTCGTCCAGCTCAATCCAGGTATAATCAAGAGTTATGCGTCCTGCTTCTATTTTTGTTGTCTCTATTATATCATCTATTAATGTAAGAAGCTGTTGTCCACGCTGGTTGATGATTTTGGAATAATCTTTACGTTTATCTGCAGAAATACCTTCCATGTTTATGAGTTCCGAAAACCCGATAATAGCATTCATAGGCGTTCGTATCTCATGCGACATATTTGCCAGAAATACTGATTTAAACTGCTCCGATTTCTGGAGTTTAACTCTGCTTTTGGTAAGTTCCTTTTCTAGCTTTTTGAGCATGCTGAAATCACGGAGAATGACTACAGATACTTCATCTTCATCGTTTAGCTTATAAGCGCTAAAGCCCACTGATGCTGTGGTTCCATCCTTCTTAAGGATTTTAAGTTCCTGCTCAGGAATTTCTCTTCCTTTTGCAATATCAGCCATTATTTCGGAAAACAATTCTTTTTGAGAATTTGGGACAAAGTTGGATAAAGGAATGTCAATTACATCGTTTTCCTTATAACCAAATGATTCGTTCCAGCGTGAGTTAACGTTTTTAATGATTCCCTGAGGATTGAGTGTAATAGCTGGTATGGTAAGTTTGAAAATAAAGGTCTTAATATGTTCCTCGCTTTTTTGTGCGATATCTGTTATTGTTTCACCCAATAATTCAGATATTTCCTGAGTAAAGGGGAGATTTAAATCTTTAAATAATTTTTCTATTTTATCGAGGTAAATATCTTCTCTCATATGTTGAAATCAGAATAGCTAGTTAAACAAAGATATGTAATTACTCTAAATTTAATTATTTACAACGAATTATTCAAATAATTATTTAAAACAATTCCACTTCAATGTTTTGTATAAATGCAGTATAAGTATTTTCATCGTCAATTTTCGCTTCCGATAACAAAAACAGCACTGGGATATCGTCTCCATTTTTATTGGTAATTTTTATTTCTTTTCGCTGTCCTATAAACTTTTGTGATCCTGGTGTAACATAGGCTTTTGTAAATTCATCTTCCTGAATATTGGCGTCGGAGAAAAGAATTCTGACATTCATACCTATGGTTTCTTTCCGGGGTAATCCCCATAGCTCTTCAGCGGCTTTATTGAAAAATTCTATCCTTCCTTCCTGATTTATGGTAACTATAGCATCGAGCGCTCCTTCAAGCGTCCTTTCATTACGGATTTTTACTTTTTCAACTTCTTTATATTGAAGGGCCATTTCCGCCTTTGCTTTTTCAAGCTTTCTGGATAAATCGGCTCCGGCCTGACGTAGTTTTTCTTCCTGAATTTTAAGCTGTTCGGTTTGATATTGGGATTCAATCTCCATCAGCTTTTCCTTGGTTATATCGTTTGCAATGTATATAACTTTACTAACTTCTCCGTACATGTCGTTTACAACGCTCAATGTGCCTCGAAACCATTTTTCATCATTAGCTTTTGTAATGCTTTTTAGTTGACCCTGGAAAGGAACTCCGTTGAGCACATTTTCCCAGATTTCTTTAAAAGCGTTTATTTCTTCCCTGGCAATGAGATCGAATATAGCTTTATTTGATATTTCATCGGGAGTAAATCCAAAAGTGAGAAGAAACTTCTCGTTACAATCGAGAATATCTCCATCAGGAGTAAACTCAGCTTTTAAGCTCGATCTGTTCAAAGCTTCAATTTGAGCTTCAAAGTCCAGACTTTGCTTTTTCTGGTCGGTTGTGTCGATTGCTAAAAATATAATCCTATCTACTTCGTTGTCTTTCTTTTGTGGAGTAAGAGTAGCCATGGTCCAGAGGTCTTTTCCCTGCCTGGTCTGCAATTTAATGTCGCCTTCAAAGTGTTCGTTACCTCTTATTATTTCTTTCCATATCTGGTCGAAAAGGTCTTTATCCTTTTTATTGATAAACATGGAAACCTGACGGCCTTCCACATCTACTTTGTCATTATAACCAAGCTTTTGAATAAATTTATTGTTTGCATAAATTAAAGTACCGTCGGCCAGAAACTCTGCCCGGATTAAAGTATGATTTACTGAGTTCGTAAAAGATATAAATTTTTCATTCTGTCGTGCAGCTTCTTCTTGGGTTGCCTGCAGTTCTTCCATATTCTGCCGCATTTGTTCTTCCTGCGAAGCGAGAATTTCGGCCTGTTCCTGAGATTCTTTCAGCAGACGGGCAGTACGGACATTAATTTTCACTGTCGAAATGGTTGAAGCGATACTTTCGGCCACCTTTTCCACAAACTCTATTTCGTAAGCTTCAAATTTTTTGAACGAAGCAATTTCAAGTACTCCATGAATTTCGTCGTTCACTATCAAAGGTACTACCAATAAACACGATGGTGTGGCTTTTCCAAGTCCCGAGGTTATGGTAACATAATCCTGGGGAACATTGGTCATGTAAATCGTTTTCTTTTCGAGAGCGCAGGTACCAATTAACCCATCGCCCCAGGGAATGCGTTTATCAGCAAATTTGCGTCGGTCGTAAGCATAGCAGGCACTCATTTCGAAGAATTTTTCTTCATCATGATCCTGAAGTATAAAGAATCCGCCCTGATTGGCATTCACATATTTTACTAGATTGTGAATTATGCTGTATGCTAAATCATTAAGGTTATCGTTATTTTTCCGTAGAATTTCCGAAAATTTGGCTAAACCTTCAGCAACCCAATTTCTTTGGTCGTCTTCCTTCCTGCGAAGAATTTCTATGTTTTTATTTTTGAGGAGATTGTTTCTGAGATTTATCAAAGCTCTTCCAATCTGATCATCTTCTCCTACTTCAAGCTCAGCCGAAAGTTGATCTTGTATTAGTTGTTGTGTAAAATCCAGGGTTTTTTGTGACTTAGATAATTCATTTTTAAGCATTGCCTGGGTTTCGGAGAGCTTTTGCGAGAAAATGAGTCCGGCATAATAAAAGATTAATCCTAACCCCAAAGGTAAAAAGTCTATTATCCAAAGGAATGGAATATTCTTATGCAGCTCAAGTATTCCGTGAGGTGTTAAGGGTAAATTTCTACTGTAAAGACCAATGGATATGGAGAGCAGCAATACTGCAAAACCTGTAAGTAAACCGGCTGCTAGGCTGCGAAATAGAAATTTATTTTCATATGTTTTATACATACTTATGTTAAAGTTTTGCCATGCACCTAATTTAGGTGTTTTTTATTAAAAATGAAGAAAAAAATATTTTTTAGAAGACAATTCATTTTTAATGACTGGAGGTATGTTGTTTTGCCTGAATGAGCATATGAGGCGCTATCTGGTCAAGAGGTAATATTTTTTCAACCGCGTTAAGTTTTATGGCTTCGTTTGGCATTCCAAAAACCACACACGATTTTTCGTCTTGTGCAATGTTATAAGCTCCGGCATCCTTCATTTCCAAAAGTCCCCGGGCGCCATCGTCGCCCATACCGGTCATAATAATCCCTATAGCATTTCGTCCCGCATAACGGGCCGTGGACCTGAATAGAACATCCACGGAAGGCCGATGACGATTCACAAGAGGACCGTCTTTTATTTCTACATAATATTTAGCTCCACTTCGTTTAAGAAGCATATGATGGTTTCCCGGGGCTATGAGTGCACGTCCCCGGATTACAGTATCGCCATTTTCAGCTTCTTTAACAGTAATGGCGCATATCTCGTTCAAACGATTAGCAAACGATTTTGTAAAATGCTCCGGCATATGCTGAACAATAACAATACCAGGACAGTCCAAAGGTAGTGCCTCCAGGAAGATTCTAAGAGCATCGGTACCGCCTGTTGAAGCTCCAACGGCAACCACAAGTTCGGTAGTTCGGAGCATACTCGAATCTGTTGGGGTTGATTTAGGCAGTATGGCGTCAGCCGTATATTTTGGTTGAACAGTAATTTCGGTAACAGGAGTTGTACGTCTCTTAATTTTGGCCATTCCTGCTGCTTTTACTGCATCACATAACCGAATTCTGGATTCCTCAATGAATTTTTTCGTATCCATCTGAGGTTTGGTAATGATTTCGACAGCTCCGTATTCCAGAGCTTTCATACCCGTTTCGGTACCTTTTGCCGTTAAACTTGAGATAATTACAACAGGCAAGGGATGTTGAGCCATCAGTTTTTTCAGAAATGTAAGCCCATCCATTCGCGGCATTTCCACATCAAGAGTGATTACGTCAGGAGCTTCCTGTTGCATTTTTTTTGCAGCGAAAAAAGGATCTGTTGCGGTTCCCATCACTTCTATTTCTGGATCGGAGCTTAATATCGCCGATAAAGTTTGTCGCACAACAGCCGAATCATCAACAATCAGTACTTTAATCTTTTTCGCCATTATTAGAAATAACTAAGTTAAGTTTGTTGAGTTTTTTGAACATATTTCTGTCGAACATCTCCTGTTCCGGTGAAAAATTCTATTTTTCTCCCAAGTTTGCCTCCAACACTGGAACTTACAATCGGAATTTTCATTTCCTCCAGCATCGTTTTGGCAACTTCAATATTTCTTAATCCTATATGAAACTGAACAATGTTTGTCTCAATTACTTCGCCACCTCCAAAGATCTTGGCTTTGAGGTTGTTTTTGTTGCAACCGTAAGAAATCATTTTGTCAACTAAACGATCAATCGCAATATTACCATATTTGGGAGAAGCCAAACCCTGGCCGTTCCAGTATGGAAGCATATAGTGGTTAATTCCGCCCATTTGTGTAACAGGATCAAATAAACAAACCGCAACACACGAACCGAGTATAGTATTAACCTGGTAAGGTGTTTTGCTGACAAATAACTCAGCAGGATATAAAAAGTGAACAGGAAGATTCTCCATCAACACCACCAATTAAAACATTTCTTCTTCTTCAAACAAAAATTCATTGCCATCTGTTGAGAAACCAGCAACATCATTCGGCGATTCGGGAATCGAAATTGTAAAAATTGATCCTTCTCCGAGTTTACTCTGAATGTCAATTGTACCATTAAATAAGTCGAGTATGGCTTTGTTAATTGATAAACCTAATCCGTGGCCCCGATTTAACGAATTGATACCCGTATCCAGACGTTTAAACCTGTCGAATATCTTCTTTTGGTTCTCCTCTGTAATTCCGGTTCCAAAGTCCTGAACAGAGATGTTTAAGTTTTCCTTATTCTTCCAGATTTTGATAACTATTTTTTGACCTTCAAAACTGAATTTAATCGCATTGCTCAGAAGGTTCGATAAAACGAGTTTTAATTTTTCAGGATCAGTCTTGAAATAAAATATGTTTTCAGGATTTGTTAATTCCTCGTGAATTTCAGCTTCCAGGTTGATTTTTTTCTTCTTGGCTTCGAGACGAAAGGAATCCAATAAATTATGAACCAGTGTTTTGATATCTACGTTCAAAATTTCGGGATAAATTTCACCAGCTTCAATTTTGGCTGCAACAAATATATTCCTGAGCTGAAAATCCAGGGTGAAAGCCTCGGAGTGAATTAAGGCTACCATTGAAATTACAGTCTTCCAGTCTTCTTTATTAACCGACAAAATATGACGGGCTAAGCCAATGATGGATGTAAACGGATTGATTATCTCGTTAGTAATATTGGAAATAAAATGGCTTTTAAGTGCTTCCGATTCTTCAAGCTTTTTGTTAACAACCTGTAATTCCTTGTTAAGTTCCTGGAGTTCGGAAAGCGATTCTTTATTTGATTTTATCCGCTTTCTTAATTCATCAATCAGTTCTTCATCTGTTAATCTGCTCATGTGAGTAAGTTTGAGGGTATTTCTGTTTACCAGTATTTTAAATTACAAAAAAAAATTGTCTTTTCTATATATTCCTTTAGATTTTCCTGAATATTGTGGGTTTCAACTGTTTCAGAGGAACATCAAAGTTTGTAATTGACTCAGAATGACCCAGAAAGAAAAAACCATCGGGCTTAAGCTTGGTGCATAGCTTATTAATTACCTTTTCCTGAGTTTCACGATCGAAATAAATAAGTACATTACGGCAGAATATTATATCGAAATTTTCGGGTACATTGTAAGAATTATCCATAAAATTCAACCGCTGAAAACTTACTCTTCTTCTTAAATCGGGAACTATTCGCACTGTAGGATTAATTCTGTCTTTACTTTTTAAAAGATATCTTTTTTTCAACTGAATTGGAAGCATTTCCACACGATTATCCTTGTAAATAGCATCCACTGCGCTTTTCAGAATTCTTGACGAAATGTCTGTTGCAAAAATAGAATAGTCGAATCCCGGATGTTCCAGCATGTATTCGCTAATCGACATGGCCAGAGTATAAGGCTCTTCTCCGCTGCTGCAACCTGCACTCCATAATTTTATAAGTCGGTTGGGTCTTTCTCCGTTAAGAAGTTCGGGTAAAACGTGGCTATGAAGAAAATCGAAATGTACAGGCTCTCTGAAAAAGTCAGTTTTATTGGTACTAACAACATCAATCATATGGATAACTTCATTTCCCTGACCTTCTTTACTGAAAACGAAATCAACGTAATCCTTATAGTTTGTCATGTTAAGTTCGCGGAGTCTTTTATGCAAGCGGCTCTGAAGCATTGTTCTTTTTACTTCAGGCATTTTAATTCCATACTCCTTAAATATAAAAGTACTCAAACGTTTAAAGTCTTCATTCGAAAGTGTTGCTTTGTATATATCTCCTAAAGCCACGTTATTGTTGCTCATAGATGCTAAAAATTATATTTAACCAAAAACAAAATCCGATTATTATACACTAAATCATCTGTTTTGGTTGCCTTTCTTTTAGAATTAAATTCGGTACCGTATGCCGCTCCGTTTAAACCCCACTCAATGCCGTATAACAGATTGTTATTCTTGATGTAAACACGGGGTGCAATACGAAAAATATAACTGATATCGGCATTTCGATTATAGAATAATGACCGGTAGTAACTTGTGGAAAGGTCAATATCGCTTACACCTCCTAAATTCTGGCTGTAGCCACTAAATATTCCAAAATTGATTTTCGGATATTTGGTATCTATATCCAACCATGTGGTCATCGATTTAAGATTCGAGAATTCCGGTTCTCCTGTTACGGGATCTTCAGATCCGGCTTTTACTCCATAACCTCCTATCATGGAAAGATTAGTCATGTTGGTTCCATAATTGATCTGGTATTTAAAGGTAATCTTAGGTAGTGTAACCCTTGCGAAGCCTTGTAGATTATAGCTTCCAATTCTATTGGTAGTTTTAAATCCAAGGCGTGTAGTGTCCATAACTGAAAGAAATTTGTAACCAGCGGTAAATCCAATCAGAAAATTTTCTGCAGAACCAAACTGAGCTTGTGTTTGAATTTCTGGCAGTCCCGATTTTCTTTGTGCATCGGTGGGACCTGTACTGCGATGTGTGCTTGCCATTACAGCGGCAATACTAAGTTTAACTTTTTCAGCAGGTTTATAGTTAAAACGAGCCTGAACAGAACGGTTTAAACTATGGTAGGGTACGCCGGCACCGAATGATAAGGGGGCAGGAGTACAATCGGCAATGATGGTAGGGTGAAAATTCTGTCCGAAGATTAGCTCAGTTTTGGCCCATGAAATTTTCATAAAGGCCAGTCTTAACCTTAACAAATTAACATAGGCATCACTTGTTCCATAAAAATCGCCTTCCAGTTGGGCTGATGTTTTTGCTGTACCAAGGTCGGGTCCGGTTATATTAAATCCAAACCTCGATTGCAAAGAAATTAACTGAAGATAAGTCCGGGAGTTTATGTCTTCTCCAGCCTTATCTTTAATTCGCTTAACAGGATAAAAGTATAATTCTCCATCTCTGCTGTCTACTGATTTATAGCTGTCGTAAATAAGCTCATTGCTGACATAACCATATGGTTTCACAGTAATTGTTGTATTTTGAGCTTGTACTACCAGGTTGCCTGCAACAATAATCGATAGAATAAGAACAAACTTTCTCATGACCTTTACTTTTTAGTTTTCGTAGTTTAAATTAACTTTTGGAACTCTTTTGCTAAATGTTTATGTTCGCTGAAAAGTGAGACAAATTTCACAAAGCATGGCACGTTTTTGTAAATGAGAAAAGCATATAATTCTTTGAGAAAACGGGGTGCAGATTGAGCATTAAGAAGGCTTGTTTCTTCAGTCAACACTAATGTGTTGAAATCACGTTTAGGGCCTAATTTATAATGATTAAATTCAGGCATAAGGTGCTAATTTAACGTACTGAATGGACAAACGCATTCCTCCACAGCAAAAAACGTTACTGTGCATTTTGGGCAAGAAAATATCTAAAGAATCTTAAAAATCAGATATTACTTCTTTGTTCCTTTCTTTTCGACAACTGCATCCTGTTCAGCCTGAACATCGGATGAAGAATCGCGCAACAATGAGAGTTCGTCAGTGGAAAAGATAAGGTCCATATTCAGGAGCATAATAAATTCGTCGTTTATTTTAGCCATGCCTTCAATAAATTCCGATTTATATTTACTTCCAATACTGGGTGGTGGTTGTATAGAAGCGTCGTCAATTTCAATAACTTCCTGAACAGAATCCACAAGAGCTCCAACATGAACCGATTCACCTGCCATATCGATATCTAAAACCAGGATACAGGTATTTGTGGTATAATTAGTTTCGCCCATATCGAATTTAATCCGGGTGTCAATAAGCGGGAGAACAGCTCCACGCAGATTGATAACGCCTTTCATATAATTCGGAGCTTTGGGAACCTTAGTTATCTTAGTCATTTCCAAAATATTTAACACCTTGGAAACGTTCGCCCCAAAAATTTCATCCTCTAATTTAAAAGTCAAATAGGAGTTTATTTTTGATGTAGAATCTTTCATTGAACTTCCTCCTTAATTATAGTTTGGTTGGCAAATTGTTTTATAGCTTTATTGGTATCAAGAACAAGGGCAATAGTTCCATCGCCCAGTATAGTTGCTCCTGAGATTATTTCTTGTCTTTTGTAATGTTTTCCTAATGGTTTAAGAACGGCCTGGTATTCTCCAATTACGTTATCCACAGCAATACCTACTCTCTTGTCTTCGTAGCGTACTACAATAACTTCTTCAAATTCGGATGTACTTTCGGGAAGCAAGAACTCATTTCTCAGATGAAAGAATGGAACCTGTTCTCCATCCAGAACTACGACATTATTAAACGATTTCATGAGCTTTTTATGCTCAACGGCGTATATTTTGTCTATAACTGTGAGAGGAATTACATAGAAAACTTCCGCAATTTTGACAAGTAATCCGTCAATGATAGAGAGCGTTAAAGGAAGTTTTATAGTTAGGGTGGTTCCTGCTCCGACTTCCGACTCCAGATCCACTTCACCACGTATATCAGCAATTTTACGTTTTACTACGTCCATACCCACTCCACGTCCCGAAACATCGGTAACCTTGGATGCAGTTGAAAAGCCGGGAATAAATACCAGGTCGAGTATTTCGCGTTTCGAAAGCTGAGCTTCGGAATTAATCAATCCTTTATTTACAGCTTTGGCGCGGATGAAATTTGGATCTATACCGGCACCATCGTCAAAAATCTGAATTATTACATTTGCTCCAGAGTAAAATGCTTTCAGAAGTATCTTACCAACCCTTGGTTTACCTAGTTTCATACGAATGTCGGGAAGCTCTATTCCATGATCCAGACTGTTACGTAAGATATGCATCAAAGGATCGGTGAGGTTTTCGATAATGGTTTTATCGAGTTCAGTGTCAATTCCTTCGGCTTCAAAGACAACTTCTTTTTTCAACTCTTTCGAAAGATCGCGCACCAGCCTCTGAAAGCGTGTGAGCATATTTTCGATTGGTATAAGAACAATACTAAAGGCGTTGTCGCGAAGTTGCCTCGATAGTTTCTGAACGTTTTCAGCAATATTGAGTAATTCGGGCCGGCCATCCTGTTCGGCATATAAGCTTAAGCGAGCTTGTGTTGTAACCATTTCGCTCACCAGGTTCATTAATTGATCTAATTTATCCGAAGATACTCTAATGCTAGATATAGTCTGTTCTTTTGGTGTAACAACAGTACGTTCTTCAGTTTTAACCGTTTGTTTAACTTCGGGCTGGTTAATTCCAGCTACAATATCTTTAATTTCACTAACTGTAATCTCTTTCTGAACCAACTGGAACTCGCCTAGTTTTGTCAGAAATTCTTCGTTGTCAAGGAGATTACCATCAAAAATCTGATTTACTTCCAGAACACATTCGTCTTCAACGAATATAAAAACATCGGTAATGGCATTGATATCCACGTCGGTAGCAAGAAAAATTTGCCAGCTTACATAGCATTTGTCTCTGTCGAATTCTTCCGGGACCGGTATTTTGTAATGAATGGGAATTGCCTGACATTTTCCTAAAGAATGAAGTTCATCGATCAGAAATAATGGATTGGTTCCATTTTTCATGATATCTTCATTGGGTTGGAAAATAACAAAATAAGTCTGAAGGACCTTTTCCACCTTTTTGCCGTCGCGGGTGGTTAGAGAGGGGCTAGATGATTCCCTGCTGTTTTCAATAAAATCTTCAATCTGTTTTATCAGGTCGTTATGCTTTTCAAGGAGCTCTTCAGGATCCTGATTTTCTTCATTTAAAAGAAGCGAAAGATGGTCGACCGATTTTAGAGTCAAATTCAGAAGTTCTGAATTAATAACCATTTCGTCGTTACGAACCAGATCGTAGATTGTCTCCAAATGATGAGTAAATTCACTCACTTTCTCAAATCCGAACATGGCACCGCTTCCCTTGAGCGAATGCATTGCCCTGAAAACTCTCTCGATCAGAGGTTTATTCCCCGGAGAGTGTTCCAGTTCCAATAAAGCCTGTTCCAGATCCTGAATGTGTTCGGAGGCTTCTTCTATGAACTTTTTCCTGAAGTTATCCATCTACCTGAGTACTTTATTTATTGCTTCGATAAGTTTCGCAGGAACAAATGGTTTGATAATCCAACCAGTCGCACCGGCTTCTTTTGCTTCCATTTTTTTGGCAGCCTGCGATTCGGTTGTGAGAAATAAGATAGGGATTCTTTGATAATCCGAAAGTGCCCTTACTTCCTTGATTAAACCTATACCGTCTAAAACCGGCATGTGAAGGTCGGTAATGATTAGGTCAATTTTAGTGCCATCGAGAAATTTAAGAGCGTCTTTCCCGTCAACAGCTACTAAAACATTATAACCTTCATGCTCAAGAGTAAAGCTTACAACTTCCCTGATACTTTCTGAATCGTCTACAATTAATATAGTTTTTGCCATATTGCTGATTAGATATGTTTTATACTAAAAAATTTCGAATATTTCCTTAAAACCGGAACGAAGGATTAAACTTTTAGATTCCTCGTTCATTTTTATTCCAAGAGATATGTTTTTGCCATTATCTTTCAGGCTTTTTCGTATGGAATAAATTGCCTGGATACCGCTGAGATCCAGTAGATCTACATTGCCTTGCATTACCAAAACGTCGAACTTATCCTTTGAAGCAATATAGTTGTCCAGGAGTTCATTAGCGTTAGTAAAGGTAATTTCATGGTCGAGAGTGAGGACACCCTTTCGAGGTTCTCCTTTCTTCTCTTTCATTATTTCAATGGTGTTTTTTTTCATCCTGATACCAAATATATTTTTAAGATACAATATTTCTAGAACAGTTCCAAATTATCATCGTCTTCATCTACTCCGGTGCTGTCGATCGAAATCAGGTCCGATTGGCTCAAATTCTTTTCGTTAGAGATGTTTTCGTGAATAATATGTTCACTCTGCATCGTATATTTTGCCTTAATATGTTCGAGATTGATCCGTTTATGTTCATCGTCGGGACTCTCAACATTCTGCAATTTAAAGTTAATTTCGTTCAATTGCCCAATAATTTCGTCAATAGTTTTGTCGAAAAATTCGTAATACTTTATTTGTTCAAGAGACGATTTTATATCGTTTGAAACCTGGCGGCTCAGGATCTGATTCTCCTCTATTGTTTTGTATACCTTTTGATTACTGTCTTTCAGAAAAGAAATGATTCTTTCACTTAAAACCGAAAATTCGTTCAGATTTGTAGCTACCGTACCGTTTTTATAATAAGTCTCAACGGTATTGTCAGCGTCCGCAAATTCAACTTTTATCTTTTCGAACAATTTATCGTGCTGCGCAAGAATCGACTTCATACCCTCCAGAATTTGCCTAATCTGGGTAATTGTATTATTCTCGTCTTCCGGAAGGGGTTGATTGTCTATTGATTTTAATATGTTTCTTTCAATGGTTTGTATAAAATCGGATAGCTCAAAATAGTTATTCAGAATTTCGCTAAGCTTATCTTTCGATTTATAATACCGCTCTTTCAAAAGATTTAACGATTTGCTGTAAACATCTATAAAGTATGTTGTACGTTCAATTTTATCTATAATATCTTTAAAGTGCGATTGCGATGAGTTATTGCCAATGAATTTATGGCACATATCAGCAATAACAGTCATTTCATTTCCAACCTGTAAGAATTTATCCGAAATTATTTCGATGGCTTTCTGATATTCTTTATTGGCATGTATAAGCTGAGCAGCTTGCAGGCCAGCAACATCTCTGATCTGAAGGAAACATTTAACCTGGTTTTGCTGACTTAATTCGTCTGTTGGCGAGGATACCTGATTTAGTTCCTTAAGAATTTCTTTATGTGTTTGCTGTATATGTTCAATTTTCTGCCTTATAATATCGTGATATTGAAGATTGGTAATAATTTTCCCGATATTCGAGGCTGTAGATTCGGTGCTTTCCTGCAGTTTTGGAAGAAGCTCCTGGGCTTCCTGGTATTTCTGATTGAAAAGAGCAGAGCTGTTTTGAAGTTCAACAAGAATCTCACCAATATTCTCTGTATTTTTTCCTTCGAGTTCGGATATGAAATCGATATTCTGCTTTAACTGGGTTTTTAAGAGATTGAGTGTATTATAAAACTCGGTGAAGAACGATTTTGTTTGAATGATTATTTCGTTAAAATCGTTTGCTTTTTTCTGCATTTTACGAGGAACAGCCGAAACAGTAATGTTAATTTTTAAATTCGCAACCAGGAGTTTGAGCGTCATCAAATCCTGTTTCAAATTATTTGAGGGTACAAACATGTGCTCAATATCGCGAACCATATTTTCAAAGCCACCCGTGAGTTTATCGGATAATTTTTCAAAATCATGAAGGTGAGCTGAAAGTTCGCAGTGAAAATGAGTCAGGGTCTTGAAAATTTCGTCTTTCTTTCCCTGGTCAACAATAATATTGAGAATGTCGGAAGCATTCTGCGAGATTACTTTCGAATCTTTATAGTACCTTTTAAAGTAGGCATTTAATGAAAGGAAGTCATCGGATGAACAATTGTGAAGTGCTAATATCTTCTCGTCTATGACTGCGAATAACGATGTAATTTCCTGAATGGAATAAGCATTTAATAAAGTGCTTAACTGTGTATTCTCTGCGTTTGTCTCTTTCATGTTTTTTTGGAATAATCCCTATACGTGAATACTAGCATTCAGGTTATAAAGGTTAGCAAAATATGACAGAAAAAAATCAATTGTTCTTGAGTACAGTATCTACCTTCGTTATAAAATCCTGAATGTCAATTGGCTTATTTACGAAGTCCAATGCACCCATTTCGAGAGATTTTTTCTTGTTTTCAGGATCTGCCACAGCCGATACAATAATTACAGGAATATTTTTAGTGGCTTCGTTGCTTTTAATTTCTTTTAAAAAGTCGTACCCACTGACACGTGGCATGAGGAGATCCAATAATATAAGGTTTACTGGTTCTTTTTTTATGATAGTATGCGCTTCTTTTACTGATTGGGCTGTTTCTATCTGATACCCCTGTCCATTCAAAATAGCTTCCAAAAGGACTATATTAGTTGAGGAGTCATCTACTACCAGAATGCGAGAATTTATCTTTTTTTTCATTTCATTTCGTTTATCGTAATTAAAGATAATAATTCCTCTTAAATATTTACATCGAATTATTAAAATATATGTAAATATATCCCTGAAAGTGATCATTTTAAAGGTATTTCAGTTGAGATCAATTACCATCGGCTGATGATTTGTATCACCGAGCGTTTTGTAACGTTCAGAATATCAATACTAATTTTATTCAATAAATAAGCAAAGGGTATTCTTTAATTCAGATTATTTTGTATATTTAAAACATTAAAGCAGTATAAACATGATCTCAAACTTTTCACAGGAACAAGCTGCAGATACAACTGAAATTAATTTGCCATTCATGAATGTTCTTACCGAAGAACAACGTGAGGTTATTATAAAAAACAGCAACATTGTCCGGTATAAAGAGAGAGATGTGATATTTCTGCAGAATACCAGGACTTCGCATATTATGTATGTTAAGTCCGGTTTGGTTAAAATCTATAAAGAAGGAAGAAACGGGAAAGTACTTATTTTAAAAATTGAGACACCAAACTGCTTTTTAGGTCTAACATCGGTCTTCGGACATGATATTCATCAATACTCAGCCGCTGCTATAGAATCTACAGAGATTTGCTTTTCCGACATCAATATTTTCAAGACAATTATTAAGGAGAACGGTTTGTTTGCAAACAAACTGATTAACACCATCAGCCTGGAGAATCTTTTTGTTTTTGAGCGATTAATGAGTCAGTCGCACAAACAGTTACCAGGCCGCATTGCCGACGTACTTCTTTATTTCGCCGAAAAGATATTTCACAATACAAGTTATACCTTACCACTTACCAGAAGAGAACTTGCAGAGCTTGCAGGCACAACAAAAGAAAGCTTTATTAGAACTCTGACAGAATTTAAGAACGACAAGATTATTGAACTAAATGGCTCGGAAGTGGAGATTAAGAGTATGAAAATTATTAAGACACTTAGTGAATTGGGTTAAATAACGGCCTTTTTGCGAAGGATAAGCGAAGAGAGGTAGATCATAAAAATTTCAAGCCATAAAGCAAAAAGATTAAAATAAGTAGTGTCGTAATAGAATCCATTCATAAGTTTTTGGGGAGCAAAGAAATGGGAACGCCCAAAGTTATTATCGGGTAATCGATAAATGGGCTCATCAGTTTGTATTATTTCGCCATCAGTTTCAATAAAATTTCTTCCAGGTTTTTTTGCTGATACATACATCTGTAAAGGAACGTTAAAATTACTCTTAAGAAGTTTGGTATAATTTTCCTGTCCAAGAGAATCTTTTAAACTATTTCGTAATTTGTTTTTACTGTCTAAAGAGACTTCAAGCTTTTCGTAGAGCTGAAACTGGATAAAACGCATATATTCTTCAAGCTCTGTTATAACATATTCTTTTATTGTAACTTCATCCAGTTCTTCCAGAAATTCGAATGGATAAATTTCGGGATAGCGATTGTTTATTTCTTTTAGATCTTTATAAAAAATCTGGAAATTCAAGGGTTTTGAGGATGACTGTTTAGAATTGTACAATTGTTCCTGTAGTTTAGGAATAAGGATGTTGGCCTTAAAAGTTAAATCTGAAATTTGCTGTTCCACCTGGAAAAGCATTTTTTGATATTTATTGTCTTTGGCTTGCTGCACAATAAGAGCTTCGTAGGCCCAACGACCGGGAAATATTTCGGCAAATGCTGGCACATACTTCTCGGATGCCAACTGCTTTGGTAAAGAGTTGTAAGGCAGTATGTATCCACTGAAAAGTACATTCAGGACCAACAGAATTGCTGTAATAAAGATTGAATTACGAAGCTGATATTCAATATATCCTAAAAATAACCCAATACTTCCACCAATAAAAAAGGTACTGAAATAAATAAGCCAGTTATCAAGAAATAAGCTGGATATGCCACTTATCCTATCAGTTATATAAGTAAAAAGAAGACTGAAAATTAATGATTGAATGGTCAGAAGAAGGTACTTGACATTTAGGTAACTGAAAAAGCTATAGTTTTTAAAATGGTCGTAAGCCAGATGTATTTTGTCATCAAGCGTGAAATTTAACCCTATGACCGCTCCGGTGACAAAACAGATAATAGTATTGAGGAAGAAAAGCAATGGCAGGAATTCGTGTTGCGAGAACTGGTAGTTGTCTGACCAGTCGTAACGCAGTAATCCTGCAGTAAGAA
Organism: Bacteroidota bacterium; assembly: GCA_023429135.1. Classification (GTDB taxonomy): domain Bacteria; phylum Bacteroidota; class Bacteroidia; order Bacteroidales; family JAAUTT01; genus JAAUTT01. Next base: position 52,411 of record JAEYWD010000100.1, on the reverse strand, counting down.
AGGCAATGATTAAACCCCCGGTTAAAACCATTAAATATTTACGGGGATTGGAAATTAACGATAAAAAATGTTTTTTAAAGTATGCACTAAACTGCAAATTAACATTAGGTATAGATGATGCATAAGAAGGAATAACTTTCCTGCTTTCTGAGGGAGACTCGCCCGACTCAATTTTCCTTTTATAGATATTATACCATTCTTCAGGAGAAATTCTGCGGCTGTGGGTTACTTTTCCCTGATTGTCGATAACCTTCGAATGGATAATTTGATAAAGCTGGTCGGCATTTAAATTTCCGCATATAGGGCAAACATCCGATTCTGCAGCAAGGTTATTGCCGGCATTCTGGAAATAATTCAGCACGTTGCCAGCCAAACCTCTGTAAATAATATATCCCCCCGAATCAAAAATCCACATCCGGTCGATCTTTTTAAGTATGCAGTTTCCTGCATTAGTGGAGGTTACAAATATCAGCTTACCTTTATTTGATTCAGTTTTTAATATATTGCAAAATTCTTCTGCACTTGTCGAGTTAAGTTTTTCAAGAGGGATGTCGAGCACGAGGATAAAGGGATCGCGAATTATTTCGATACCTGTATTGATAAGAATTTTCAGGTACTCGGATGGCATTCCGTGATTAATCTTTCGGATAGGAATATGGCTGAACTCAGTTAAACCAAGGTTTTGAATGGTTTGATTAACAATCTGACGCACTTTTTGCTCCGAATAACCCGGGAAAGAAAGTCGCGCAGAGAACCTCAAATTCTCGTAAATCGAAACATTCTCGTCGAATATATTTTCACGGGGAACTAGTCCAATCATTTTATGCACCCTGTAGCGATCCGAATAGATATTGTGTCCATTCAGGCAAATTTTACCTGAGGAGAGTTGAATCTGTCCGGTAAGGAGCAAGGAGAGATTTTTACTTTCGATAGAATTATTACAAAGAACAAGGACCAAATGTCCAGGCTCTTCACAGAAATTAAACGGCGCAAATCGGATAATATTCCCAGAAGCTTTAGTACTAACATTATCTCCTGTAAATTTTAACAAGCTATGTGGGTTGCCAGATCTGAAACCTGCAATTATCTCCTGGTATGAGAGTTTTACGTCAGAACCAATTTTAAGCTGGTCGAATTGCCCGATAAGAAAGAAATTCCCGGGCAAATACTTACGATTATTCAATAGCAAAGCCTCATTGCCGAAATACCGACCCACGATGAAATGACTTCCGTGTAACCGCAGAATTAACACTTCGCCTTCGAGACTTTCCCGGATCAGGTACATTTTTCTTTCCTGGTTACGGGGACGATTCTGTTCAATCCAAGAACCTTCCAGTTCGTCGGAATTATTGTTCTTTTGTGCCGAAATCAATAAAAAATCCTGATTTTCTTCAAGGCTGTTATCGGTTTGTTCACTAAGAATAAAAATCAGACTGTTTTTATAATCTTTACGAGAAATATGAAGTTCAACAGAAAGTATTTCAGCAAATTGAAGTTCTTCAGTTTCAACTTTCTTGTCGAGCTTAATTAGCTCCAAAAACGAAAGGAAAAAAACAATGCGCTCTTCTTCATTCAGTTCAGAGTTAATTTTTTGAACTATAGCATTGATTTTTAATTTTAGTGAATTCAGATCAATGGGTTGGCTCTGATCTGTTCCGGAGAAAAGTTCGAAGTATTCGTAAAACCGTCGAATGTGCAAACGACTGTTTTTAATTGTGGCCGTTTGTTCCAGGTAGGTCTTTATTAAACTATGAGCATTGTCTATAAAACGCGTTTTATTTACCCTGGCAAACAGGGCAATCAATTCCATTAACGCGTTTAATAAATTCTCGTTCATGTTCTGCGTTCAATAAGGTAAAAATAGCATTTTATGGAAAATCGTCCCGTTATTTTCAATAGCTTTTTATGTTTTTTTAACTAAAAATTTACGGATTTGTTCCGGTATATCGAACTTAAATAGCAAGTCATTCATTACAATGATTTAAAACTTTTAAATTTGTATGTTTTAATCATAGACTATCAGTTCTTTTGTAATGCAATATTCATGAAAAAACTTGTAATATATATTCTTCTCCTTTTTTTTTTCAAAAATATTCAATCGCAGGTACAATACTCTTCAGAACCATTATGGTATAAAACGTACGATGTTAAGTTTTATTCCATCAATCTCGATATCAACGATACTTCAACGTATGTAAGTGGAAGTACCCTTATTAAAGCTGAAATTAAAGAGAGTACCGATTCCCTTGTTTTTGAGTTTAATCCTCAGGTAACCATAGATTCTGTTTTGGTCGGAAAACAAAAAGTCAACCATGTTTTCCGGTCCGATTTTATGATTCTTAAAGGTATGGGTTTGAAGAATCCCGGTACTGTAATTGACATTTTGGTGCATTACAAAGGATATGTAGGCTCCGGTTCATTCTTTTCATCGGTTACCAGTGAGAAAAATGCTTACTGGAATATACCTGTAACATGGACTCTGTCGGAGCCATTTGGCGCTAAAAACTGGTTCCCCTGTAAACAACAGCTCACGGACAAGGCCGATTCCTGCTGGGTCTTTCTTACTGTTCCAAGGGGCAGAAAAGCAGGATCAAATGGATTACTGGTGGACACAATACCTGTTGGTAAGAAAGTTCAATACCGTTGGAAATCCAGATACCCTGTAGCTTATTATCTGATATCGTTTACAGTAGCCGATTATAAAGATTATTCATTTTATTCCCGATTGAATAATGTGAAAGATTCGGTGTTGGTTCAGAATTATGTTTATAATCGACCCGGTTTTCTTGAAGCTAATAAGACCGATATTGACAGAACTTCTGAATTTATAAGGGTTTATAGCAAACTGTTCGGAGATTATCCCTTTATAAATGAAAAATACGGGCATTGTGTTGCTCCAATTGGAGGTGGCATGGAGCACCAGACTATGACCACTCTTGTTAGTTTTGATTATGCACTGGTTGCGCATGAATTAGCTCATCAATGGTTTGGTAATAATACAACCTGCGCTACCTGGCAGGATATATGGATAAATGAAGGTTTTGCTTCTTATGCTGAATATCTGGCATTTGAAAATCTCGGAACAAAAGAAGAGGCAGACGCATGGATGATTTCCGCACAAAACCGTGCATTAAGAGAGCCGGAAGGATCTGTTTTTATACCCATTACTGATGCAGCAAACGACAGCCGAATATTCAGTACAAATCTGAGTTATAAAAAAGGAGCAGTTATTATCCATATGCTGCGTCATCAGATAAATAACGATACATTGTTTTTTAAAACATTAAGAGAATTTCTTAAACAATTCAAATATTCAACAGCAACGGGAGAAGATTTTAAGAATGTTGCTGAACAGGTTACCGGAATGGATCTGGATAAATTTTTTAACCAATGGTACTATAGCAAAGGTTATCCGGTTTTTGACCTTTCCTGGAAAAAAAGTAATGATACGTTACTGCTTAATGTAAAGCAAACACCGAGCTCCAAAAGTATGTCTTTCTTTTCAACTCCTTTTCAGGTAAAACTGATTGGTACGGGTCTTGATACAACCATCAGATTAGAACAGGTTACCAATTCTCAATTATTCAGGATCAAGGTTGCTAAATCTGTTAACAATGTCATTTTTGACCCTGATAAGTGGTTGTTGAAGTCAGTTCAAAGCATTACCCAGTTACCCGAAATTCCTTCCGATGACAGTTTTTTTGAAGTAAAACCAAATCCTTTCGATCAGCACTTAAACATTTTTTTTAACACCGAACCTCCAAAGGATGGAAAAATTTCTATACTCGCTTTAAATGGATCGGTAATCTATGAGACCTCGGCTCGTAAAAAGAAAGAATCAGTGATAAATACCTCATCAATAAAGCCCGGGACATATTTGTTGGTTGTTACCAATGGGAATGAGAAGTATGTCAGGAAAATCACAAAAGTTAACATCTAATAGAATGAAATTATTATTTCCGCAGCATTGGGACGATTATGCACTGATTGATTCGGGTCAATTTGAGAAACTGGAAAGGTTTGGACGCTATATACTTCGGAGGCCTGAGCCACAGGCAGTGTGGCCTAAACATCTGCCATTAGCCGAATGGGAGGGAGCCGATGCTACTTTCCTTCTTAACAAAGCGATCGGAAAGCAGAATGAACAGGGCGAGCGCGGCGAGTGGCGTTTAAAAAGGGGAATGCCCGAGCAATGGTTTATTTCGTACCATTATAAGAGCATGCATTTAAAGTTCAGACTTGGTTTAACATCTTTCAAGCATGTGGGATTGTTTCCCGAGCAATCTGAAAACTGGGATTACATATTCGATACCATAAAAGATAATGGAGAGCAAACTCCCCGTGTTTTAAACCTCTTTGCTTATACTGGGGGGGCATCTTTAGCTGCAAAGGCCGCCGGAGCAGATGTGGTTCATCTCGATTCGGTTAAACAGGTGCTTACATGGGGAAACGAAAATATGAAGGAATCGAACTTAGATGGGATCCGATGGATTTTGGACGATGCCTTTAAATTTGTAAAAAGAGAAGTGAAACGCGGGAAAAAATACCATGGTCTTATTTTAGATCCACCGGCCTACGGACGTGGTCCTGAAGGTGAAAAATGGATCCTGGAACAACAGATTGATGAATTAATTAAGCTTTGTTCAGAGCTGTTGTTGCCTCAAAAATCCTTCTTTGTTCTTAACCTTTATTCTATGGGATTATCATCGCTTATAGCCGGGAACATAGTGAACAGTTATTTCAATAATCCCGTTGATTTGGAATCGGGAGAAATATATGTTCCCGATTCGTTCAACAGAAAGTTACCCCTTGGAACCTTTTTGCGGTTCCGTAGATAGATTATCAACTTTTACATGTCCCCAGTTTTCGCCGGAGCGTATTCGATTAAGTTGAGTATGCGTAATCCCAAATTCTTTGGCAATTTTGTATAACTTGTTCTTGCCTCGTTTAAGTTTCATTTTCAAACGGATAACTTCGGTTTCGGTAAGTTTGGCGTTGGTAATAACACCTTTACGACGCGAGTTTATCACATTTGGATTTTTAATGTTGTGGGCAGTTAATTCTTCCTGGGTAACCCATTTAAGATTTTTGCAGTAATTGTTATCTTTTACATAATTAATGTGGATAACGAATTTGTGCTCATCTGAGGGTTGTTCACAAAACAACTCGGCAACCAGACGATGTACCGGTTTTGAGATTTTATGCTTCCAATCGATGTTCGATTTAAAGGTAAAATACCGATAACCCTTTACATTTGCTGATTTTAAGACTTTCCAGTCATTCAGTGCAGGTTTAAAAATTCTTATCCTTCCATAGTTGGAAACCTGGTAAATTTCTTCTTCGTTTATCCCCGAAAACTTCACAGTTTTCCACTCCTCATTCCATAAAATGTTTGTAGTCATAGTTTTGTTGACCGGCTTTAAGATGTTCCGATTAAATTAGTTTATCTAACCGCAATATTAAAAAAATATCTTTAAAAAAGCTAAATCATTATAAAAATATAATGATTTGGTTAGTTATTGATGATTTACCAGTTAAGCTGTTTCTGTATTATTTTGTATAAAAGCTTTCGGTTTATAGGTTTAGCTATATAATCGTCAAAACCCTGTTCCAAACACTTCTGGTTGTCTTCGGACATGGCAAAAGCAGTTTGAGCAATAACAGGAATGGAGGGATTCTGATCTTTAATGTACCGCATAGCTTGATATCCGTTAATACCAGGCAAACGTATGTCCATAAGAACCAAGTTGATAGATTGATTGTTGGAAAAAATTCTAATGGCATCTTCTCCCGAAGCCGCATGAATTATTATAGCATTGGAAGGTTCGAGCATTGTTTTCATAAGCTCAAAATTAATTTCATCGTCTTCGACAATTAAAATTATTTTATTTTCCCAGTCGGAAATAGATTCTTCAATTAAATCAGGCTCAAGAATTCGCCGGTTAACAGGATTATATGGTAGAGTCACATAAAAGGTTGTACCAACTCCAGGTTCGGATTCAAACCAGATGGAACCTCCCAATAATTTTACCAATCCTTCTGATATCGAAAGTCCCAGTCCTGTACCGCCAAATTTGCGGGTGGTTGAACCATCGACTTGACGAAAACGCTCAAATACAAGATGATATTGATCTTTCGGAATCCCAATACCAGTATCTTTAATATAAAATTCAATAGTTTTTTTGTCGGCATGCCTGTAACCAATAACAATCTGACCCTGATTGGAAAATTTGACAGCATTGTCAACAATATTCATCAGGATTTGACTCAGTCGTGATTCATCAGTATATATTTTGGCATATTCATCATTTAGGGGAAGTTCAATTTTTAATTCCAGATTATCTTTCTCAAGTAAAAGCTTGTCTTTTTGATAGAACAGGAAAATATCTCTGGTGATGGTGTTAATATTACATTCGTGGATATCGAGATTTAACTGATTTGCTTCAATTTTAGAAATATCAATAATATCGTTAATAAGCTGCAGCAATTGTTTACTACTCTTCCGGATAATATTAATATATTGATTGCGGGTTTCGACCGTTAATGACTCGTCGCTTAAAAGTTCCAGAAAACCTAAAACTCCGTTCATCGGAGTTCTTATTTCGTGAGAAATATTAGCCAGAAATGCTGATTTCAGGTTATCGCTTTCCATGGCTTTCTCCTTGGCTCTGAGTAGGGCTATTTCAGTCTCTTTAAGCTCGGTAATATCGGTAGCAATTCCGGCCAGACGGTAAATTTTGCCTTCGTTGTTAAAAACAGGATGAATTCGGGCCCATAGCCACCTGATGGTGCCGTCGTCTTTTATAATTCTGAATTGCTCTGAATAATTAATTATTGTGGAAAACAGTTGAAAATCCTCCCATTTTGTATATCGGCTCCGGTCTTCGGGATGTACCAGCTTTTCGAGTTGTTCTGGATTTTCAAAGATCTGCTCTTTCTTCCGTCCCCACAGCTTTTCGAATGAGGGGTTGATATACAAAAGCTCCTTTTCGTCGCGTAGCCAGAAGGCATCGTTTGTATTTTCGGCCAATTCTCTGAATTTCTCTTCGCTTTCAATAAGTCGTTCGTTTATTCCGTGTAGCTGGTTATTACGTTGTTGAATTTCTTCATTTACGAACTTCAGTTCATCATTTGTAGCTTTAAGTTCTTCTTCTGCCGCAATCAGTTCTTCATTCTTATACTTAAGGGCTATTTCAAATTCTTTTCTTTCCTGAATATCAGTCAGAATCATCAGAATTTTTCTATTCTCTGATTCTTTATTGATAAAATGAACGCTCAGCAGACAGGCATTACTCTTTCCATTGATTTTTGTAATTGAAACTTCACCTTTATAATCCAAACCATCTTTGTTAAGATAATGGATTAAATTGCTGAAATGAGAGTTGGGAGTATCTGAAAAAATTTGATCAATTTCTTTGTGGAGAACAGCAGCTTTAAAAGTATCGAAAATGATTTCGGCTCCGGAACTGAATTCGGTTAGTATAAAACGTTCTTCTTTCAACTCGAACATTAGAAAGGCTATATTTTTTGCTTCATCGAAAAATAGCTGCAAACGTTCTTCGTTTTCCTTTAAATTGGTGTACAATGTTTGAAGTGCCTGACTATTTTTATAAATAGTTTTTTCAGCTTCTCTTAAAGCTGTATTGTGTTTCCTGATTTCTTCCTCGGCTTCTTTAAGTTTTGTTATATCTGTTTGAGTACCAATAATCTTAATTATTTTCCCTTCATCATTCCTGGCAGATACTCGTGCACGACAAAGAATCCATTTCCAATAGTTTTTTTTTGTTCTTATACGATATTCCAGATGAATCTGCTCATTTATGCCAGCAGCGCAGTTTTTCAGGAGTTCAAAGGCATGTTGTCTATCATCAGGATGCATCTGATTTTCCCATTCCTGAAAGTTATCCTGAAATTCGTAGGGTTCGTACCCGAGTATGGAATAAAAACGAGCATCGAAAAATAACCTGTTCGAAGTAGTTTTCCATTCCCATATGGAATCGCTGGCAGCCTCCATAGCAAGTGAGAGACGCTCTTTACTGCTCGATTTGAGGATTTCAACAACTTTTAAATCCGTTATATCTCTTATACAACCAATTAATGAAACAATTTTCCCTTCGCTATTTCTTAAATGCCGTTGAGTATCGCTAAACCAGAAAAATTTGCCTATTTTGGTGCGGCAACGGAAATCGCATGAATCGATGTTGGTTAAGGAGCTGCTATTTACAGTATTTGCCCAATAGGTTTCAATTACATCTCTATCATCCGGATGGACTATGTCAAATAAAAATGTATAATCTTTACCTGTCACATTTTCGGGCGAAATTCCAAAATGTTCTTTAATTGCAGGATTAATATAAGTAAATCTCGATTCCGAAACATTATAATAATAATGGATATCAGGCGAGAATTCAAATATTTCCAAAAGTTGCTGCTCCATTTCTATCGTGGGCTGTATGCCATTATTTATTTTAAAGTTAATTTACTTAAAATAATGGCATCCCGCATCCTATTTTACAAACTTTTTTTATTTACCGGCGGAAGGAGCAGATTTGTAAAGATTTATAAAAAAACTGCTTTTTTGTTTTTGTTACTCAATAGGGCTGCATTTATAAGTTTAATGTTATTCAACGCTTCTTCAGCTTTTACTTCTAATGGAGCCGAATGGCGAATGGTTTTATAAATACTGTCGTAGAAAGCAAGATAGTTTCCGGGCACAGTCTCGATCCTTCCATTATAATGTAAACCATTTATTTCTGAGTTAAGCAAGCCCCATTTGCTTTCTTCGTCTTTTCCCCAGTTTGGATCATCAAGTGTTTTTCCGGCTTTCAAAGCTTCTTCCTGAGGATCAATGCCATATTTTAAAAATGATCCCAATGTTCCATGAAGTGTATATCGAGGACCAGCTTCTCTTACCAGGTAACTACCCTTCAAAGTCACTTTAACGGATGGATAATATAATTTCAGATCATAACTATCATCAACATTACCATTGGTACGAAGGATCCTTACATCTGCATGTATTCCTTCGGGCATACCAAAAAGGCATAATGCCTGATCTATCATATGTGACCCAAGGTTAAACAAAGTTCCAGTTCCTGTTGAGGCATCTTCTTTCCATGTGCCGGGTTGAATGAAATTCCTGTAACGGTCAAAATGGGATTCAAATTCAACCAACCTTCCCAATAAACCTTGTCTAATAACTTCTTTAACTGTTAAAAAATCGTTGTCCCATCTTCTGTTCTGGAATACACTGATGTAAAGATTTTTTTTGATCGCCAGGTTAATCAGAGCCTCACCTTGTTCAACAGTTTGGGTAAAGGGCTTTTCAATTATAACATGTTTTCCTGCTTCCAATGCTTTGGAGGCTAATTCGAAATGAGTATTATCAGGGGTATTTACAATAACAAGTTCAATTTCGTGGTCACCTAGAAGTTCATCGAACGATTTTACCGGGGTAATATAGGGATATATCGAGGAAGCTTCGTTTTTGCTTCTTTCAACTATTTTTTTCATACTAAACTGGGGATGATAATCCAGCAATGGGGCATGAAAAACTTTTCCCGACATTCCGAATGAAGCTAAACCGGTTATAATCTTTGACATAAAAGTTTGTATTTTCCTTCTAAAATACAAAAACTAACTAACTTGTAGCATCATTGTTTTTCTTATGATACTTTTGTGATTGGTTTAAAGAGTGAATTATGTGTATTAAGCTATTAACATTTTCAGTTTTGACAATTTTTGTTTCATGCGATTCTGCAATGACTCAAAAGGCAACAACCCCTAACTACACAGTAGGGAAAAGACATATCCTTCCTGCTGAAGTCCAGGAAACATCAGGATTAATTAAATTTAATGGCTTGGTTTGGACTTTTAACGATAGTGGTGGTAAGCCTCAGATTTTTGGAATAAACCTGAAAAATGACAGCATTGAGCAAATTGTTACAGTAAAAAATGCTATAAATAAAGATTGGGAAGAAATAACCCAGGACAATTCTTTTATTTATGTTGGAGATTTTGGAAATAATCAAGGTACACGCGATTCTATGGTTATTTACAAGATACCTAAAGCTACAATCCCTACAAAGGGCAACGTTGATCTTACCGTTGAAAAAATTGTATTTAGTTATCCTGGGTACAAGCCGGTTTCGCTGGCTGTCAGTATGAGTCCTTATGATTGTGAGGCGTTTGTTGTTGTAAAGGATAGTATTTATCTTTTCACGAAAAACTGGCTCGATGGAACTTCTACAGTTTACAGTTTGCCTAAAGTAAAAGGGAAATATCTGACAAAAAAGTTAATAACTCTCAATACCCAGGGTCTTGTTACAGGAGCTTCCTTTCAGGATAATACACTGGTGTTGATTGGTTACAGTAGTTTTGTACCTTTCATTATTAAGTATGCTGTTCCAAATATGACCAAAATTAACGAGAAGCAGTCAACCAGATACAATCTGGATAAGATAGCTACGTATCAGACAGAGGGAATTTGCTTCGACGAGACAAAAATTTTAATTTCTTCAGAAAAGACTCGTTCTCCGGCTCAGATAATTGAGATTGTTTTAAATTAGTCGTTTCCTTTCCTTTTACGCAATGAACAGAAAAACCAGGATAGCCAGATTATCAGTTATATCCAACACTTTTCTGATAATTATGAAAGTGGTGGTTGGCGTGTTAAGTGGTTCAGTAAGTATTATTTCGGAAGCAATTCACTCAGTTATGGACCTTATTGCTGCTGTGATTGCATATTTTTCGGTTCGCATATCTGATAATCCGCCCGACGACGATCATCCTTATGGTCATGGAAAGTTTGAAAATGTTTCTGGTGTGGTTGAAGCCTTTTTGATTCTAATTGCAGCAATCTGGATTATTTACGAAGCAATTCATAAGATACTCAATCCCTCGGAAGTTAATAGTTTAGGAGTTGGCATTGGTATTTTGGTTATGTTTATTTCAGCATTGGTGAATTTTCTGGTTTCCAGAAAGCTTTATAAAGTAGCAAAGGAAACTGAATCAATAGCCTTGGAAGCTGATGCTCTTCACCTTAAAACTGATGTTTATACTTCATTTGGTGTTGGAGTTGGGTTATTATTACTTTGGATTACGGATATCGCCATTCTCGACCCCATGGTTGCCATTCTTGTGGCATTGTTTATTTTAAAAGAAAGTTTTAACTTGTTGTCACGAGCCTATTCACCTTTACTCGACAGGGCTTTGCCTAAAGATGAAATCACTAAAATTGAATTGCTTCTTCAGGAGATGAATATTCAGTTTCATGAATTGAAAACCCGCAAAGCAGGGAGTCAGAAATTTTTAGACCTGCATGTGGAATTACCTGCAAAAATGGAATTAGGTGAGGTTCATCGTATTTGCGATGAAATTGAAAAAAAATTAAACGATAATATGCCTCAGTTAAGGATTAATATTCATGTTGAACCTATTGATCAATAATACATTTAAGCTATGCGGAGAAGGTTATTTTTTGTTCTGTTGCTTATTTCATGTGCCATTCAGCTAGGTCTTTCTCAAACCCAACTTTCGTCAAAATCGAAAAAAGCTGTCAGGTTTTATGAGGAGGGAATGAAGAACTATGGGCTTCGATATTACGATGCAGCCGAGGCAAATTTGACGCTGGCAATCCAGGAAGACGATAAGTTTATTGAAGCATACCTCTCTTTGGCTGAATTATACATGGACATGCGTCATTTCGGTGAATCCATTAAAATGTATAAGAAATGTATTTCTATTAATCCTGATTTTTTCCCGGGAGCATATCTGAATCTTGCTGAGCTTGAATTTATCGAAGGGAAATATTCTGAAGCAAAGGGGAATTACAACAAATATTTAACTTATGAAAATATTTCCGAAAAAAGTCGGAGGTCAGCTCTGGTTGGGATTTCTAACTGCGATTTTGCACTTTGGTCGGTGGACCATCCTGTTCCGTTTAACCCGCAAAACATGGGAAGTTCAATAAACAATGAACTCGACCAATACTGGCCCAGCATCTCTGTTGATGAGCAGACATTTGTTTTTACACTTTTACTCCCCAAAGGCCCAAAAGAGGAAGAAGGCCCCGATGTGCAGCGAAATTCTATAAACATGCAGGAAGATTTTTACATTTCGACCAATTCAAAAGAAGGCTGGACACCTGCCCAAAATGCCGGAATGCCTTTAAATACTGCCGATAATGAAGGGGCACAGACCCTATCGGCCGATGGTAAGGAGATGTATTTTACTGCCTGCAATCGAAAATCGGGGTTAGGATTGTGCGATATTTACTATTCGTATTGGAATGGTAAAGTTTGGACTACTCCAAGAAATTTAGGAGCACCAGTAAACTCGCGTTACAAGGAAACTCAGCCATCACTTTCTCCCGACGGACGCACACTTTATTTTGCCAGTAACCGTCCCGGTGGAAAAGGAGGTCTTGATCTCTGGCAAAGTACTCAGCAGGAAGACGGAACCTGGAGCGAACCGGTTAATTTAAGCGATAGCATTAATACGAGCGGAGAGGAGCAGTCGCCTTTTATTCATCCTGATAACGAAAGTTTGTATTTCTCGTCTACTGGTTTACAGGGAATGGGGCGTTTTGATTTATTTTTATCGCGCAAAAATTCAGAGGGAGGTTGGTCGAAACCCAAAAACCTGGGCTATCCTATAAATACCAATTTTAACGAGGAAGGTCTGGTTGTAAATTCAAAAGGCACAACAGCATTTTATTCCTCAACACGCGAGGGTGGATTCGGAGGTCGCGATATTTATCAGTTCGAAATTCCGGTTGAAATAAGACCAAAACCTGTATCGTATATGAAAGGTACTGTATATGATATTGAAACCAAAAAGCCTTTGAGGGCTAAATTTGAGCTTATTGATCTTAAATCGGAAAAAATAATAATGCAATCATATTCCAGTCCGTCTGATGGGACATTTCTCATAAGTATTCCTGCTGGGCACGATTATGCCTTGAATGCAAACACCCCCGGATATCTTTTCTTTTCCGAGAACTTTACTATGACTCATGGGGATTATGCCCAACCATTTTTAATGGATGTGCCTTTAAGTCCTATCCGGCAGGGAGAAAAATCGATATTGCGGAATATCTTTTTTGATACAGATAAGTTCACACTCAAGCCAGAGTCGAAAGTTGAACTCGACCGACTGCTAAAATTATTAAAAGAAAATGCTACCATTAAAATACAGATTTCCGGTCATACCGATAATTCCGGAACTCCTGAACATAATCGTGTGCTTTCGGAAAACAGGGCTAAAACTGTTGTGAGTTATCTTACAGAGAATGGAATTGATGTCAAACGGCTCGTTGCAAAAGGATACGGCGAAACACAACCTATTGCTTCAAACGATACCGAAGAAGGGAGAGCTCAAAACAGACGTACTGAATTTATGATTCTGGAAAAATAACAATAGAGGATGTTTAAAAAGAGCCGGACACTGAGCTTGTCGAAGTGACAATAAGGATTCGACAGGCTCAACCTCCGGCTTTATACTAATTACACAGCCTCTATAATGTTATTTTTTTTCTCCCAGGTATTTTTCTATATCAGCTACATATTTTTCAAAGCTGGTCTTTCCCAATTCGGTTATTTTGCAAATAGTTAAAGGATAATTGCCTTTGAATTGTTTGGTGATTTCGAGGTAACCCGCCTCTTTTAGCTTTGTAAGCTGAATGCTAAGATTACCGGCTGTAGCCTCGGTTTTTTCCTTTATGAAATTAAATTCAGCCTCCTTTACTCCAATCAAAATTGACATGATAGCCAGTCGCAACTGGGAATGCAGCAGAGGATCGAGAGATGGAAACATAATTATTTTTTTAAGGATTTTAAACTATAACCCGGAAGGACATATCCTAATACAATGGCAAATGCATTGATTAAAAGCTGGTATTCGTTGTTTACCCATAATGCAATTACAGCGAAAGTAAGCATAAAGAGGCTTCCTGTAATCAGAGCTTTTTGCCTGATAAGCAATCCGGTAATTAAAGTGGCCGCACCGCAAATAGCAAGTATAAAAGGAGAAGGATGAATGTGATATTTCCAGCAGAAAAGACCGGCAATTATTATTAATGCTCCGTTTACCTGCCAGTGTATGGTTAAGAATTCACCTATATGGGTTTTGATCTTAGTTGTCTTTTTGTTTTTCTCAATAAAGATGTATTGAATAACAAATCCGGTAAGTAAAATCAATCCCCACAGGATTGCTGACGCTAAACTTATTTTAGTATGATACCCAAGGCTTACCAAAAACTTAATAATTGAAAATTGTAGCACACAGGCAATTGAAATTAGATATCCCCAGAGCAGGAAATAAAAACTGTTATTTCCATATTCCTCTTTTGTTTTGTTTATCATTTCAGATATAATTCTGAGACTTTCTTCAGGTGTGATAGCTGATTCTTTTTCCATAATATTAGATTTAAATTCAATACAAATATAAACTAGTTTATAATGTAAACCAAATATTTTGAATGAATATTGAATTTATAAACCTCATAATTGCTATGAGATTGAAAGTTAGGGGCGTTAATAAAACGTTGTTCAGATAAATAATCGTGAACTAGTAAGATCTGTAACTTATTTGTTCTCTTTAAATAATTGCCTGATATACGGCTTGAATATTAATAATTTAAGGGTGGATAATATTAATAAAGATGTACAATTCAGCCTATTGTTATTTTTATAACAATATTTTTTTTGTTTTATAACAAATTCGAAAATGAATTTTTATATTTGCTGGGCTTTTTCAAAGGCCATATGTTTTTTAACATAAAATGGATATAAACAATAATTTATTCAAAAGTATGACAAACAATCAAAAACTTAATCAATGGGTGAAGGAATGGGCTGACTGGTGTCAAGCCGATAACGTTTACTTGTGTGATGGTTCAGAAGCAGAAAACCAACGCCTCCTTGATGAAATGGTAAAAAGTGGCATGGCCATTAAATTAAATGATTCAAAGCGTCCTGGAAGCTATTATTTTCAAAGTGACCCGAGCGATGTAGCTCGCGTAGAAGACCGTACTTATATTTGTTCTCCTAAAAAAGAAGATGCAGGTCCAACTAACAACTGGGCAGATCCTGCAGAAATGAAAGCCACTCTTCGTGCAATGTATAAAGGTTGCATGAAAGGTCGTACCATGTATGTAATTCCATTCAGCATGGGTCCTCTTGGTTCCAAAATTGCCCACATAGGAGTTGAAATTACTGATTCTCCTTATGTTGTGGTTAACATGCGCATTATGACCCGTATGGGTAAAGCCGTTCTCGATGTTCTCGGAGAAAACGGAGAATTTGTTCCATGTATCCATACTGTTGGAGCTCCTCTTGAACCAGGTCAGAAGGATGTTAAATGGCCTTGCGCTCCAATTGAAAAGAAATACATTTCTCACTTCCCCGAAACTAACGAAATCTGGTCGTTTGGCAGCGGTTATGGTGGAAACGCCTTATTAGGAAAGAAATGTTTTGCATTGCGTATTGCTTCCAACATGGCTAAAAAGCAAGGTTGGTTAGCTGAACACATGCTTATCATGGGTATTACAAATCCACAAGGTGTTAAGAAGTACATTGCTGCAGCTTTCCCAAGTGCATGTGGTAAAACTAACCTCGCCATGCTTATTCCTACAATTCCGGGTTGGAAAGTAGAAACTGTTGGTGATGATATCGCCTGGATGAAATTTGGTGAAGATGGCCGTTTATATGCTATCAATCCTGAAGCTGGTTTCTTTGGAGTAGCTCCTTTCACATCTATGGAAACCAATCCGAATGCAATGTTATCGGCAGCCAAAAACACAATATTTACAAATACCGGTTTAACTCCCGATGGTGACATCTGGTGGGAAGGTATTGGTCACGATATGCCTGCTGGTACTATTACCTGGACCAACGAAGTTTATGATGCTGAAAAATGTAAAGTAGTAGCCCATCCAAATGCTCGCTTTACTGCTCCTGCAAATCAATGTCCGGCTATCGACAAAGATTGGGAAAATCCTAAAGGTGTACCCATCTCGGCTATTCTTTTCGGTGGACGTCGTCCAAGCACTGTGCCTCTTGTTTATCAGGCTTTCGACTGGAACCATGGTGTATTCATGGGATCTGTTGTAGGTTCTGAAGTAACTGCCGCTGCTATTGGCCTCAAAGCTGGTGTTCGTCGCGACCCGTTTGCTATGTTACCATTCTGTGGCTACAATATGGGCGATTATTTTGGGCACTGGGTGAAGATTGGTGAAACTGCACCTGACAAATCGAAATTACCAATGATCTTTAACGTTAACTGGTTCCGCAAGAGCGCCGAAGGAAAATTCTTATGGCCTGGTTACGGAGACAATATCCGTGTATTAAAATGGATCTTCGAAAGAACTGAAAACACAGCTAAGGCAACTGAAACTGCTATTGGTTATGTTCCGACATCCGATGCCATTGATACAACCGGATTGAATGGTGTTGACAAAAATATGCCTGAACTTCTGGATGTTAATAAAGAAAAATGGTACGAAGAACTCGAACTTATCAATGAGCACTATGCTAAGTTTGGTGATCACCTGCCCAAAGCAATGAAAGATCAGCAGACTAAACTTGTTGAGAGACTTCAGAAAGCATAATAATACTCTGATTATATAACATAAACTGCCTCAAATAGAGGCAGTTTTGTTTTATAATCTATTTCTAATCCTTCTGTATTTGTTTTTTTATAACTTTAATTTATAACTTTGTAGTTTATTAACAAAATATTAACATTGTTGGACTGATGAATTGGATAGTTGATGTTTTGATGGTAATGGGTGCTTATCTGCTGGGTTCTATACCCTCGGCAGTCTGGATCGGTAAAACATTTTACGGCGTTGATGTGCGTGAGCATGGTAGCCGGAATGCCGGATCCACCAATACTATTAGAGTACTGGGATTAAAACCGGGATTGGTTGTGTTTGTAATGGATATGGTAAAAGGCTTTTTAGCGGTTAATCTGGTTCATCTTTCGTATTTTCTGGTTCCACGTACTGCAGACTTTGTTAATCTTCAGCTTGTTTTAGGTATTTCGGCCGTATTAGGTCACATATTTCCTGTTTTTGCTCAGTTCAGAGGAGGTAAAGGTGTGGCTACATTATTTGGCTTGGTAATGGCAATACATCCTTATCCAACTCTTGTCTGCTTTGGAATATTTCTGCTAACACTTTTTATAACGAAATACGTTTCTCTAAGTTCAATGATTGCAGGTTTCACATTTCCAATTCTGGTGATGTTTGTATTTAAAACCTCAATTCCTTCTCTGGTTATATTCTCTATGACAGTTTCAATTCTCTTACTATTTACTCATCAAAAGAATATTGAGCGTTTGTTACGTCGTCAGGAGAACAAGGCGACTTTCCTTAAACGCCGTCGTCGCAGAATGATGGATCAGGAATAAATCAGTTAAATTTTTGTTGCTGAAATTCTTTTTCGAGAAATTGCATAAGCGATTCTCTGGAAAGTTCATGTTCAATTCTTCCTGAATCGGCTATAGATATGCTTCCTGTTTCTTCTGAGACTATTATGGCTATTGCATCAGTATGCTCGGTAACCCCTAGTGCAGCTCTGTGCCGAAGTCCGAAATGGGCCGGGAGGTCAATATTTTCTGAAACCGGCAGTATACACCTGGCGGCATGAATCTTATCGTTTGCGATTATTACCGCTCCATCGTGCAGTGGACTGTTCTTGTTAAAAATACTTTCGAGTAATCTGCTTGAAGTATCTGCATTTAATATGTCGCCAGTTTCCGAATAAAGCGAAAGAGACGATTTACGTGAAATAACAATCAGTGCACCTACTTTGTGATCGGATAAATGTGAACATGCACGGGCAATTTGCTTGATTTTTACATTTGGGGTTTCAGCAATGTTCAGGTTCAGCATTTTTTCGACAGATTGGGACAAATACCTGCTACCGAGCATCAACAAAAAGCGACGGATTTCCTGCTGAAAAAGAATGATCAAAGCAATAACCCCAACACTGATGATTTGTCCCAGAATAGAGCCCAAAAGCTGCATATTCAAAGCCTTTACGACAAGCCAAACCATGTAAATTGAAAAAATTCCGATAAATATGTTAATTGCGACTGTACCCTTTATGAGGATATAAATCTGATACATGAGAAATGCAACCAGCATTATATCAAAAACATCCAACCACCGAAGGGTAATAAAAGAATCCATAAGCTAAGCTTTTTTCAAAAGTACAAATTTAATTTTTATCAGTCTGCTGATTATAGGCTTTGAATAGTCGTACACATTCCTTTGCCTCCTTAACATCGTGAACCCGCAGAATATCAGCACCCTTTAATAAAGCAATTGTGTTCATTGAAATCGTTCCGGCCAAAGCCTCTTCAGGGGTCTGATTCAATGTTTTATAAATGAAGGATTTTCGCGATAATCCCGCAAGAACAGGCAGATTAAGGTAATTGAACTTTTCCAGACCAGATAGTAACTGGAAGTTTTGGGCGATATTCTTGGCAAAACCAAATCCCGGATCGATTATAATATCGGCTACTCCCAATTGTTTCAAAATGTTGACCCTTTCAGCGAAAAACAACAAAATATCGTGTATAAGATTGTTGTACTGATTTAAGTTCTTCATGGTTTGAGGGGTTCCTTTCATATGCATTAAAATATAAGGAACATGCAGTGAGGCAATTGTTTCGAACATAGCACCATCAAGAGTACCACCCGAAATATCATTGATCATATCGGCGCCAAACTCTTTCACAGACATGGAGGCTACCTCCGACCGGTAAGTATCCACTGAAAGTATGGCAGAAGGAAATTCTTTTCTGATTTTTCCAAGAATTCCGGCAAGCCGTTTCTTTTCTTCTTCGGTACTGATATCTTCAGCATCGGGTCGGGAGGAATAAGCGCCAATGTCAATAATCTCACCACCTTCTGATATTATCTGCTCACAACGTTTTAAAACTTCACTTTCAGTAGTTGCACGACTCCCGGAATAAAAGGAATCATGTGTAATATTAACAATACCCATAACCACCGGAAACGAAGGCGAAATTAGCTTCCCCTGAATATTGAGGGTTTGCTTTTTTGAAAAAAATGTATCTTTGGCTTCCATCAGGAAAAATTTTTCAAAATTAGTGAATCTGGCTGATTCAACACAGATACAAATAAATTATGAGTGTTATTGTAATAGAAGGTTTAGACGGAGCTGGAAAATCAACCCAGGTTAATTTGTTAAAAGAATATTTAAATGAGCGCAATCTTCCGTTTAAGTATCTTCATTTTCCGAGAGTAGAAGGTGGAATATTCGGTGATTTGGTAGCACGGTTTTTAAGAGGAGAATTTGGCGACAATAAATCTGTAAATCCATACCTGGTGGCACTGATTTATGCCGAGGACCGGCAGGACGCCCGAAAAATGCTGCTACAATGGATTAATGACGGCAATATTGTTATTCTAGACAGGTATGTATATTCCAATATTGCCTATCAATGCGCAAAAGTGGAGAATGCCGAAGAAAAAGAAAAATTGAAAAAGTGGATACTCGACCTAGAATTCGGTTATTATAATTTACCAAGGCCGGTACTAAACGTATTTTTTGATGTGCCATTTATGTTTACTTCAAGAAAACTTACTGAAAACAGAACTGGCAACGAGCGTGAATATCTGCAGGGCATGCGCGATATCCATGAAGAAGATCTTGATTTTCAGCAAAAAGTACGTGAAGTTTACTTAACTTTAGCCAATGAACCCTCGTTTATAAGACTGGATTGCAGCAGAAATAATTCGGAAATGCTTTCTCCTGCAGAAATTTTCTCGAAACTGAAACCTTTAATTGAAAATACATTGACTCGTTAATCATGAAAGCAGTGCGTATTTTTTCAAGAATTTTCCTGGGAATGGTCTTTATATTCTCCGGGTTTGTAAAAGGAATCGATCCTCACGGATTTGGAATCAAACTTTCCGAGTACTTTGAATCGTTTGGCCTACCCGAGATGCAGGCATTGACTATGATTCTCGGTATCCTGGTTTCGACAGGCGAGCTGATTATTGGTGTTTGTCTGTTCATTGGATTGAGAATGAAGATTACTGCCTGGGCTGGTCTTCTGTTTATGTCGTTTTTTACAATTCTTACATTTTATATTGCCATTGCAAATCCGGTAACAGATTGTGGCTGTTTTGGCGATGCCATTAAATTATCAAATTGGGGTACTTTTTATAAAAACCTGGTTCTGATAGTTCCGGCTATTATCGTTTTTTGGCAGAGAGACAGGTATTTACCCATGTTTAAACCTGCTTACGAATGGGGAATTATTGGAGTTTATACTTTAGCCATCGCTTATGTTTTTGTATATTGTGTAAATCACCTACCCATTATCGATTTCAGACCTTACCATGTTGGTGCGGACATAAGAGCCGGAATGGAGATACCCGAAGGTGCTCCTGCACCTCAGTTTAAAACAACTTTTCTTTATAAAAAAGATGGGATAGTTAAAGAATTTACATCTGAAAACTATCCGTGGAACGATTCAACCTGGGTGTGGGTAGAAACCAAGCAAGAAGAGATTTCGAAAGGCTATGAACCTCCTATTCATGACTTCTCAATTACCACCGAAGCTGGAGCTGATATAACTGATTCTATTATATCAAGCAGTAGCTTTACTTTTTTACTTGTTTCCACCGAACTGCGAAAAGCTGATAAGGATGGAATGTTAATAGCTTCAGCAATGGCCGAAGAAGCCTCGAAACGTGGATATGGTTTTTATTGCCTCACGGCATCTCCTTTCGATTATGCTGCATCTTATAAGAAAGCCCTGGACTTGAAGTTTCCATTTTGTTCAACTGATAAAACTACTCTGAAAACTATTATCCGGTCCAATCCCGGATTAGTTCTGATTAAAGAAGGAGTTGTTATGGGACAATGGCATTTTAACGATTTGCCGGGAGTGCAATTTGTTAAAGGAAATATGATGTCTCAGCAATTGAATAAATTCAGGACGATGGATAACAATAAAATGAATTTCCTGTTTATAACTGTGTTTCTGCTTTCTGTAGCATTATTGGCTTTGTTCAGGAATAAAATAAAGGGATAGTAAGTGTTTGGATTTACAATAAAGAAACTTTTATATAGTATTGTGGTTTTGTGGGGAGTGGTAAGCCTTATTTTTCTGCTCTTCTTTTATCTTCCTGCCGATCCGGCAAGAATGATGCTGGGTCAACGGGCCGATGAAGCATCCCTTAAGGCCATACGTCAGGATCTGGGATTGGATCAGCCAAAGTGGAAACAGTATTTGAAGTATCTCAACGATCTCTCTCCGGTTTCTGTCCATTCTCTTAAAGAAAGCGATTACTTTTATTTCGACGAAACTATTTATAAACCTTCTGCTAAAATTGTATCCTTCACCAATAAAATTGTTGTTTTAAAATATCCCTACTTAAGACGCTCTTATCAAAGCGGCAAAACCGTAGCAGGTATTATCACCGAAACCATGCCTAATACACTTATACTTGCTTTAATGGCAATAGTTTTTGCCAGTATTTTCGGAATTATACTCGGAGTTCTTTCGGCCATCTACAAAAATACATGGTTCGACAGGACTACCATTGTGTTTTCGACCATTGGTGTTTCGCTTCCATCATTTTTTGCTGCTATACTTGTGGGTTGGTTGTTTGCTTATGTTTTAGGAAAATATACAGGTTTGAACCTTACAGGAAACTGGATGGTGATGGACGATTTTGGAGAAGGGATCCGTTACGAATGGAAGAACCTGATACTTCCTGTTTTTACCCTTGGAATGCGTCCTCTGGGAGTGATTGTTCAATTAACACGAAATTCGATGCTCGATACGCTTAGTATGGATTTCATCCGCACAGCCAGGGCAAAAGGATTAAGTGAGAACCGCGTGATCTGGGTGCATGCTTTGCGCAATTCATTAAATCCTGTTGTTACAGCAATTTCCGGATGGTTTGCCTCCATGATGGCTGGTGTGGTTTTTATCGAATATATTTTTGGGTGGAAAGGACTTGGGTATGTAGTTGTTGATGCTCTGGGAAATTTTGATCTGCCACTTGTGCTGGGGTGCGTACTGACCATTTCCGTTATTTTTATTATTGTAAATTTCCTTGTAGATATTGCTTATTCCCTGCTCGATCCACGAATACGACTTAATTAGTTCAATATTCCTGAACCCACTATAATTCAACAGTTCAATTACTTTTTACGAAATGCTTCTTACTTATTCCTGTTTTTTGTACTTTTAGGCCTTTATTTTTGAACCAAAAAATTAATAAGAATGAGACAAAAAATAGTAGCAGGTAACTGGAAAATGAATAAGAACCTGCAGGAAGGTGTAGAACTGGCCAAGGAAATCGATAAACTTGTATCAGAATTATCCGGTAGCAAAGTAAAAGTTATTTTAGCTCCACCTTTTACTCACATTACTGAAGTTAAAAAAGCTGTAGGATCTAAAATCAGCGTTTCTTCACAGAACTGTGCTGCTGAAGTAAGTGGCGCTTACACTGGTGAAGTTTCTGCATCCATGATTAAATCTACAGGTGCTGAATATGCTATTATCGGTCACTCCGAACGTCGTCAGTATTATGGTGAAACCGATGCCATTCTTCTGAAGAAAGTTAAACTTGCTTTAGCTAATGGATTGAAACCAATATTTTGTATTGGCGAAGTTTTGGAAGAACGCGAATCAGCTAAACATTTTGATGTTGTGAAATCTCAGATCGTTAATGGCGTGTTCGAACTTACTGCCGAAGAATTTAAAAATGTAGTACTGGCTTATGAACCAGTTTGGGCTATAGGTACAGGAAAAACTGCCAGCTCTGATCAGGCACAGGAAATGCATAAATTCATCCGCGAAACTGTTGCTGCCAAATATGGTAAGGCTGTAGCCGATGAAACTTCTATCCTTTATGGTGGAAGCTGCAAAGCTTCGAACGCTAAAGAATTATTTGCAAATCCAGATGTTGACGGTGGATTAATTGGTGGTGCTGCATTAGTAGCTACTGAATTTTTAGGAATTATTACAGCTTTTTAATTCTCCGATAATATTGCTTAACTGTTTAGCGGGGTTACAACTGCTAAACAGTTAATTTTTTTATAGATAATCTCTCAATCCTTTTCGTTATGTACTACATTGAACTAACCTGTAATTTAATTACCGAAACTCAGGACTTGCTTTCAGCCTATTTAATTACCGGTTTAGGCGAAATTGGATTTGAATCGTTCGACGAAGAAGAAAAATTAATAAAAGCATATATTCCTGAGAACTTTTATAACCAAACAAATCTTGAAGAATTCATTAAAGAAATTCCTGAAGAATTTGGAAAAGTCAACTGGCAAATTGAAAAAATTGAACAGCAAAACTGGAATGCCGAGTGGGAGAAGCATTTCAATCCGGTTTTAATATACAATACAGTTTTAATCAGGGCCTCCTTCCATCAGAACTTGCCTGAGTACCCCTTTGAAATTTTGATTGACCCAAAAATGTCGTTTGGTACCGGCCATCATTCTACCACTGCTTTAATGATAAAAACCATGCTGAGTTTGGACTTTGAAAGTAAAAAAGTGTTGGATATGGGGTGCGGAACCGGAGTTCTTGCCATCATGGCAAAAAAACAGGGTGCTACTGATGTAACCGCTATTGATATTGATGAATGGGCTGTATCCAATGCAGCCGAGAACTTCCAGCTCAATAAAATTGAACATTACGAATTGCTTCATGGTGGAGCAGAGTTGCTTGCCGGCAAAGAATTTGATATTATACTTGCCAATATAAACCGCAACATTCTTGTAAACGATATGAATGCATATGCACGATCGTTGAAACCCGGCGGAATTATACTTATCAGCGGTATTTACCATAACGATCTTGATCATGTACGCGATGCAGCAGAACTTTATGGCTTAAAATATAAAAATCATATCGAAAAAAATAGCTGGATTGCTGCCCGTTTTATAAAGGAATAACAGTAATTTATTAACTTTATTAGAGCTTAAACAAATAAGTTTTTGCTTTTTTAACGTTTTATTTTCGGACCATTTAGGTTTGGTTCCGTATATTGGCTATACCCGTAAAAAATGGATGGCGGATAAGTTAATTAATACTGGCTTTATGAAGCATTTGATCCTGATATTGTTCTTTATAGCATTAAAAATTAGTGTTATGGCTCAGCCCCAGAAGTTTTCGTTTTCTGGTGAAGCCGAAAAATTTCCCAGTGAGTTAAATGTGGCTATGGGAAATGGTAATTTTACCAGTGAGGAAGAATTTATTCTAAAAAGTTTTTCTGATGCTTGGAAGTCGGGATCCTTTTCCGATGAGCAGAAAAAATCCATCATGGACCTGTCGAACCTTATGCTTCAAAAGAAAGCCAGAGGAAATCCCCATTTCAAGATTTTGATGACGAGTTTGCTCGAGATTAAAAAAAACAATGCTTTTGAAAATTCTTTTGCAGAATGGTTAGAGGGAATTTTTTACCTGTTGGAAAAGACAAAAACGCTTACCGCTTTTACAAACTATATGAATTTTTCCATTACTCTGGCACAGCATGGAAGTATTTCCGAAACCAGTTCCGTGCAGTGGAAACTATCAAATGTTGACTTTAAATTCAATACTGATACCTCAGGTATTACAGTTAAATTTGCCAGAGCCGATTTAATTTGCTATTCACGGCGCGACAGTATTATAATTCTTGGAACTGAAGGCGTTCTGAATCCTATAGAAAACAGGTGGTATGGTAAAGGAGGGCGTGTTACCTGGGAAAGGGCTGGTTATAGTCCCGATCAGGCTAATGCAGTTCTAAAGAATTACAGAATCGATTTGAAGAAGTCGGAGTTTGATGCCGATTCGGTTTCCTTTACTCATAAACAGTATTTTCCTCAACCTATATTAGGAAAACTTCACCACGAGGTTGTTCCGGTTCCTAAACCCGAAGATGCCGACTATCCCCAGTTCGATTCTTATAATAAAAGATACAAGCTAAATCAGCTTTATCCGGGTATTGACTACGACGGAGGATTCTCCATGCGTGGTGCTAAAGTAGTTGGTTCAGGTTCTGATGTTGAAGATGCTGTTATTGCCATTTCTAACAAGGGAAGGGAAGTGATGCAGGTAAAATCGAAATACTTCGTTTTCCGCCACGACAGAATTACAGGCATAAATACGAGGGCCCTGCTGCATCTTGAAGATGATTCTATTTATCATTCGGATGTTAACTTTTCGTATCTGGTTAAGCAAAAGGAAATCAATCTCCTGCGCACCGGAGATTATTCTTCGCGCAGTTTATATTCAAATTCTTATCATAAGGTTGACATGGACTTTGAGCTGTTTTCGTGGAAAATTGACCAGCCATTGATCAACTTAACCATGGCCAGGGGATCTACCATTGGAAATGCAAGGTTTCTTTCCCAGAATTTTTACAATCAACCTCAATTTGAAGCACTGCAAGGTATTGATGATATACACCCCCTTGTGGCACTTAGGAAATATAGCCGTTTGATAAAATCGGATATGTTTAAAGCTGAAAACTTTGCCGAATACCGTAATAAAAGTATTCATCAGATCAGGCAGGTTTTGATGGCGATGGCAAAAGAGGGTTTTATTTTTTATAACATTCAGACCGATGTAGTTAAATTAAAAAAGCGCTTATACGATTACCTCGATTCCAGTACCGGAAAAATTGATTTTGATGTTTTAGACTTAAATTCATCCACACAGGCTCCATTAAATAATGCTATACTCAATACCGAGACCTTCGATATTATTATTAACGGGATTCCCAGAATCTTTGTTTCCGACTCACAAAATGTGGTTATTTATCCTACCAACGAGCAGATTACTTTAAAGCGAAACCGCAGTTTTCAGTTCAATGGAAAGGTAGATGCGGGTTTATTTACTTTTTACGGAAGCAATTTATTTTTCGATTATCCTAATTTTAAAATTAATCTACAGAATGTCGATTCAGTTCAAATTAAAGTGTTTACTGGTGAAATTGATAATTTCGGTCGTCCGCTAACCCGCAATGTGCGTAATGTAATTCAGCATCTAACGGGCGATTTGGTGATTGACAAACCTGAAAACAAATCCGGACGGTATAACTACCCAGCCTATCCATTGTTTACGAGTCGCGAAAATTCCTTTGTTTATTATAATTCATCTGAAATTCAGAAGGGGGTTTATCCCAAAGACAAATTCTATTTTGAACTTGATCCGTTTATGCTCGATAGTCTGGATAACTTCAGGAAAGAAGGGATGGTTTTTAAAGGGAAGTTCGAATCGGCAGGCATATTGCCAACCTTAACACAGTCTCTCTATCTTCAACCGGATTATTCACTTGGGTTTAAAATTAATTCAGCACAGGATGGCATGCCTGTTTATGGTGGGAAGGGCAGATTATATGCCGATATTCAGTTAAGTAACGACGGTCTTCATGCAAATGGTAAACTGAATCATCTATCGTCCACTATGAACTCCAAGGATTATGTTTTCTACCCCGATTCCATGAACACCTTTGCTGATAATTTTGTAATGGAAAAGAAAGCAATAGCCGGAGTTGAATTTCCGCAGGTTACATCCTCCGAAAATAAGGTTCACTGGCTTCCCGGGAAGGAGGAGATGCTGATAGCACAAACTAAAGATCCTTTCAAAATGTTCAATGAGAATACCATTCTGACTGGGACGTTGAAGCTAAAACCAAAAGGATTGAATGGCTCAGGTACCATGGACCTGAAAACGGCAGTTCTGGCATCGAACGAATTTAAGTACAAGAGTAATATTTTTGATGCAGATACAGCCTCTTTCAATCTGCGATCTCTTCAAAAGGAAGGTTTTACAGTGTTAACTAAGAATGTAAAGTCTCACATCGATTTTACGACACAAAAAGGCGACTTTACCTCCAATGAGGACTATACCCTTGTAGAGTTTCCCGAAAATAAATACATAAGCTATCTTGATCATTTTAAGTGGGATATGACTGATAAAACACTTGAGATGACCGCTCAGAAGACCAAGAAAAAAGAAGATTCGGGACTGGCTTCTCAATTCCCATACAGGTTCAGCGAAGAACCGGAGGGGCCACGTTATATTTCGGTAAACAAAAATCAGGATTCTCTCAGTTTTGTTTCCCCGGTTGCCGTTTACGATTACGAAAAGAATCTGCTTAACGCAAGCAACGTTAAGTTACTAAGAGTAGCCGATGCTATTGTATATACTTCGGATGGTAAAGTTACGGTTGAAGAGGGTGGTATTATGAAAACCCTATACAAAGCAACTGTTGTAACAAACTATCAGACAAAATATCACACCTTCAGAATGGCGTCCATAAATATTTACGGACGTAAAAAATACGCAGGCGAAGGTGAATATACATATGTTGATGAGGCCGAAAGACCACAGATTATTAAATTTAAAGAAATAAAAGTGGATACAGCACAACAAACTGTTGCAGAAGCCAGTATTCTCGAAAGCGATAATTTTACACTTAGTCCTTACTTCGATTTTCAAGGGAAAGTGGAGCTGAGCGCCAATGAACAACTTCTCAATTTCGACGGAGCTGCCCATATTAAAGTCGATTGCGACAGAGTTCAACCTCAGTGGGTATCGTTCGAAAGTGTGATCGATCCTAAAAAAGTAATGATTCCAATGCCGGCTGAACCTATCAATATCAATCGTAATAAAATCATTTCGGGGGTAATGGTCGCAAACGATTCAATTCATATTTACCCGGCATTTTTGACTTACAAGAGGAATTATGCAGATATACCCGTTACCACAGCCGAGGGGTACCTTATTTATGATAAAGACTCGAGCACTTATAATATTGCATCGAACGAGAAATTACAGGATCATAACAGTCCGGGTAATTTCCTGAGCATTCACCGCGACGAATGTACTATTTACGGTGAAGGTAAGCTCAATCTCGGGGTGGATTTAGGACAACTTAAACTTACAACTGTTGGTAATGCAACCCATGAGATCGTGCCTAAAATTACCAATCTCGACTTTATGACGGGCATGGACTTTATGCTCGACCCCGTTTCGCTTAATATTATTGCAAATAAAATTGACAGCTTCCCGGGACTAGAGGGTATTAACATGGGTACCAAAACTTATGTTCGGGGTATGAATGAATTGCTTGGGGAGAAAGGTTCCAAAGCTTATCACGACGAGCTTAAGCTGTTTGGTTTTGTTAAAGTTTATCCTCCGGAACTTACCCATACCATTACTTTTACGCATACCAAACTTACCTGGGACGATGAGTCGAACTCCTATTATTACATTGGAAAAGTGGGAATCGGAAGTATGGGTACGGTACAGATCAACCGGGTAGTGGACGCATATATTGAAGTGTTTAAGAAGCGTTCGGGAGACATTATGGATGTTTACCTTAAACTCGACGATAACAACTGGTTCTATTTTGGCTATACCCGTGGGGTGATGCAAATAATATCGTCCGAAGAAAAGTTAAACGATCATATCCGGAAGCTTCCGAACAAAGACCGGCAGATGGACGTAACCAGTGGCCAAACACCTTATATTTACATGGTAGCGTCGGATGCTAAATGGGGTAATTTCAGACGGCAGTATCAGAGCCGGTTACAAAAACTCGAATTGCCCGCTGATAACATTCCAAGGACACCCAAAGCAGCTCCTGCAAATATGCAGCCGTCCAAATCTACACCTGTTCCTGCTAAAAAAACTCAGGATACGAAACCTGCTCCGGCTAAAACTGAAACGGCAAAATCGCCAGGCAGTAAGACATCGGTAGGAGGGAAGACTCCCGAAACCAAAACCCCGGCAGCAAAAACTCCTGATAAGCAACAACAGGCTCCTAAGGATGAGGTAAAACAACCCCCGGCAGAGACCAAGCCTCCTGAAAAGAAAGAAGAACCTAAACAGGAAGAAGACGATGCACCGGTACAGGAAATACAGTAAAAGCTGTTAATTTGCAATGAATGCAAGGATTAGTTTTATCTTAGTCCTTGCATTTTAATTTTAGAGATGAAGAAGATTGGCGTTTTGAGCGATACACATGGCAGTCTGGAACCCAGGCTATACGAATTCTTTAAAGACTGCGACGAGATATGGCATGCCGGGGATATCGGCAATGTCGAAACTGCCGAAAAACTCGAACAATTCAAGCCTTTTAAAGCAGTTTTTGGTAATATCGATGGATACGACGTTCGCCTCCGGTATAAAGTAAGTGAAGTATTTACATGCGAAGAAGTGCTGGTTTTAATGACCCACATTGGCGGTTATCCCGGCCACTACGAAAAAAATGTAATTCGACTGTTTTCCGAAATAAGACCTCAGTTATTTATATGCGGCCATTCTCATATCCTCCGGGTGATGAATGATAAAAAATACAACCTGTTATATCTTAATCCCGGGGCGGCTGGTAACTCAGGTTTCCATAACGTTAAAACTGCCTTACGGTTCGAGATTGACGGTAAAAACATCAGGAATATGGAAGTGTTTGAGATGAAAAGAAAATAAACAGGAGCTAATTGTTAAACATAAACCCGCTAACACGCACATTGCACTTCTGCGCCTTTTATTGCGTTTGTTCCGGTAGTAGCGTAGCCGTCGTATTTCCACCATTCTATGCCGCCAATCAGTTCTTTCACCGTAAAGCCCAGCTTTGCCATCTTCAGAGCGCCACGGGTGGAGGCATTACAACCAATTCCATCGCAGTAGCATATATAGGTTTTTTCCTTGTCGAGATGGCGGGTAGTGGTTTCGTTAATCTCCCTGTGCGGCAGGTTGATGGCGGTGGGGATATGTTCTTTTTCATAACCAAACGCCTGGCGGGTATCCACTACTACGATTCTTTCGTTATTGTTTAATGCATCAAACAGATCGGAAGGATCCATCTCGTATGCAAGCTTACTTTCATAAAATTCAACCTGTTTGTTCATATCGTCTTATCATTTATATTTGATATAAAAATAGCCCCGGCAGAGATGTTCTCTTAATTTTTAAATTGAGAAATATTGACCGCTAGGTTGAAATATTTTCAGCAACGGTTTTTGTATATGTTGATCTGAATAATTGATGAAATTTAAAACACTCAATGGCTGGTGCACGCAAGCCCCAAACCTACATTGAATTTGTGAATTTTATAGGTTAATTTGTATGTATGGAAATTAAATATTTTAAACTGATACGAGCTATTGCCACCGAAGGAAATATTGCCAATTCTTCGGAAAAGTTGTATTTAACGCAATCGGCATTGAGCCATCAATTGAGGGAATTAGAAGAGCAGCTCGGTTTTAAGGTGTTTCACAGAACACGAAACAAGTGGGAGCTTACCGACGAAGGCGAGGAACTCTATAAAGTTGGGAATGAAATTCTTAACAGCATCGATGCGGGCTTTAAGAACATTCAGAATATCAGAAACGGATCGGTGGGCAACATAAAGATTAGCACCGAGTGCTATTCGTTCTACCAGGGATTGCCGGCTTTTATTCAAAAGATGGGACTGCTGTCCCCCGGCATTAGTGTTAACCTGGTTCTTGAAGCCACGCACCAGGCCATTAATCAAATTTTAACGAACAACATAGACATTGCTATTGTTACCGAGAAAACGGCCGAAGACGATCTCGTCTACATTAAAATTATGGAAGATGAGATTTTTGCCATCATGCACAGGGAAAATGATCTGAACCGATATAATCACCTGGAACCACATCATTTTGCAGATGCGCATCTCATTATCCATTCATTTCCTTTGGAAACCGTGTCAGTTTACCAGCATTTTTTGAAGCCGAACAAAGTCCATCCCATGAAAATATTGGCAGTTCCGCTTACCGAAGTAGCGTTGGAAATGGTAAACGCCAATATGGGTATGATTTGCATGCCCAAATGGGCCCTAAAGTCATTTACCCTGTCCGCCGATATTGGGTTTAAGAAAATAGGAACGAAAGGCCTGAAAAGAAACCACTACCTTGTGATCAGGAAAACCGACGAACCCAAAAAATATATCAGGGATTTTGTAAACGATTTTATGGAATATTTTTCGGAGTAAAATAAACTTTCAGCTTTATCAATGTATTAAAGTTTTTATGAACCATTGAAAGGGAAATAACTACTTGAGTTTCCTCAATAATGTCAAAACATCGTTACCTTTCTAATCTTTCATCCTTCAAACTTATTTATATTCGCAGAAAAAAAAGCAATGCAGGTATTTTATGCTCCCAATTGCCAGTTAGGCTTTTTTCCTTTACACGAAGAGGAATCGAAACATGTTGTTAGGGTTTTGCGCATGAAACAGGGCGATCCGGTATATGTAGTCGATGGAAAGGGTAAGTTGTTCGAAGGGATTATTTTCGAGCCTCATCCAAAGCATTGTATCCTTAAGTTGGATAAGGTTACCGAAAATTTCGAGCAGAGAAATTACAGGTTACACATGGCTATTTCGCCGCTTAAGAGTGTCGACAGGTTCGAGTGGTTTATAGAGAAAGCTATTGAGATTGGAGTTGACGAAATTACTCCTCTGAATTGCTCACGGACCGAGAAAAGGAACGTGAATACCGATCGGTTGAACCGCATTGTGGAGTCGGCCATGAAACAATCGCTGAAAGCTTATCATCCGGTGCTGAACGAAATGGTGAAATTCGAAAAGTTTTTACTTCAGGAAACCAATGCAGAAAAAGGAATTGCATATTGTGGGGAAGGGGAGAAGGTGTTTATTGGTAATGGTTTTTCCCGGCAAGGAAGTTATGTGATTTTAATCGGTCCGGAGGGTGATTTTACTGAAGAAGAATTTCTGATGGCAACCAGTAAAGGATACAAAGGAATATCGTTAGGCGAAAGCAGACTACGTACCGAAACTGCCGGTGTTGTAGCCTGCCATGCCATTTCTTTTATAAACAACTGTTAACCGGTAATAAAGTCGAAGACATTACCGAGCTGACTGCTTGGAATTTTGTAAATCTCGGTGTATTTGCACCTGGTACAGGTAACGGTTGTAAAACGTTTGTTCTGAATGTCGAACACTTTTGTCCAGAAGCCTCCTACCGCACGGAATTCATCTATTTCGTAAAGCGAATTCGAGCATTTCGGGCATTTGTATTTAATTGTCATTTTCTGCAGAATTTAATGTTTTGTCGTCTGTTTTTCGTTTTGGTAACCTGCCCGATTCACGCAAAGCTCTGTCAATAATCCATTCCAACTGACCGTTGATGCTACGGAATTCATCGGCAGCCCATTTTTCGAGGGCATCCATCTTATCAGACTCAATGCGTAAAACAAAAGGTTTTTTACTTGCCATAAAGAGAATTAATGATTCAGAGTGCCTGCGTTAATGATTGGTCGTGCAGAATCTTCGGAGCAAAGAACTACCATCAGGTTGCTGACCATAGCAGCTTTCTTTTCTTCGTCCAGATTAACAATTTCTTTCACCGAAAGTTGATGAAGCGCCATTTCTACCATTCCTACAGCACCTTCCACGATCTTTTCACGGGCTGCAATGATTGCAGTAGCTTGTTGTCTTCTTAACATAGCCCCTGCTATTTCCGAAGAATAGGAAAGTTGGTTTATTCTTGCCTCAATCACTTCAATTCCGGCAATGTTCAAACGTTCTTTCAGCTCTTCTTCAAGCTTTTCGTTTACTTCATCCGTTCCCGCCCTGAGCGTAACCACGGCGTCTTCCATTTCAAAGTTGTCATAGGGATAAATTCCTGCAAGTTTTCTAAGTGCAGCTTCCGACTGGATCACAACAAAATGTTCGTAGTTATCAACTTCAAAAGCAGCCTTAAAAGTGTCGCGAACGCGCCATACAAGCACAAGTCCGATCATGATTGGGTTTCCTACCTTATCGTTTACTTTAATTGGTTCGCAGTTAAAGTTCCGCGCACGGAGCGAAATCTTCTTTTTAACATAAAAAGGATTGGCCCAGAAAAAACCATTTTCTTTCGCTGTACCGCTGTAGGAACCAAAAAGCACCATCACTGCCGATTGATTCGGTTGAACTACAAAAATTCCTGACGCCAGAAATACAGTTATGAAGCTAAGTATTGCCGCAATAATATTGTATCCGTAAATAAAACCGGAAACAACAGAAGCCAATAACAGAATAATAATTACTACCATCAGGTAGCCCGAAACTGGTTTGAGTAGAGATTCTTTTTTCATGGTTAATTCATATTAGTATAAATATAATATCAAAATGATATCACAAATGTAAATAAAAAAACCGGAAGTTGGATAAAACACTTCCGGTTTTTTATTAAGCTTTGCTTTTTGCAATAATTTTATCTACCAGGGAATCGGGAACTTTCTTTTCTTCGGAGTCGAGGTATTTTTTTACTTCAGGAAAAGAAAGCAAAGAAACTTCCTCCAGAAAAGATGCAGGGATTTTTTCTGAAGGAACGCTGGTAATAAAGTAATAAAGGGTAGAAATTTTCATAGGCTGTTTTACGATTGATGTAACTGTAAAACGCCCGGTTTTATTTATTATTATTCCAACAAGGTTATTTTGTTAGAGAAATATTATTGTCCTTTATTATTTTTCTGAGATTGATAAGTGCATACCGCATTCTGCCAAGGGCGGTGTTAATGCTTACATTGGTCTGGTCGGCAATTTCCTTGAAGCTCAGGTTACCATAATGTCTCAGTAAAATAATTTCTTTCTGATCAGCCGGTAATTCATCCACCAGGCGGCGAATGTCTTTTGTAATCTGGAAATCGATAATTTCATCTTCGATTGTCTGATCCGAGAATTTTTGTGAGTTAAACAGGTCGAATTCGTACTTCTCGCTGCTAACAGTGTTCATCTGCTTTTCGCGACGATAGTAGTCTATTACAAGGTTGTGTGCTATACGCATTACCCATTGTAAAAAACGACCGTTTTCCTGGTACCGGCCTTCGGTGAGCGATTTTATTACTTTGAGAAATGTATCCTGAAAAATATCTTCAGCTAGTTGCTGGTCTCGTACGGTTAACAGGATGTAAGTGTAAACTTTGTTTTTGTAGCGGTGAATCAGTGTTTCAATAGCCTGTGTGTCACCATTAACGAACATAACTACCAGTTCGTTATCGGTTAATAATTGTGTTTTCAAATCTACCTCCTTAAATTTTGTTTATCAAGAGTAGAAATGTAATCTATAGGCTATTCTCCTTATTTTTAATGGGTTAAAAATTATCTTTCTTTGGCAAGTAAATCAAAAAAGATTTTATTTCAAAACAATTATCTTTGTTTTTTCAAAAATTCTTGTTAATAAATTGTAAATGCCCGAAGAAAGAAGTTTTAAAAATAGCATTATCATCCGCGGGGCGCGTGTTAATAACCTGAAAAATATTTCTCTCAATATCCCACGAAATAAACTGGTTGTTTTAACTGGTTTAAGTGGATCCGGAAAATCCTCGCTTGCATTCGATACCATTTATGCCGAAGGTCAGAGGCGTTATGTTGAAAGTTTGTCGTCGTATGCCCGTCAGTTCCTGGGTCGTATCAATAAGCCCGATGTCGATTTTATCGAAGGTATACCACCGGCCATTGCCATTGAGCAAAAGGTGAATACCCGTAATCCGCGTTCAACAGTTGGTACCTCAACCGAAGTTTACGATTATCTGAAACTGTTATATGCACGCGCCGGAGTGACATATTCGCCCATATCCGGTGATATTGTAAAGCGCGATTCGGTAACCGATGTGGTTGATTACATTTTGTCGTTTGACGAGGGAACGTCGTTGCTGATTTTAAGTCCGGTTGCCCATAAATTGGATAGCAATTTCCATGATTACCTGGAGCTTTTGTTGAGTCAGGGAACTACCAGGATGGAATTTAACGGCAACATCGTAAAACTCGAAGATATCCTGAAAGAGAGATCGAAGCTGGATGCGAATGCGGAAGTTAACATTATTATTGATCGTATTCGTGTAAGTAAGGACGATGATGCGGTGTCGCGGTTTGCCGATTCGGTTCAGACTGCTTATGCCGAAGGAAACGGATCGTGCATTATCAAGACATTGGATTTGGAACCACAGCAGGTTAAAATTTTTTCGAACCGCTTTGAACGCGATGGAATTGAATTCGAAGAGCCGAATGAACATATGTTCAGCTTTAACAGTCCTTACGGAGCCTGCCCCAAATGTGAAGGATATGGTCGCGTAATTGGCATTGACGAAGATCTGGTGATACCCGACAAATCGCTGAGTGTATACGGCGATGCTGTTGCCTGCTGGAGAGGAGAGGGGATGAAGGTTTGGAAGGAGGCTTTCGTGTTATCAGCTCCCAAGTTCGATTTTCCTATACATAAGCCAGTTTACGACTTAACTGACGATCAATATAAGTTTTTGTGGGAAGGCAATAAGAAAGTCGAGGGACTGAATGCTTTCTTCAAATTTGTCGAGGAGCAGAAATTTAAAGTGCAGTACCGGGTGATGATGTCCCGCTATTCGGGAAAGACAACCTGTCCCGAATGCAAGGGCGCGCGCCTGAGAAAAGATGCATCGTATGTTAAAATAAACGGCAAAACATTACCCGAACTGGTTCTAGTTCCTATTGATGAGTTATACCAGTTTTTCAAAGGGCTGGAATTAACCGAACATCAAAAGGAAATTGCCGGCCGTATTCTGGTTGAAATTGAAAACCGTTTGGATTACCTGCAGAGCGTCGGTTTGGGATATCTTACCCTCAATCGGTTGTCGGCAACACTTTCGGGTGGGGAGTCGCAACGTATCAATCTTGCAACGTCGCTGGGAAGCAGTCTGGTAGGATCGTTATATATTCTGGATGAGCCAAGCATAGGACTTCATCCGCGCGATACCAATCTTTTGATAAGTGTTCTTAAAAAACTGCAACGGATCGGGAATACGGTACTGGTAGTTGAACATGATGAAGAAATTATGCGAGCTGCCCACGAAATTGTGGATATTGGCCCAATGGCCGGACGCCATGGGGGAGAAGTTGTTTTCCAGGGACCAGGTACTGATTTGGAAAAAACGGGGAAAAGCTTGACTGCTGAGTATCTTACCGGAAGGAAGAAAATTCCGGTTCCCCGGATACGTCGTAAATCGTCCCATTATATTGAGGTTACCGGCGCCCGGGAGAATAACCTCAGAAAGATATCGGTGAAATTTCCTTTACATAGTTTATGTGTAGTAACAGGAGTAAGCGGATCCGGAAAGTCAACGCTCGTGCGCGATATTCTTTATGCTTCTTTGAATAAGCAGATAAACGGTGTTGGCGATCGTACCGGATCGTTTGATTTGCTGCGGGGCGATTACCATACCGTAAAAGCTATTGAATTTGTGGATCAGAATCCGATAGGGAAGTCGTCGCGTTCCAATCCTGTGACTTATTCCAAG
Source organism: Bacteroidota bacterium (assembly GCA_023429135.1). Lineage (GTDB taxonomy): Bacteria > Bacteroidota > Bacteroidia > Bacteroidales > JAAUTT01 > JAAUTT01. The sequence goes on along the minus strand of JAEYWD010000100.1, from coordinate 16,105 downwards.
GCTTACGACGAAGTTCGTAAGTTATTTTCCGACCAGTCCACAGCAAAAAACAATAACCTGAAGCCTTCGCATTTTTCCTTTAATATTGATGGCGGACGATGTGAGGAGTGCCAGGGCGAAGGCGAAATTACTGTTGAAATGCAGTTTATGGCCGATGTGAAGCTGGTTTGCGAAAGCTGCCACGGACAACGTTTCAAGGAAGAAGTTTTGGAGGTGCATTACCGCGGAAAAAGCATATTCGACGTGCTGAATATGACCGTTGATGAAGCCATTGAGTTCTTCGGCGAGAAGAATGCCTCAACTGAAAAGAAAATAGTTGAAAAACTGAAGCCTTTGGCTGATGTAGGTCTCGGTTACGTAAAACTAGGCCAATCATCGAGCACCCTTTCCGGAGGAGAAAGCCAGCGTGTGAAACTTGCCTCGTTTTTAAGTAAGGAATCGGCCTCCAATCATACCCTGTTTATTTTCGATGAACCTACAACAGGATTGCATTTTCACGATATCCACAAACTGCTTGATGCCCTGAATGCGCTTATTGAAAACGGTCACAGCGTTATTCTGATCGAGCACAACCTCGACGTAATCAAATGTGCCGACTGGATCATCGATCTAGGACCCGAAGGTGGTAAAAACGGCGGTAGCCTTGTTTTTGAAGGAACACCGGAAGGAATACTTAAGTGCGAGGAGTCGTATACAGGGAAATATTTGAGGGAGAAGATGTAGGGTTTTCTGCGCTTGGGCTTTAGAGATTATAGTATAAAAAATTATAATAATATAGATTTAATCGCAGCAAGATCAATCTTACTGAATATATTATGATGGATCCGGACATACGTTTTGGGAAACCTTGTATAAAAGGAACCCGAATAGCAATATCGGATATATTGCAATGGCTTGCATCCGGAATGACAAATCAGGAAATTCTCCAGGATTATCCATCATTGGAAGAAATCCATATAAGGGCTGCCTTATGGTTTGCCGCCAACCGCGAAGAAATTATCAAATTGATAGCTGCATAAATGAAAATACTTCTGGATGCTAATCTATCATGGAGATTGACTCAAATTTTAAGTCAGTTCTTTGAGGAAGTATTGCATGTAGATTCCGTTAACCTTAGAAAACCTGCGGATTCAAATGGATCGAATTCTATTAACCATTATTGGAGGTGTAAATGAGCACAAGCTAGAGTTTTTATTCTTGTTCTTCTTTAAATATAATATCATTATTAAAATATTGCCATTTCCCAACTTTTTTCATTAGGACATATCGTTTTCCACAAGCTTTAACTATTATTTGTCTTTTAAAAATGGATATTTTATATTTTTCAAACTTTCCTATTTCTTTGTAACCATAGTGGTTATCAAATATCCATTGGCTATTATTCCTTTTATAGACCTTTGGGGAGTGTTCGATTATTGAATCTCCATAAAAAGCTATCAGACGTATAGTCTCATCGGATTTATCCAATAAGTATTTTTTATGATAATGAGGTGTTGAATAGTCAAGACCTTGATCATCTATCCCTTGGACTGACTTTTCTTGAGAGTAGGAAATAAACTGAATAAAAATAAAGATTGTTATTGGCAATAATTTCATTGTCCAGATTTATTTATATACCTATACCTTGTTTTGCCCTCCAAAAATATGTCAGTTACTCTTTCCTAACATTCATTTACCAGCCTCAGCTAGTGCGTTTGTAACGCGTGCATAACCAATTCAATTTAGAAGTTTTGTTTGTTATAAACGACGGTTTAGACAAGGCCCGGGTTACAATGCGCGCCAGCAGCGGAAATGCTATCTAAGATTGTCCAATAAATTAGGATCACAACAACAAGTAGAAAAATAAAAAAAACGATAATGAGAAATAACACAAAATACAGATTGCCTTGATTATTCTTATTTTTCTAGTCTCTTTTTCCCACTTTAAAGAGAGTTCCGTGTATTTAACTATCTTTTGATATCGAAAAAAATTGAGCCCCCAAATAAATACAAATCCTAAAATAAAAACCAAAGGCTGATTTCTTATTATGTTATCAATAGGTTTAAAAATATCCAACAAACTAAGAACATTCAAAAATTGAAAAGCACTTAAATATATTATACCTGAAAACTCCCCACCTGTTATGTGATAATAATTCTTTTCTTCAAAGTATGCAATTCTATAAAATATATAGTCGAACAATACAAATGTATTCATATCTTCTTTAATTTCACTTCATAACGGCCTTATTATCTTAGCTAGGGCATTATAACGCGTGCATAACCCAATTCGTTTTTAGACCGGTTACTCAAATGTCGTTACAAACGACGGTTTTATACAAGGCACGGATTGCCAATCCGCGTCATCGAAGGATGATCAATTAAAACCGGATTACAAATCCTATGTTGTTTCAAGCGGATTTGCAAAATCCGCTTAGCGGTGGTTCCTGTTTAATCTGTGCTATATTCATACTTACATATTTGTTACGAATTTAACGAGAAATTGGGATTTAATAACTTTTAGAATACATAAAATAGAATTCCTGATAAAAGAGCCAACAGTCCTAATTTCGTATGCAAAGAAGCTCTCTTATATAATTTTATTGCATCTTCATTTCCAGTTATGATAACAGAATATTTCAATGATGTCCCCTTTTCTTTCTCTACATTATATTTCGAAAATAGCTCTTTATAAGCTTTGAAGGCTATAATATTAAAATATGTACTTATGATAAAAAATAAAAAAAGAATCATATTAAGAGTTATTTATCTTTTACTTGCAGACCCAGCCTGCTTCTATGATGTCGATAAAACAGTCCAACGAACAGCGACAATCTATCGAATAGAAACTTTAATTAAGCTATAGTCCTCGCTTTCAATTAATCTATTTATTTCATCGGGATTATCGGGCAAATATCTTACAAGAAAAGAATCTCCAATTGATATCATGCCGTTACTTGGGGAATATTGAAGAAATCCATTATACCTTTAACCTTTTGCATTAAAAACATACTCAAAGTATAACCTTTTTTTGGCTCCCACAAATTCACGGATAATGGTAGCCGTATCTGTTATTCCAGAACTCTCCAATTTAGAATACATCCTTTTTCGAGATTGTGAAAAAGAAAAGAAATATATTAAAATCGCCAATGCAACTATAACTATTACAAGGTTGGTTATATCCTTTTTTCCCATTTTATAGAATTAATAATTTTCATCCATTTATACCGAACCTGGCGCATTTGTAACGACAAATATAAAGTGAAAATTTGTAATATTTTAACCCGCACGCGTTACAAACGCGCTAACCAGAGTTACAAACGCGCGCTAACCAGCGATAACCGTGTTTAATCTGATAATTGAGTAGTGTATTGAATAATAAATGTATAGCCCTGTTTTTGCCTGGGTTTGGACCAGAATGCATGGCGATCACTTCAAAGTGAGTAGATTTTTTGTCGGTATGCTCAAATTTTTGCCTCTCCAGGCGTTCGGATTTACTCGCCGACCATTCGGATGCGCTCGCCGACCGTTCGGATAGGCTCACTGACTAATCGGATAGGCTCACTGACCACTCGGGCAGGCTCGCTGATTAATCCGACACGATCATCGACAAACCCCATGAATTCGCTGCGCATATTTATTAGCTCCTATCATTCATTTCCGAGCTCCTGGCTGTCATCTTTCTTTTCCTACCCATGCTTACTTATCTCCACAAGTTCATTATGCTTCTCAATGATGATATCTTTTTCCTGAAGGGTTATTAATCCATCTTTTTCAAAGCTTTTAAGGAGTTTTACGGCGCTTTCGGTGGAGATGCCGGCAAACTCTGCAATGTCTTTCCTGGAAAGGAGCTGGAATATCTCGTTGTTTTCTTCTCTCAGGCTGTCGATATAAAGCAGTGTGTCGGCCATGCGACCGTTCATCTGCTTGTAAATTACAGTGCGGAGGGTGTCGAAAAGATTCGAGTTTTGTTCGCTGTAGCGTTTTACTATGTTAAAACCAAACATACCGTTTTGTTTGATTACCTTGGCCATGGTGTCTTTTTCAATTAAAAATACCTGGCAATCAGTAAGCGCTACCGATGAATAATTAAAGGTATTCTTCATAAAAACGGCCGATAACCCAACAAATTCTCCGGGACGAACTATACGCAGATTATAGTTTTTGGTGCCATCACCTTCGATGTACTGTTTAATAAGTCCGTTAATTACAAACAGTACATACGATGCAAAAGCTCCCTGCTTGGTGAGGTTGTCTCCCTTGCGGAAAAGTATTTGGGTTTTGCTGGCTCTTATAAGTTCCACCTCGTCGGGCATCAACATTTTAAAACATGGCGCCTGTATATCGCAAATAAATTCCTGATCGGTTTCCAAAAGGGTTTTCATTTCACTGTTATTGTTTTTACAAATTTAACTTTTTCCTTTTATGATGATCATTTATTCTGTTTAACTAATAGCCGGATGAATTTTAAACACGAAACCCACCAAAACAAAAAAGGTACTGCCTTTACGCAATACCTTTTTATCTTAAGATTTTAGGATTTTAGCCCATAGAAAATGAAATTCGTATTTCTACAGTCTAAACACCTATTTTATAATTCTCTTATCCAGATATTTCTGAAGCTTACAAGATCACCGTGATCCTGTAAAATAAGCGGAGCTTTATCGTGTTTGAAATAGTTTGGTGAGCCGATGTATTCGGTATTTCCCCAGATTGCAGTATGGTTCTGAACCAAAACACCATTGTGAAGAACGGTGATAAACGCTGGTGTGATCATTCTGCCAGTCTCGCCGAATTTAGGAGCTGTGTAAACAATATCGTAGGTTTGCCATTCTCCTGGTTTTTTGCAGGCATTTACCAAAGGAATTGACTGTTTATAAATGGATGCTGTTTGTCCATTCGAATAAGTTTTGTTTTGGTAGCAATCCAGAACCTGTAATTCGTATTTGCCCTGAAGGAAGATGCCACTGTTACCTCTTCCTTGTCCTTCTCCTTTCACAACCGAAGGTTCACGGAATTCGATGTGAAGCTGGCAATCGCCAAACGGACGCTTGGTTTGGATAGTACCAGTTCCCGGTTTTACGGTCATAGCACCGTTCTCGAGTGTCCATGCGGCGGGCTCGCCTTTACTGTTTATCCACTGATCGAAATTTGTACCATCAAAAAGTATAATGGCATCCGAAGGGGCTGCTGTGATTTCTCCAGGAGTTACAACAGGAGGAATAGGTTCCCAGAGTTCGGTACTTTCAGGGTTTTTTTGTTGCTGAGCATTAAGAATTAAGCAGCTTGTAAGTGCTACGGCCACGAAACTAAAAACTTTCTTCATAGAATATTAAAAAATTAGTTAATAAGTTAATGTTTGCTTTAAGACAACTTAACCTGCAATAAGGACGACAACACAAGAAAAAAATCTTCGTGATTTTGGTTAAGCAGGTTTTCAGGGTTTAAAAGTATAGAAATATTCTATTCCGGGAAAGATTTTTTTATGAAACATGCGTTTGGGAAATATAACTAAAGTATAGTCGACAGAGGCTATATTGTGCAGTGATGCAGGTTAAATTCAATATCTTTGTTCTTTGTCGCTTGCAGTTATAATCCCACGCCAATTCTTACCCCTCCGGTAATTATAGTTCCGGTATATCCGTAATCGGTAATGTTTTTGTTAAATTTGATATCGGAACCCGATGGCTGTTTATAAAAGCTGTAACGAAGTCCAAAACCGCCATAGAAATCTACATATAGTCTGCTTGTGATTTCTTTCTGATATCCAATAACCACCTCTGTAAGAACTTTATTAATATAAACATGATAATTGTCGCGGGTTAGCTTTATTACATTTAAGCCATTATCATCAAAGTTTGCCCATCGTTCGGTGTTTGTTAAAATATTGAAATACTGTGTACCAATACCACCACTGATATAGACTCCCTGATCAGGATGATTCTTTGTAAGGAATCCTTTTCGATGAATGGATAAACCATATCCATGGAGTTGTTCGTACTTTTTTTCGACAAGCCTTTCAAAATGGTTCACATCGACATAAAATTGGGGCATAATAACCCACCACGATTTATAATCCTTTGTAGGAATATCGATATCAATCCGGATTCCGTTATTAATCATATACTGCGGAACCCCCATAACCAATACCTTTGGAGCATTTTCCTGACCCAGCACCGATGCGGTAGCCAGACAAAAAATGATTGAAAATATAATTGTTATTTGTTTCATAATATTCAATTTAAAAACTAAACCCAATTCGTACTCCTCCCAATATCACGTTGCCTGTATATCCATAGTCGTAAAGATATCGGTTAAATTCCTTCTGAGTAGGACCTGTAAATTTTTTATCGGCATATCTGCCTCCCAGGCCGCCATATACATCAATTATAAGTCGCTCGAATGCTTTCAATTGATACCCTATTACAATGTCACCGCCAAATTTGTTAATGTTTGTCTCGGAAGTTGCATTTGTTCGGGACGAAGTTGGTTCATCGTATTTCATATTGAAGTGGCTGAAGGTTGCACCATAACTAAAATAGGTGCCCAGAGAAGGAGCTTTGTTACCAAGATAAATACGGTGATATAAAGAAACCCCAACACCCATTAATTCATTGTATCCTCTATAATCGTTGTTTTCGTTTTGCTCAGCAGCATAAAACTGCGGGCAGATCTGGATCCAATGGTTGCCGGCAATTTTTCGGTCGTAATCAATCCGGATTCCACTATTTACAAGGTAAAAAGGATGAAATGTAATCACCTCGTTGTAGCTGGTTTCCTCTTCCTGAGCATTTATGCTCTGAAATAAGATGAGGGAAATTGTAATTAATGCTAATTGTTTTATCATAAATCTTATTGTAAATGACTTAAAAATGTAATTGTATCGTTCTGATATTTATACTGGTGAAGCCCATCGGTAGCCAAAACCATCAACAGGTTGGCATCGGGAATAACATCGATGGCAGTAACATTAAAACTTTTTGTAAGTTTTGGAGCCAAAGGGTTAGCCAGAGAAAACACTTTCAAACCGTTATCGCATACAAAGAGTTTATTGCCATCGAGTCCCAAACCGTAAGGTTTTACCATTTGAACTCTACTGACAAATTTAGGACTTTTGCGGTTTTTAATGTCAATAACTTGTAATTCGTTTGTATTGCGACCACAGAATGTTTCGGTACGCATGGTGAGGTAAGCAAGGGAATCGTTTGCTACTACAGGATCGCAACTGTAAATATGTTGAAAGAACGACTGAAGAACCGGATTGGTTGGAGAACTGATATCGTAGATATACATCCCGTTCGACGAGCCAAGAAAAAGGGTATTGTTACGCGCAAAAATGGTTTCGATAGCAAATCCTACCAGCAACGATTTTACAAATGCAGGAGTATCGGCGGCTGTTATGGTAAAAACATTCAGATTCTGATTGTCTACTGTGTACAAATGGTTATTCAGAATCGTAAAACGAGCCATTGATCCTCCTTTTCCGGAAGAATTATCATTTGTGCTGCCTCCGTCGCTTGAACTTTCGCATGAAAGCATTGTTCCCAAGCCAGCTATTATAACCAATTGAAAAAGTGTTGTTCTCATAATTCTTTACTTTTTTTCCATTCAACAATCACTGTATTTTCAGGCCGGGCATCCTTGCCGAATTTGTAAGGGATATATTGCAAATCGGGAGGTAAAAGTTCAGGGAAAACGTCCCGAACTCTGCCTGTTACTTTTACTTCAGGGAGAGAGCTTATTTCAATTGTTACCAGATCGACACTGTTATCGGCCAGAATCGAATTATTTTTCATTACAATATCAATACACCCCGGTACTCTTATAAAACCGGCCTTAACCGGACTGGCAGGATTGGTGTTATCGATCAGGTGAATACCTTTGTATTTCTCGGTAATAAAAATCCAGGAACCCTTTTTATAGATTTTACCGATTTGGACAATTGGCTTTGCATTCTGAAACGCGATACTTTTTTCAAGTTCTGGCCTTGTCATGAGAACTGCTGAGTAAACAGACTCAGGAACCGGATCAAAATCGAAAGATGAGGTTAGAATAACCAGGCATCCAAGAAATGACACCAGTAAAATTCGGGAACGATTCATACAATTTGTTGTTAAATTTTGAAAATAAGATGTTGGCATTGTCGAAAGGTTGCGTTGGAACTTTTAACTTTGCAAATCTAAAAATTTATTGACTTATGCCTTTAAACGTTCCCGATAATTTACCCGCAATAGAAATTCTGAAGGAGGAAAATATCTTTGTAATGCCCGAATCGAAGGCCATGCACCAGGATATCCGGCCTCTCAGGATTATTATTCTTAACCTGATGCCAGTGAAGATAACCACAGAAATTCATCTGCTGCGAATGTTATCCAATACTCCGTTGCAGGCCGAGGTGATGCTGATGAATATCAGGAACCATGTTTCGAAGAATACTCCCAAAGAACATCTGGAAGAATTTTATATGACTTTTGACCAGGTGAAAGATAAAAAGTTCGACGGACTGATTATTACCGGAGCTCCTGTGGAAATGCTTGATTTCGACCAGGTGGATTACTGGGACGAAATGAAGGAAATTATGAACTGGGCCGATCATCACGTTACTTCAACATTATACATTTGCTGGGCAGCGCAGGCTGGATTATTCTACCATTACGGTATTCCTAAATATCCTGAGGACAAAAAGATTTTTGGTGTATTCAAACATTGGATTAACGAACCCAACGAACCTATTGTACGCGGGTTTGATGATGAATTCTGGGTCCCTCATTCACGACATACCAATTTACAACGGACTGATCTCGAAAAGGTAAAAGATATTAAAATTATAGCTGAATCTGTTGAAGCCGGAGTACATATTATCTCATCCAATGATGGAAAACGAATTTTCGTCACAGGTCATTCCGAATACGATCCACTTACACTAAAGGTTGAGTACGAAAGGGATAAAAACAAAGGCTTGCCAATAGATTTGCCAAAGAACTATTTCCCGGCTGATGATCCTTCAAAAACTCCGGTAGTGCGCTGGAAAAGTCATGCCAGCCTTTTCTACTCCAACTGGCTCAATTATTATGTTTATCAGGCAACACCGTTTGCATTGGAGGATATTAAGTAAGAAGCCAAAAGGAAAAATAAACAGTTTAGTTGTGCCCGGAGTTGTAATTGGATTACCGTAGAAACATTGACTAGAATCTGGTTTCGAAGCCTTTGAAATTTTTGATTTCGCCTTTATTAACTTCAACTTTCTCAACTTTGGCATGTTCGGGTCCACGATGACACCATTGGATAAATTCGTCCATTATCTGTTCGTCGCCTTCCACTTCAATAAGAACCGAGTCATCGGGCAAATTCTTAATGAAACCCGATAAACCAAGATTTCGGGCCAGGGATTTAGCATTATACCGGAATCCAACCCCTTGAACCCTTCCACGAATGATCATCTGAACATTTCTCATGACTAATTTTTTTTCATCAAACGCTCAATATCCATTGGTTGTTTTGGAACTTGTGCCGAAAGAACCTCATTTCCATCGCTGGTAATTAAAATATCGTCTTCAATACGAATTCCAATATTGGCATATTTTTGAAAGGCAGGAGTTACTTTGGTTACATAGGCATCAAGTTCTTCCCTGGGAACATTTTCGAACATTACATAAATATATCTGAGCATGGCCGGATTAATATATATCCCTGGTTCTATAGTGATTACCATTCCAGGAATCAGATCGCGGCCTTTTGAATTTTTCTGACTGAAATCGACAAACTTTCCTACATCATGAACATCCAAACCCAAATAATGACCGGCAGTATAGAGCACAAACATCTCTTTCTGCCATTTTTTGGTAGTATCCGTCACAAGTCCAAGATCGTATAGTCCACGCATTACAATTTCAGAGCATTTATTATGAAAATCCATGTATTTGTTTCCGGGTTTCATACATTTTATACCTTCAAGTTGAGCTTTTAACACGAGATTGTAAATTTCGAGCTGCGGTTTGGTAAATTTTCCCGAAACAGGGATAGTACGGGTAATATCGGCACAATACCCGTTAAATTTGGCTCCGACATCCATGAGAAGCACTTCGTCGTTTTGCATTACTTTATTATTAGCTTCGTAATGGAGCGCGGTTGAATTAAGTCCCGATCCGCAAATACTGCCGAATGCTTCATCGCAATTGTTTCTTTTGTATTCAAAACTGTAAAGTGCGGCAATTTCGTACTCGTACATGCCGGATTGAGTATTTCTGATGGCATTGTTTAAGGCATTTGCGGTAACATGTATTGCTTTACGGATATTTTCAATTTCCTGCGACGATTTTACCACCCGCATCTCATTTAACGTGGAATCGATATAAACTATTTTTAGTGAATCGGACTTTGTTATACTTTTGAGATTGTCTTTTAAAGTTATATCGGAGCTTAATCCATAAATGATTTTCCCCGATTTGATAATTTCCCTCAACTGCTTTTTGAAATCAAAAAATTGAACAGATGTGGCTCCCATCTTTTCGGCCTCCGCTTTTCCGGGTTGTTGACCATTCCAGATGATAGTATGTGGATTTGATGAAGGAATAAATAATTTAAAAGGCGATGAATCCGAAAAATCTATCATTGCGCAGGCTGGCTCCGTTCTCCACCCGGTTATATAAAAAAAGTTATCACGTGTTTTCTCCTGATTCAACATCAAAAAAATACCGTTCTTAAATTTACTGGAAAGTAACTGCCGGCGTTCCAGGCAGTTTTTAGCTAGCATCTGGCTATCGGCGGCATTGACAGGTTTCAACACCGGAACCAGTTGTATATTGTTCTTTTGACTGAAGGATAAGGCAAAAAAACACAGAAGTACAGTAATCGCTAAGTTTCGTTTGGTAATCAGATAGTATTTCATAAATCCGAATTTTGCCTGAAATTTAACTTTTATTACATCTCAAAAAAAGAAAGGAGCCTATTTTCTTTGGAATTGTATATTTTTGGCTTTTTATTTTTTGGATGACAGATAACATTCCCGTATTACTTTCATGGAGCGGAGGAAAAGATAGTGCCCTTTCATTGTTCGAAATAACAAAAACATCACCTTCGCCTGTTGAGTTGTTTACAACCATCAATGTTAAATACAACAGAGTTGCCATGCATGGTTTTACCGAACAGCTTCTTGAAAAACAGGCCGAATCGCTCCGTTTACCTTTGCACAAGATTTTTATTCCCGACCCATGCTCAAACGAAGAATACGGCCAAATTATGAGCGAATTCCTAATTAAAATGCGGAAAAGAGCAATTGATACTGTGGTTTTTGGTGATCTTTTTCTCGAAGACATCAGGAAATACCGGGAAGAAAATCTGGCACGGCTAAATATGAAGGCCCTGTTTCCTTTATGGGAAGAGCCAACCACAAATGTGGCTCTGAAATTCATACGCGATGGATTTAAGGCAGTAATTACCTGTGTTGATTTAAACGTGCTTTCGAAAGAATTTTCGGGCCGACTTTATAATATGGATCTACTTGGCGATTTACCTGTAAAAGTTGATCCTTGTGGCGAAAACGGGGAATTCCACACGTTTGTTTTCGATGGTCCCATATTTTCAAATCCGGTTAAATGGGAAAAAGGAGAGCAGGTTATCCGTTACGATCGTTTTTGTTATACCGATCTCACCACCTAGTTTTATTTGATGGTGGCAGAGGAAATAATTTTTTCAGAAGCTTTTTTGCCGGTTTCATCATCCTTACTGTATTGTGTAAAAATCTGGTAAAGAATATTCTTGTCGCAAACAGTAAGTAGTTTTACTTCCATCGGATATGTCAGCAATTTAAAGTTTACAACAGACATTACACCTTTTAGAGAACCAATTACAGTATCGGCCCTGTTCCATTTAAAATCGCTGACGCTCTGCATTTTTTGCATTTCTCCAATAGATCCGGCAACTGCACCCTCAAGATTCGCTTCAACACCTTCTTTATAATTTGCTATCGAAACCATTACTTTAAATCCCTTATCCGAAAGATGAGCATACGATTCCATGGTATCAATCAAATTTTCAGCAGTTTCGGGTAAAGGAATATCCTGTGTTGTAAGTGTAAAAGGCAGATGAAGATAAAGGGCCGATTTACCTACCTGAAATTCTTTCCAGGAAGATGCGAGAAGGGTTTGTGATGTTTGAGTTTTCAGATTTTTATCGAGATATTTCTTAACTACAAAATAGGCGGTTAAGCCCAGTATCACTAAAATAACCGATACAGCGACAGCTATAATTAACAATACTTTGTTAGTACCCTTTCGGCTCTTTGTTTCTAAATTCTGAACAGCTAAATCGAATTCGCTGATGCAATATTGCTTTGAAAAATCGTCGAACGTTTTATCGGGGTGTATTTTATGCCAGTCCTTAAAGTTATTTTGCAGCTTTTTATTACAGTTTTCGCAAAAAAGGATAGTTTCGGATTTAACGGGATTGTTGTAACCGCACTGAGTACATCTTATGTACAGCATTTCTGTAGGTTTTGTGATTTAACCAAAGATAAAATAAATCTTCATATTTTTTTATTAACACGATTGACAGATATTGAATTAATATGCAATTTTACAGGACCGAAAACTTAGCTTAGAATTAAATATACATTCAATGTTCATTTTGCGTAGACTTATTTCAATAATCCGATTAACCACCTCAATATCTTTTGCTTTTATAACACTTCAGGCCAATTCACAACAGCAGAAAGCAAGCGTGAATCTTATGGAAAAGCTCAAACCCGTAGGGATCCCTGTTATAGGTTTTGAAGGCGAGCCAATGGTAAGTCTGACGGGTTACAATTATAAGCTGGCAGCTTTTTCGAACGATTTAAAATATATGGCTGTATCGCGCAGCTTTATGCGAAAGGGTAGCGAGATTATGGACATTGTGCTCATAAAACTTAAAGGCCAGAAGGAAACAGTGTTGCTCGACACCCTTGCCATGGTCCGATATGGCCGGCCCAACGGAATACTGTACGACATGTTCTTCAACGATCAGCACCAGCTTATTGCTAAAATAAGCGATGGAATGGCGGGCTCTTCAACACTCACTTTTGATCCTGAAAAAAAGGAGTTGATTAAGGACGAATATGAAGATGAAAATTATGAAGATGAAGGCGAAATGGAAGAAGAAATTCTTTATGAAGAAAAGCTCGCCGCTCTGAAACGTATTTTTCCCAGGCAATCTGCGATACTTCTTTCCGATATGGTTTATAAGATGAGAGAAGTCGATACGGTTGGTTATATTGTTCAGGGTGTTTTGCCAAACAATAATTCAATTTTCTATTTACCTCATGGTGAAGGTAAATTACGATTGATTCACGATATAAGCGATCCTTCACAGATAGATAATGTTGATGGCGTCTGGGGATCGGAAGATAAGGCATTTTATTTGCTGAAGGATAAAAAAAATAACTATCTGTTTAAATATAATATTAAAACAAATGTTGTAACTCTATTGGAAAAACTTCCGCTCCACAGCCATTTCTCTTACATTTACCATTATCCGCTCAGGAATAAAGATATTTTACTTGCATTTGAGGTGGAAGTAAATAAACCTGAAGCAAACGAAACACTTCGTCTTTTCAAATTCAGTCACGGAGTGTTGCATAAATACGAAGATTATCCTTTTCTTCAGGATGTAAATTACATTGAGGCACATAATCTTCTTCTTCTCTTTCATATTAAAGACGGAAAAAGATGTCTTGATGTAAGAGAAATTAACACGCAGTTACCATGAAGCTCCTAAACGCGATGCACTCATTACTCCTTTAACTTTCTTCAGTTTTACCAGCAGATTATCCAGGTGGGAATTATCCTTAACAAATAGTGAAATTCTTCCTTCGAACATTCCGTCGTTTGTATCGAACGAAATGGCCCGCATGTTTACCTTAAGATCGCGCGACAGCAAATCGGAAATACGGCTTAATAATCCAATATCGTCTATACCTACAACTCTGATATCGGCCTGGTATTGAACATTACCGTCGTTATTTGTCCATTTGGCATTTACAATGCGGTACCCGTATTTGGAGATCATCTGTTCCGCATTAGGACAGTTGGTGCGGTGAATTTTCACACCTTCGTTAATAGTCACAAATCCAAAAATAGGATCACCGAAAATGGGATTACAACACTTAGCCAGTTTGTACTCCAGACTATCAACTTTGTTGTCGATAATCAAAAAATCATCGGTTTTTGTGGTGTGACTCTTAACAATTTTTTCTACAACCGTTTCCTCAATTTTTTCAGGAGAACGCTGAACCTCTGGTTTTTCCTGCAAAAGTTCCTTTACAACTGCAAAATCAACTTTATCTTCGGCAATTAATGCATACAGGTCAGTTACCGTTTTTACCTTGAAATGCTTTGTGAGCTTTTTAAGTGTGGCATCGTTATAAGGAAATTTCCAGTTTTTGAGTCGGCGTTGCAGTATTTCTTTTCCTGCTTCAGCATTTTTAGTGGTTTCTTCCTTAATAATGGCCTTAATTTTATTCTTAGCCTTAGAAGTAACTACAAAAGATAGCCAATCCGATTTTGGCTTCTGCGTTTTCGCTGTAAGAATTTCGACTCTGTCGCCATTCTGCAATACATGTCGGATAGGTACGCTTTTGCCGTTTACTTTTGCGCCAACGCAGGTGCATCCAAGGTTAGAGTGAATATCGAAAGCAAAATCCAGGACTGTAGCATTTACTGGAAGCTTTTTTAGGTCGCCGGTAGGAGTAAAGACGAAAATCTCCTTTGCATACAAACTGGGTTGCAGTGTGTCCAGAAAGTCCATGGCTTCAGCTTCGGGAGCTTCCAGAATTTCGCGTACTTTACCCAACCAGGTATCAAGCCCGCGATCGGCTTCTCCTCCCTTGTATTTCCAGTGTGCCGCGAGACCTTTTTCAGCTATTTCGTTCATGCGAACGGTACGAATCTGCACCTCCACCCATTTACCTCCCGGGCCAATCACAGTAGTGTGTAACGATTCATATCCATTCGTTTTGGGTATCGAAATCCAGTCGCGCATGCGCAATGGATTAGGTTGGTAAAAATCGGAAACTACCGAATAGACCCGCCAGCAATCGGCTTTTTCGCTCTTAAGTTCGGTATCAATAATTACTCTGATGGCAAAAATGTCGTATACTTCCTCAAATCCGACACCTTGTTTTCTCATTTTGTTATAAATGGAGTTTATGGATTTTAACCGGCCTTTTATCTCAAATTTGAAGCCTTGTTTATCCAGCTCATCCTTAATAGGCTGAATAAATTCCTTTATAAATCGGTTACGGGCAGAGGTTGTTTCTTCCAGTTTTCGGGAGATATGCTGATAAGTTTCACGATCGCGAAAATTCAGAGAAATATCCTCCATTTCCGATTTAATGTTATAGAGCCCCAACCTGTGTGCCAAAGGGGCATACAGATAGAAGGTTTCGGTAGCAACAGAGAGATGCATTTCCTCAGGATAACTTTCGAGATTGCGCATCATCTGCAACCTTTCTGAAAGTTTTATAAGAATAACCCGCACATCGGTAACAAGCGAGAGTAACAATTTTCTGAAGTTCTCAGCCTGTTCGGTGGTGTTTGTTGTATCGATGGATGATATTTTGGTTAAATCGCCTACGAGTCTTGCCACTTCAGGTCCGAAGGTTTCTTTAACTTTTTCAAGCGAAACCTTTCCTTCATGAACTGCATCGTAAAGTAAACTGCATATGATGGAAGTTTTGCCCAAACCGATTTCTTCAACTCCAATCCGTGCAACAGCAATACAGCGGTTTATAAAAGGTTCGTTATTGAGAGCTGGTTTATCCTTTAAAACATCATAAGCCAGGTGAAATGCTTTCCTTATTTCTGCAGTACCTGTGGGGCCAAGGATATTACGCGCAACCCTGAGTAAGCCTCTGTATTTGCTGGTAATTACATTCTCCAGGTAAAGTTTTTCATGCTCTGCTTTCATATCTTAAATCATCTGCTGCAAATTTAACCAAAAGCTCAAAGAGAAAATGAAGGAAAATTAAATTCATTCAATATATAAAACAACATTGGTGTCCGGTTAAAAATATGAGATTTCTCCCGGTGGTCGAAATGACAAGGCTTTTAAGTAATTTGGAATTGAAGAGGTTTAGTGGGCGGCGAAGCCG
>JAEYWD010000090.1 GCA_023429135.1 Bacteroidota bacterium | reverse complement strand
TTGCGCCAGATCCTCCCACAGCATTAGCCCAAGGGTCAGTCACACCGTTATCATCCGATTCTTCCCACTGATAGGTTAAACTTGGAGTGCCGTTGGATGCTGCCACTGACATTGCATGTGTTCCACCATTACAGATGGTAGCACCTGTAGGCTGTGTGGTAATGCTAGGATCGTTCACCACTGTTAAATTAGCCGTGGAACTATTTACCCCTGTAGTATTGCAATTATTTGTTAGTTTGCAATAGTAACTTCCAGCATTACTACTGGTAGCATTGGAAATGGTGAGACTAGCGGAAGTTGCACCTGTAATATTTCCACCATTGGTTAATGCAATATCCGGGGTACCAGTTTTATACCATTGATAATTAATATTTGTACCTGTTGCAACTATCGAAAATACCGCCGATCCCCCTTCACAAATAGTCTTATTGGTGGGTTGGGTATTTATGTTAATGCAATGTCCGCTTGCAAGGGCAAAGCTTGTGAGTGAAGAAGACACTGGTGATGTTAGATTATCTCTTTGAACAATAGAGCCAGAGGCGTTGACATGATCACCACTCACACTCCAGGCTCCGCCGTCACTTTTGACGATTCTTGTGTCAGCCTGAATCCCGGTTATTCCATTGCCGTAAAGCTTCAGAGAATAATCCGTGCTTGCAAATCCGTTTTGTGCGATAAAATTCCAGTATCCGCCACTAAGAAGTCCGTCTACTGTAAAGTCATCATCATCCAGCGACAAGGTTCCGGAAGGATTGGAGGTTATACATTCCACTATCAGGCTTCCTGATGATACATCGTTTAAAGTAATTTCAGCAGGCCTGTAGTTTGTGGCAGATCCTACAGGGAATAAAATTTGGGGAGGCATGCCGGAGTTAATCCAGCGTTCAAATCTTCCAATAATTGTTCCGGTGGTTCTTATCAGGGTGCCGGGGCTTAAAGCATCTGTTCCTAAAGTAAAGGTTTTCCCATTTATAATTGAAATGTCTCCTCCGTTCATGGTAAGTTCGTTCTGAACGGGTATATCCGAATCAATTACTTTTGTTCCACCACCAGAAAAAGTCAAATTGTAATAGCCACCTACTCCTCCATCAGCAATATTTTGGTTGGCTGCACTATTGTAAGTTACTAGATTGTTCGATGCGTTTACTATAAAATCGCCTGTAAGCATGGGTTCTGTAGCAGACTGATAGGTAAGCGAAGAATTTGTTCCATTTATCCATTGAGAGGTTCCATCAGCACCATCAAGGGTATTATTAGGAATAATGGTTACAGTTGCTCTATTTGTCAACGTTTTGCCCGAGGCGATTCTTACAGGACCAAAAGTTAACGATCCTCCGGTTAATTCCTGACTGTTTGTATCAAATGTACACCCCCCGGCTGTGAAGGTTCCATTATTTTCTATTCCTCCTCCAAAAAATTCATTGGTAGTAATTCCATGGATACTCGTATTCCAAATTCCCCCAGGGTTTATTGTTACTTTGCCCATAAAGGTGTTTACTCCAGTGGTATTATTATCATTAATTTCTCCGGAAACATAGGTTAATCCGCCAACTGAAACTCCATATGATACTATTTGCAGGATTCCGGCACTGACTGTAAGGTCATTGCTTATACTGATTTGTCCACAAGGTGTGGCCGTTGATGTCCCTGATTTAGATAAATTAAAATATGTGCCAGGGAAAATAGATGAAACATTATTAAAGACGGAAGTGCCAGAGGTTGCATTCATGGAACCTGAACCACATGTTGTTGTTCCGTTGAAATTAATGTTATAAGTTGTATTTAAAACACCGGAAGTAAAAAGTGCAGTTCCTCCAATATCTAAATTACTTCCCAGTGTTACAGAATTGCTGGTACCAGTTTTATTGAGGGTAAAATTGTTTAACCCTCCTGAAATTTCAGGCAATAACATTCCGTTGTTATTGGTACTTGATATTGTAATATTGGCATTTGAACCTCCAATTATTGAACCAGAGCCAATAGAAGTAGTACCATTTAATGTTAATGTTCTATTGTTTATCGAGAACGATCCGCCTTGAAAATATGCATTACCATTTACCTGAAGACCTGAGGATAATGTTACCCCGGAATTATTATTGACTATAAGATTATTAACCGTTGCAGGCAATAAACTACCAGTAACCTGAGCCGAAACTCCATCGAAAGTATAATTTGAAGTGTTTAAAAGACTTTTGGTAAAAGTTTGTATCGATCCGTCTATTCCTAAGACATTGGCGGTTTGTACAGTAGAACCGGCTCCCGTCCCAAATGTTCCACCACCATCAACATAGCTATTGGCATCGAAATCTATGGTTACATTTGGGTTTACTGTAAAATCAACATTATTTGAAATTGTCCCGGAATTTCTTCTTAAATTTTGCGTAAGAGAAGTATTATTAAAAACAAAGGCACTAACTGAATTTGATCCTGATACGGTAATTGTTCCTCCAGATAAATTGAAATCCCCCGCCATGTTGATGGTTCCGGTTCCACTAAATGCTGCTAAATTGAGCGTACCACCTGATTGGTTATAATTTCCGTTTAAATTAATTGTTCCTGTTCCTGTCCCTATTGATAAATTGAGTATTCCTCCGGAAATATTCAAATTACCCAACACAGCAAATGACCTATTAACCCCATTTGCAAATCTGACGGATCCTGAACCTGTCGATATGATGCTAAAGTTTCCGTTTATAGTAGTTCCATTTAAGTTTGTCAAGGATAAATTACTTCCTGATTGTAAAGAACAATTCCATGTAAAATTTCCAAAATTTTGATTTAAGCCTGCACTTATTGTTGTGTTCGTTATTCCAGTAATATTGCAATTGGAAGAAATATTCCAAGTTGCTGTAGGGATGGTTCCTCCATCTATGGAATGGTTATAGGTCGAATTTGCGCCAAAAGATATCGTAGAGCCTACACGATTTATTGACCCAAAATTAGTTATTGTACCGTTTGCAACTAAATCAGTACCCGTCCCGTCCGAAATTGTCAATGTAATGCTATTATTTATTTCAAGAATTGCACCTGCTTCAACTACTATTTCATTGAGTGTTACATTTGCAGTAACTATTGCGTTATGCCCTGATCGTATAGTAATAGTTCTGTTCGCACTTGTTGGAGCGCTAACTGCTGCAACCCAAGTTGTACCATCAAATCTTTCCCAGTTAGTTGGAGTAGAGAAATCAACGTTTCCATTTGTTTGGTAAGAATCAGTAAGTTGTCCTTTTGCCGATTGCCCAATTACTAAACATACCCCCACCATCCCCCAGCGCATACCTCTCCCACTAAACCACCGGTTTATCTTTTTTAAAAGGGAAGCTATTGCGCGCAGACCAATCATGCTCTTGTTTCTGTATTTGGGCTTAGTCTGTTTATTAGCTTAAAAACTTTGAGAAAGTTCTCAATTATTTTTAAATTATTAACTAATTGAGCTTTTGTACGTAATTTTTTTGTAAAATGTTCTGCTAACAAAATAAACTTTTAAGAGCTTTGATTATTGTGTTTATTCTAACTATCAACGTATTCTGATGCGTGACTTAAATAGAAAAATCAAGAATTCAAACCTTAAAATTTTGCGAAAAAACAGTTTTGAAAAGGATAACCGGTTTGAGCTATTCTCTTTTTAATTGAAATTTAATATTTGTCAAGTGTCAGAATATTAATATATTGATCAGGAAATCGGAGTCAAAACTCCTTTTTGTTTATAACTTCTAATATCTTGAACATGAACTTCCATAAATGTATAAAAGCAATTTTTATATTTGAAAAATATTTTTGCAACTAAACGTGGGTAGTTCTGTAATTTGAGGTGTTACAGAACTACCTCTTTTTTTCTTCCAAAGTTTCAATTTCTCCTGTAAGGGCCAGCACCATACATAGCTCTGCTGTAAGCTTCAGAATTTCTTCAATTAATACTCCCGCTTCGAGCAGGTCGTAAACTACCGATAGGCCTCCCAAAGCAAGAGCCAGTATCAGGAAAATTCTGTTCACGGGAAGAAACTTCCGCCAGAGGAATAGAATAATCCATAAGCCTGCAAGTCCGGCAGCCATAACCGGAACCTGACTTAACCATGCTGATTCGGGAAAAGCAAAAAGTAACCGTTCACCAATTGATTCGTGAAACATAAAACGCTCGTCGAGGGCGAGCAGAAAGAAAAACACACTCATGGGAACCCAGGGCGACCACCTTTTCTGAATGGCCAGCACCAGCGATAAAGTGGCTGCCATAACCAACATTGCCCCCGACAGCCAGGTGCCAACCGACGATTCGCCGGCAATAACCAGAACCGGATAATAAGGATTCAGCAATAATGCTATTCCGGGCACCAGCACAAAAAAGGATATTAAAACTGCTATTACAATTTTGTGCTGTTTGGATCTCATGTGCAGTCGAGTTCTTCGGCGCGGTCAACAATTTTCCATGTGCCTTCCATATTTACATATCAAACAATCCGGGCCATGGTGTCGCTTGAAATTCCTTCGAAAGTATCGGATACACATGCTATTTCGGGCACACCATCACTGTTAAGGTCTGCTGTCCAGAGCTTGCCTTTTCGTTTTACGGTGCATGCTGTTATCTTCTGATCGTCCAGCGGGATGTACACTGCAAGAATTTCTTTACCAGGAATTTCGGCACAGGCGAAAACGGCCCTGGGATTATCGGATACACACCCCAGTTGTTCCGGCACAAGCTTGTGCGTGACTGAGATAAGCCGGGCCTGAATAATTCCGTTGGTGGTAATGAACATAACCGGGATACCGCCTGCAAATTCGTGGGTTAACGAACCTATTCCATTTACTTCCTGAGGGCCCGATTCGTAAGATGATAACGGTGGACCGAAAGTTACGCCGGTACTGATGTTTTTTATATGTGACACAGCATCTAACAGAAGAACGGAATTCTCGTTTACCGAGCACGAAAAACGGATTTCGGGTTTTCCCTGCGGGTCCTTAAATACGCTTTTCCCTTGTTCGTCCTCAACTCTGTTCAGGAATGGACCTCCGCCCAGAAAGAAAAATTTTTTACCGGTGAAAAACGAGGAAGAACCTGAAGAGGGAAGTAACTTTACCGATAAGTCGTCGGAAATGGATTCATTACGGATAATTTCGGGGATATCTGCCGCTACAGGCAGACCGAAAGAAACCAGCCGTTGATAAGCAAGCAGGATTTCGTAACCTTTCTTATCCAAAGGCGCAATCAGCAGGCTATCTTCTTTACTCAGAGTGCCTGGCGTGTTTCGCAACCATTCAAGACTATCCTTATACCGGATAATCTGACCGGCCATTTCACATACAGAACTTAAGGATGGTAATTGGCCCAACTGAGTTATAATACTGTCGCAAACTTTTTTATATTCCGTGAGTTCTGCGGTGCTTAACAAAGAGGTATCGGCACTTATAGATGCGGTTTCCTGCGCACTTTTCGGGCGACAGCCATTAAATAGAAGGGCCGCCAGTAATAAGCCAGATACAAAAGTCAAATAAACTCGTTTCATCAGAGAAAAATTTAAAAGTTTAAGGACTGATGGAACCGCACATGTTTGAAAATTAATTTCATTTGTGATTGTGTTTTCATCAAACATGTGGGTTTCATAGGTTTTGTATAGTTAAATATGAAGTTAGCTGATCGTTATAGTCGATCATTGATTGCTCCCAATTGGCCTGTGACTTCCGTTAACTTCCTTTTACCAGTCTTTCCAGGATTTCTTCTGCCGCTTTTCCATCGCCAAACTTATTGGTTTGTTCTCCGTAATTGCAGAACATCACTTTCGAAAGTATTTTATCCTTATCGGCGCCTACGGTGAAATTCCAGCATCCTTCGAGGGTCTCGGGCCATTCTGTTTCATCGCGCAGGGTGATACATGGTTTCTTCATAAAATAAGCCTCTTTCTGGAGTCCGCCCGAATCGGTAAACACTTTGATGCAGTTGGAGAGCAGGCTTACCATTTCGAGATAACCTACCGGGTCGATAATTTTAACATTTGAGCGGAAGGCAACTTCGTCGAGAATGTTTTTTGTACGGGGGTGAAGAGGAACAATCACCGGCAGGTCGAGTTCCGAGAAGGCCATAAAAATATTCTGAAGCCTGTTCACATCGTCAGTATTCTCCTGGCGGTGAATGGTGGCAAGATAATAACTGCCGGGTTCAACATCCACAACATCCTCCAGTTTTACTTTCTGTGCCGAAATATTTTTGAAATAGAGGATAGAATCGTACATCACGTCGCCCGAAAATACCGAACGCTCCCCAAGATTTTCCTGCTGAAGGATACTAAGGGCATTCATGGTGGGAGCGAAAAGGATATCGGAAATATGATCGGTAGCAATGCGGTTGATTTCTTCGGGCATACGGCGGTTGTAACTCCTCAAACCTGCTTCAATGTGAGCAATGGGAATATGAAGTTTCGATGCTGTCAGGGCTCCTGCAACGGTAGAGTTGGTATCGCCATAAACGATTACCCAGTCGGGCCGCTCTTTTATCAATATTTCTTCAATACCTTCCATCATGCGGCCGGTTTGCTTTCCGTGAAGCGATGAACCTACGCCCAGATTGTACAAGGGTTTGGGAATATTTAGCTCACTGAAAAACACATCCGACATATTTTCGTCGTAATGCTGACCGGTATGAACGATTAACTCCTGAACTCCTGTTAAGTTTCTTATTGCTCTGCTAACGGTGGCCGCTTTAATAAACTGAGGCCTGGCTCCAACAATGGTAGCAATCTTCATCATAAACTCAATAAAATATGTCCACTACTCAAATTCAAATCTTTACACGCCTGCAACATCAGTCAAAACTTATCCCGGTTACATTCTAAATACTAAGCTAAGGTTTTGGCAGAATACGAACGCCACTATCAGATCCATTGCGTTAATTCTGCCCTGTAAATTTATAACAATTTAACTTTTTGCAATAAAAAACTTCATTAATCAAAGTCGTCCAGTTCAACGTTAATGCCTTCGAGTGCCGAAAGTATCTTAGCAGCTTCACTTCGTGAGTTTCCGCATACAAGTTTTTCGGCTTTAAAACCATCGCATACCCTTGGACGGGTTTCCTGACCAAAAATGCCACACTTCATGTCGTGGGTCAGATGAATACATGTGACACCTCCCGGTTTACCATCGGGCATGCCGGGTATAACCGACGAAATGGATGGAACAATGCAGCAAACACCGCATTTTTCCCTGCATGAGAATGCCGAACTCATTCTAAAATTTAAAAAAGTGATGAAAACAATATTACTGATCTCAATGGCTTAATTATATTTGTGTTCGAAAAAACAAAAACATGCGCTTGCAATGTTTCTGTATTAGCTTAATCTATAACTAAAAACCAATTACAATGTTAAAACAAAATTTACTAAAAACAACTGCTAAACTGCTGGTTTGTGTTTTACTTTTAGGAAGTGCCATATCGTGCCAGAAAAAGGTTGAGAAAAACATCGGATTACAACTCTACTCTCTTCGCGACACCATTTTTAAAAACACCCAGGGTGTAATTGCCGAAGTTGGTAAAATGGGTTATAAATTTGTTGAAACAGCAGGTTATAACGACGGAAAATTCTATAACATGGAACCTGCCGAATTTAAAGCTCTTTGCGAAGCAAACGGACTGCAGTTCCTTGGCTCACACACCGGTCAGAATGCTCCTGATTCGGCACGCTGGGATTCGACTATGATGTGGTGGGACAAAGCCATTGAAGCTCATGCTGCTGCCGGCGTTAAATACATTGTTCAGCCATGGATGGGCGATACTGCTTATAGGTCGATTGAAGGATTGAAATTATACTGCAAATATTTCAATGCTGTTGGCGAAAAATGCAATGCCAAAGGAATTCGCTTCGGGTATCATAACCACGATGGTGAGTTTAAGAAATTAGCTGTAGAAGGTGGCGATTCGGTTGTAATTTACGATTATCTGATTCAGAATACCGATTCTTCCAAAGTTGCCATGCAGTTGGATCTTTACTGGATACACGAAGGTGGTGCCGATGCTGTTGCGTATTTCGAAAAATATCCAAAGCGTTTCGAGTTTTATCATGTAAAAGATGAAGCCACCCTTGGCGCCAGTGGTAAAATGGACTTCAAACCTTATTTTGACAATGCTGAAAAAGCTGGCATGAAGTTTTATATTGTTGAAGTTGAAAGATATGATTCTACTGCTCTTTATGATGTTGCCAAGAGTGCAGAATTTTTGATGAATGCGGAGTATGTGGTGAAGTAGTACTTAGTCGATGGTCGATGGTCCATAGTCGACAGCCAATACAGAGGGGATAAGTCGACATACCTCGGACGACAGCCAATACAGGTGATATACAAACAAACCTAAAAAGAAGCCAGGAAGAAAGAGAGATCTTGATCCTGGCTTTTTTGTTTCAAAACATTCCTTGTAGGTTTAAGAGATTTCTTGCTTCGCTTGCTAATGACAGAATTTCTATAAACAGCCACTTGTCACTTTTTTGTGACCAAAAAAACCAAAAAAGTCTTTGACGGCTGAAACGCGGTCCGCCTCGTTCCTCGTCTTCCCTTGAACGGACAGCCGTCAGCAAGGAATTGCGTTATACGGCTTCGCCGGGATCCGAATGAGAATATTATGTCATTTAAGTTTGAAGTGTTTTTATTAAAAATAAGGTCACGAAATGACGACTCCCTTTTGGAGGAAGAAAGTGGGCAAGAGGCGGCTTTGCCGTCTCCTGTCCACACCCAACATACACGGAGTTGTCCTTCCGACAGGAGGGAGGAATCTCATTATTCTGCATCGCTACCCATATTCGCTATTTCGTTCTAATGCTTCTTCAGCAACTCCAGCAGCTTCTTATCCAGTTTGTGACCATACCAATCGACATATTCTACATCATTTCTTCCCGAATCCAGAATGCCGAAGTCGCCCCGGAAGTTCCACAAGGCGTAGCCAATTCCGTTTACTGTGAGAATATCAAGCATGTCGCCGAACCAAGCCAGAAATACATCGTGAGGGGTATTTCTCCAGCATCCACATTCGCCGCAGTGAACGCCAACACCTCTTTCCTTGAGAGCTACCCAAGGCGTATAATATTGTTCGAGGTTTACCCTGCTGAATTCTTTGCCATCGATAGTTCCGGGCCATACGGGGGTTGGAGCCGTCGATGGGTCTTTAAACACCCATGGCGCCTGATAATGCGAGATATAATGCGGGAAATATCCACGACAGCTTTGGGCGATGTTCAGGTCTTCAATTTCGGGGATAACCGAATTGCCTACATTGTTACCATCGGCTACAATCATACGATCGGGGTTATGGGTGCGAATGGCTTTAGCCGATTCCTGTGCAATTTTCCGGTACAGATCGCCAGGTACTGCGCTGCTCTTCGAAAACTGATCGTTAAGGTCTTCCCTGTAAGCTGGCTCATTCAGCAGGTCGAAGCTTAGTTTGTCTTTTGAAATTCCCTTGTATCGTTTTGCCCACATGCCCCAGTGGTGATAAAATGCATCCTGTGCTTCCTTATCTTTCCAGAGGTTATATGGTTCGTAAAAACCGGCATTGATGCAATATCCCGGAGCACGGTGCAGGTTCAGACTCAAATGTAGTCCGTGTTTTATGGCGGCATTCACAAGGGTATCAATTTCTTCCAGTACCTTGTTGTTGAACTTGTAAAAATCGTCTTTGGTAATTTTTTTCGTCGGGTCGAAGTCGATATATCTGGGATATGCCATGGGGATGCGCACAAAGTCGAAACCCCAGTCGGTCATCCATTTAAAATCGTCTTCGGTGGTCTTGCTGCGGTTCTCGCCTTTAGGAGCGTTAGCTGAGAAGTAGTCGAGCAGGTTAAAACCTTTCCAGCGTGGGATGGCATTTTTGACCAATGCTTTATTTGATGATGCAAGTACTGTTTGACTTGCCAAGCCGACGGCAGCCGCTGCCATGGCGCCTGTTTTAATAAAATTACGACGGTTAAGTTTACTTGTAGTCATAGTTTATAATTGAGTAAATAGTTGCAAGAATGGCACAAGTATCAATAAACAAATGTTTTTTCTTCAGTAAAAACTAATAAAACAGCCTTATCTCCTACTTTCTTTGGGAAAAGAAAGTAGGCAAAGAATCCTTGACGGCGCGAACGCGTTCCGCCTCGTTCCTCGTCTTCACTTGAACGGCGCGCCGCCAGCAAGGAATTATTTATTGAGGCTTCGCCGAGTTTCGAATGGAGATTAACTCCCATAATTTAAGTTTATCAAGATACATCCAAAAAGAAGATTTGAGCAATTAATGTCGAGTTCATGATGTTAAAGAATTCCTATTGCAGTAGCAATTTCAAATTCCTTGCCTGGCTGAACTGTTACAGCATTGCTGTATGCATTGGCAGCTTCCACGCATACCATGGTTTTGTAGCCTTCGTCGGCGAAGTCGGGCATGGATTTGGCTGTTGCCGTCCATGGATTCCACACCACAGTTGTGTTGCTGTTTTGTTTTTCGATACGTATTTTGCGGTTGAGGACCGGATCGCTGATAATGGTAACAGCGGTGGTATTTATGTACCGGCGGTTTTCTTCCTTTTTAATCTCGATAAGCTTTTCTGCCTGAACAACCGGAGCGTTCTGATTCAAACCATCCAGGTATGTACATCCCTCGAGTCCTTCAATAGAGATCTTCGACGCCTCGCCCACCCGAAAATAGGTGTGAAGCGCTTCGGTCATGGTAAAAGGTTCACTCCCTGTATTTTTAACATGGAGAGTCAATGATAATTTATCACCAAGTGTCACAGTAATAGTTGCCTGAAACGAATAGGGCCATAGAGCTTTGGTTGAGGCGCTGTCACTTAAAGAGAGAATCAGGTCCGTTTCCCCTCTGGAATTCACCTGAGTTTTGACAACTTCCCAGATAGAAAGTCGGGCAAAACCATGCATCGGTTTCGCGGCATCGTTATCATGTGGTCCAAACCAGGGCCAGCAAACTGGAATACCACCCCGGATGGGTTTTCCTTGTTCAAAAAAGCTGGTAGGACTCATCCAGAGTGCATCATCTTCACCTTTTGGAGTATAATGCATTACATGCGCACCATATAGCGACACGAAAGCTGTTGACCCGTTATTTTCGAGGTGAACGTATGGCCAGCCACCTTTGCCTGAAGTAAATTTTATGTGGTTTTCGATTGCGAACTTCTGATTCAATTGGTTAACATCCATGAGTTGAGTTGTTATGTTTCAAAAAATAAAGATAAGTAACTTCGGTGTATTTTAAACATCAATTTATAAAGAGCATTTCACAGTGAGCATGGATTGATCTTGATAAAATCTCTGGTTAGTAAGCTGAAAATAATAATTAAAAAATTACTTTTATTCTTTCAATCTGCCAACATTTTTAATAACATTAACAACCAAAACAATGAAAAAATGCATTTACCTTGGCATGGCATGCCTTTCGATTGTAATTGCCTGTCAAAAAAACAATGTGGTAACCCTTAGCGGAAACGTAAGCGGTAAAGCTGATCAGCCGGTCCTGATTACCGATTACAAGATCAGCGATTACTCCGATACGGTGAAAGTTGACAATGGCAAATTCCGTCAAACGTTAATTGTTGATAAACCCGTTTTTAAGTCTTTACGTTATGGTAAATTCAATAAAGAATTGTTTCTGGCTCCCGGATACAAGCTTCTGGTTAATTTTAACGCTGAAAAGTTTGACAGTACTTTTCGCTTCGAAGGCAAGGGCGCTGTAGAAAATAGTCTTCTGGATTCATTAAATAAAAACGACCGGTACAATTGGAGATATATCTACAGTCAGCCGGCTGAAACATCGGCAAAGATCGTTGATTCTACGCTTATTATTCAAAAAAGTCGTTTCGACAAACTGGTCAAATCTATGAACCCTGATGCTGCATTTGTGGAATATGCAGGAAAAATGCTCGATTTTGAAGCCGCAATGATTAAATCGATAGTCGGTCTCCAAAAAAATGTCAAGGATTCCACTTACTATAGTTTTCTTGATTCCATAAACCTGGAGGAAGGTAAATACCTTGATATAATGCCTTACAGGAATCTGTTGCTATATTCTATCTCCATAAAGACTGACAGAGTATTGGACAAAATGGATTCAGTTTCCAGGAATTCCAAGGAAGCATCCCGCAATGCCATGCTCAGTGTTTTGGATAAAATTAAAGATAAGGACGTAAGAGAATATATGACCTTTACAATGATTCATAATGACCTGAGATATAGTGGTGTTTCGAATTTCGAAAAGTCTAAGGCCTATTTTGAGAAGCATGTCACAGACTCTGCATACATCAGGGAATTTCAGAAAACTTATGCATTGAAACTTCTGTTATCGCCCGGTAAACCTGCTCCCGATTTTACCTGTGCCGACGCAGATAGTAACTTTGTTTCGCTGAAGGACCTCAAAGGCAAACTGGTGTATATTGATTTTTGGGCAACATGGTGCGGACCATGCCAGCAAGAAGCCCCGCATTATCAGAAGCTACAAAAAGAATATAAAGGAAAAGAAATCACATTTGTGAGTATATCCATCGATGAAGACAAAGGCAGTTGGTTGAAATTTTTAGAAAAAGAAAAACCCGAATGTGTCAGTTTGATTGCAAACAATGGCTGGAATGCTGATGTAGCAAAAGCTTACCAGGTTCAGGGCATTCCCACTTTTGTACTGATTGACAAAGATGGAAAAATTATCACTTGCAGCGCCCCACGTCCTTCCTCACCCGATATAAGGAAAACGTTGGATGAACATCTGGGTTTAGTTGCTATGAAAAAATGACAATTTAGCATCTAAACGACGGTTTACAAAAACGATTGAAAATGGAAGAGGGAGGCTTTATATTAGCCACCTTCCATTTTTTCAATAATTGCACCCATTTGCACCCTCAAGGAATTTCAATCCTGTATAAAGCTTATTCACATCCAAAATGAATAAACTTGTAGAATGTTTTGTCAATCGAAAAAATCTATATAT
Source organism: Bacteroidota bacterium (assembly GCA_023429135.1). Classification (GTDB taxonomy): domain Bacteria; phylum Bacteroidota; class Bacteroidia; order Bacteroidales; family JAAUTT01; genus JAAUTT01. The sequence continues at coordinate 10,554 of JAEYWD010000090.1, read as the reverse complement.
TTGCACCCCGAAAATGTCTCCTAGTTGAAACAAATTTAAAAAAGGGAGGGCACACCAATGCTGAAGTATAAATTACATATCAAATCCGCCGGAAACGATTCTCTCCGGTAAACGTTAAGCAAATCTTTTAACGTTTTAAAATCATTATTTAAATTTTCTGAAGTTGCTTTTGGATTTACTCAGTAATCTCTGATTTGTATCTTTTTGCTTCTTCAGTTTAACTGGCTGTTATTTCTCTGTGTACCTCTGTGATTTCTCAGTGGTTCTCGGTGTAACTTTTTTCAATAGCAGCCGAAAACCAAATTTATGGGCAACGGTAAAATTAAGTCGAAAGACCTTAAATCTATCAATTATATAAACGATCAATCGAGAAGTCTGGCTATCAATATTATGTCCAGACATTTCAAAACTGTACCGAAAGACGAAAAGCTCCAGATATTGAACGATGTGAAGAACAATCCATCGCAATTTCTGGAGCATGAGTTCCTGGCTCCTTTAGCACTGTGCTTTACGGAAAGGAAAGAATTAAAGACTTTTGAGGAGTTTGAGCTGATGAAGTCCACCGGCTTACTCAATATCTTCGGACAGAAACATATTGAACCCAGTGCCATCAAGCAGATGGAACTAGCCATGCAATTGCCTGTTAGCATTCAGGGGGCTCTGATGCCCGATGCTCACCATGGGTATGGCTTACCCATTGGAGGTGTGCTGGCTACCCGCAACGCGGTGATTGCTTATGGGGTGGGTCTGGATATCGGATGCCGGATGTCGCTGGTGATTTGCAATGCAGGTGCCGATTACCTCAAAAGGTACGAATATCAGCTAAAGAAAGCGCTTAAGGACTACACCCATTTTGGGATAGAAGGTCACCTGGAATTTGCGCAGGATCATGAAGTACTTGACCGTTCAGAGTTTCAGGAGACAGCTCTGTTACGGAAACTTCATAGCAAAGCCGTGAAACAACTGGGAAGTTCCGGTTCCGGTAACCACTTTGTGGAGTTTGGGATAGTGGAAATGTGGGACGACAATGCTTTTGGCTTACCCGCAGGTAATTACCTGGGCATTCTGGCACACTCCGGCTCACGTGGACTGGGAGCCGCCATTGCACAGCATTACACCCAGCTTGCCATGAAAAACTGCAAGTTGCCGAAGCAGGCCCAACACCTGGCATGGTTCGACCTGGATTCTGAAGCAGGGATAGAATACTGGCGGGCTATGAACCTTGCCGGTGACTATGCCAGGGCCTGTCACGAGCGTATCCGCATAAACCTCTGCAAAGCTTTGGATCTTTATGTAATAAAAACCATTGAAAACCATCACAACTTTGCATGGAGCGAAACTTCCGAAAGTGGAGAAAAAATCATAATCCACCGGAAAGGAGCTACGCCGGCAGGTTTAGGCGAGGCTGGGATTATTCCCGGAAACATGATCGATCCCGGGTACATTGTGACCGGAAAAGGCGAAAAGGCTTCTCTCTGTTCGGCATCGCACGGAGCAGGCCGGAAAATGTCGAGAAGTCAGGCGCGCGAAAGCATTACCAGCAGCAGCTTACGAAAAATGCTGTCGGGTAAAGGGGTAACGCTTATTGGCGGAAGTCCGGAAGAGTCGCCGCTTGCCTACAAAAACATCGACGAAGTGATGGGCAACCAGAAGATGCTGGTGAAAACCGAAGGTAAATTTTACCCGAGGATAGTAAGAATGAATAAAGAATAATGCAATGAACAACGAAATGATAGTGCAGATAACATCGGGACGTGGCCCGGCAGAATGCTGCCGTGTTGTAGCTCAGGTGTTGAAAGCCTTGATTCAGGAAGCCGAAAAAAACGGAACCAGGTATGAAGTAATTAGCCGCACACCCGGACAGGAAGTTGGAACGCTGGTTTCGGCACTTGTAAAATTTTCGGGCAAAGGTGCCTCCGATTTTATAAAGCCGTGGATTGGAACCATCCTGTGGGTGGGACAGAGTCCTTATCGAAAGTATCATAAACGGAAGAACTGGTATGTGGGGGTAAATCTCATTGAACAGAACCAGATTGCCGAATGGAACGAGCGCGAGATAAAGTATCAGACGCTCCGTTCATCCGGGCCAGGCGGTCAGCATGTGAATAAGACCGAATCGTCGGTAAGGGCAATTCATCTTCCTTCAGGATTACAGGTAGCGGCGAGTGACTCCCGTTCCCAGCTTCAGAATAAAAAACTTGCCACCGAACGGCTTTATGCGAAATGGCTCGAGTGGCGGTTATCGGAACTGGCTCAAAAGGAGCAGTCGCAATGGAATAAGCACAATCAGCTCGAACGGGGAAATCCGGTTAAAACTTTCCGGGAACACGATTTCAGGTTGATAGCTCTTCAGGTAATCAGCCTGATAGTTTTAATGATTTAAAGAAAACAAAATGATTACAAAAGATAAATATGGCTTTATTCTGGAAAAGAAAAAGCTGGTTTCAGAGATCAGCAAAATTCTGAAAGAGGAGTTCATAGGGCTGGATGGCATTATCGATGAAATCCTGACCCTCGTTTCTCCCTGGCTTTTCTTTCCTGAAGTTCAGGTGCGACCTACCATTATTAACTTATGGGGCTTAACCGGGACCGGGAAAACTGCCCTGGTAAAACGATTGGTGGAACTGCTCGACATGAAGACACGGTTTCTGCACCTCGATATGGGAGAATATGCGAGCGAAGGCGGTACATGGATCAAAACCATGCTTACCGAAGAGTTGGAGCATTTTCATGAGAAGCCTTCCATCCTGTGTTTCGATGAGTTTCAGTTTGCCCGAACACTTGATAACGGCGATAATGAACTTTCAAGGGATAAAATGAGGGTGTTGTGGGAGATTTTCGATTCGGGTAAAGTTTATTATGAACCTTCGGGCTCGGGAATCTACCTGAAACGTGCGGAATCGGCCATTCAACGTATCCAGAAATGCCTCAGAAAAGGAATGGTGCTGAATAATGGCGAAGTTACCGGTGAACCGGACGAGTTCAAAGCCATCTTCAGCGGGTTTTATTTTGATGTGTATGATCGCTATGGAAAGGAAATCGATTCCGGTTATTTTCTCTCCCAGGATTTTCTGGAAGGCTCGAAAGAACTGTTTATGGATTTGACCATTGCCGATGTGGAGATCCAGGATCTGGTGAAAACGATGAATTTTGAGGAACTTTCCTCATGGCTGTTCAAAGGTGTTCAGAAGCAACTTGCAGTAAAACAACTGGATTTGTCACGATCGCTTATCTTCATTCTGGGGAATCTTGACGAAGCTTTTTATATGAGTCATGAGCTTAGTCCCGACCTGAATGCCGATGAATTTCATGCCGAGACGCTGAAAATCAATATTGCGATATCAAATCAGCCCTGCAAAAGCGGTTCCGCAATGAGCAGATTGCCAGGCTCGGCAACAACCATCTGATTTATCCCTGTTTTAACAGTAGCGGATATAAGTTGTTGATCAGACGAAACCTGGCCCGTATCAGCAGATATACCGAAGAATTGACGGGGGTTTCCATCGCTTTCGACAACTCGGTAGTGCAGATAATTTATGACGAAGGGGTGTTTCCTTCCCAGGGTGTACGCCCGGTGCTTACCACCATCAAACAACTGGTGGAAGCATATATCAGTGTTGTAATCTGCAGAATGGTTGAAACAGCAAACGATGTGAATTCCATATTCTGGAGTTTTGTCGGGAATACCCATTGTATCTGCTTTCTGAATGCTCAGGGAGTCAAGGTAGATGAAATTGCAGTTGCACCTAAACTGAAACTGCATGAGCTCAGAAAACCCGACAACGATGATGTGCAGTTACACATCGCCATCCATGAATCGGGTCACGCTATAGTTGCAGCGCTTACCCTGAGAATATTGCCATCAGTAGTTGTAACCAAAACGGTATCGAGTTTTTGCGACGGTTTTTGCAGGGTGAATTACCCTGAAAGGTTAATCACCAGGGAGCTGATACGCAAAAAAATCATGATTGCGCTGGCTGGATTTGTGGCTGAGAAAATGGTTCTCGGAGTAGAAAATACTTCTGCCGGGGTTGATCATGATATCGAGCGCGCCACAGAGTGGGCCAACCGTGCTATCAAGGAATATGCGATGGGATCAGATCCTGTAAGGATTCATGTGGAAAATTCTGATAACAACGACTTTTTTTTCAACCATGAAAAATATTGCGAAGAAGCCATGAGCTTGATACAGGAGTGTATGGTAGCCACGGAAAAACTGCTGGAAAGAAATAAACTGTTGCTTCTGAAAATGTCACAATATCTTACGGGGTATTCTGTGATGCGCGAAGAGGAGATTGGGGAAATGATCAAATATTATGGCGTGGAGCCTTGGTTGAAAACCGGAGGTTTTATCGCAAAAGAACAGTATTATAAATTCAAAGAAACAATTGAACATCAAATTGCAGATCTGGAAAAGAAAGTACTTAACCAGATTCCTGTTTATGATTCAGAGATAATAGAAGTTTAACAGTGAACCTACTTAAGGAGAGGGACTTTGAAACGGCTCCAATAATAATATGGTGCCTTCTTTCTCCCATCTCTTTCAGGAGAGGGGCAGGGGGTGAGGTTGTTAAGGGTTTATGAATAATCCAGATTAAATGTTAGAATTTTTCTCTGTGTCACTCTGTGAATTCTCTGTGGTTCTCTGTGTAACCATATTCACAAAAGGTACAAAGCCTTTTTATATTTAAATCAAAATCTTATGGAAATAACAGGACGTTTTAACAGTGCCAAAGTATTCACCGATGTGATGGATGCAGAGGCAACATCCCAGATATATCAACTTTTAAACATTCCGGCATTTGCTGGTTCTCAAATCCGTATCATGCCCGATGTGCATTATGGCAGCGGTGCAGTTGTTGGTTTTACCATGACTATGAACGAATATATCTGCCCTGCAATTGTTGGAGTGGATATAGGCTGCGGAATAAACGCTTACCGGATTGGCAGAGATGATTTTTCACCGCGTGATTTCGATGAATTCCTAAGAACCTATATTCCGGCTGGCAGAGAAGTTAACTTGTCCCGGAAAGGTAAATACTTTGAACCTTCGGAAGAGCTGACATCCCTTATTAATAAAGTTGGTTTGAAAGAGTACGACCGTATTGTGAAAAGCATCGGAACGCTTGGCGGCGGAAACCACTTTATTGAAGTGGCCCGGGATGAGGATGAAAGTCTGTGGCTTATTATTCACAGCGGAAGTCGTTTTCTTGGTTTGCTTGTGTGCGATTATCACCGGATGAGAGCAAGAAATTACCTGAGGGATAAATTTCAGGGTGCTGGGGCTTATCACCATTATGAATTTATGCAGAAGGTAAAGAATATCTGGATGATTTGAAAATTACCCAGCAGTTTGCTTCGGATAACCGGCGGGTGATGGCCCAGGTACTAATTGAGGGATTTTTCAAAAAGAAATTTTCAGCTTGTTCAGTCACAGAAAGTGTGCACAATTATGTAGATTTTACTGATCGGGTAATTCGCAAAGGCGCGATTTCGGCCAGCAAGGATAAAACAGTTGTCATTCCCATGAACATGCGCGATGGCAGCATTGTCGCCAGGGGAAAGGGAAATGCTGAATGGAATTTTTCTGCTCCTCATGGTGCCGGAAGACTTTTAAGCCGTGGTTCAGCCAAAGAGATCATATCCATGGCCGAATACACGCAAGCTATGAAAGGTATTTACAGCAGCAGTGTAAATGAGTCAACGTTGGATGAATCGCCTATGGTGTATAAACCTATGGAAGAGATAACCTCCAGAATTGGAGATACTGTTGAAATTCTTTCGGTGCTAAAACCGTTGTATATAACTATAAAGCAGGGAGTTGATCCCTGCTTTATTCAATTAATTATCAAAATTCAACTCTCCTACTTTTATAACCTCTTTGCTGTCTTCGAGGCGGAGGGTGATTTCCTGCTTCCGTTGATTTCTTGTTCCATATTGCGTGTAAAGCTCAACCTGGATGGTTGTTGGACCGGTTAACTTTTGCTGATGATTGCCGAAATAGTTTATTTCAATAACATAATTTCCTGAGACCGCTTTCTTAATCATAAACTCTTCGGGACCATACCCACCTGTGAAGTCGTTCGACATTTGTCCGCCCGTTTGCGTAGTTTTATTTCCATAAAAACATTTCTCTCCGTCGGACGATGTAACCCATAGGTCCATATCGCAGTTGTCGGCATCCCAGTTTAACACCACACGGATATCTACTGGCAAATTTGCCAATAAGCCTGGATCTATGGCTGAAAGATCTGGCTTTTTCTTAGCATTGGCTATAATATTGTTCATTTCTCCCACGGCAATCAGTTCAATTCCAGGAAATCTTGAGTTCCAGCTTTTTGTAATCATGCCATAGAGAATTTCTATTGCTTCCTGTGGTTTATTATTATCGGCAAGCGCAAGGGCAAGGTCGCGGTACGATTGTGGCTCTTCCTCCCTGATTTCCAATACACGCCTGAATGTTTTTTCTGCTAAAAACAAATATCCCAATTGCTGCAGGCGGTGCCCAAGTACCCGCAATAACTGATGATTTTCTGTTTGTAACTCTGCTATGTTGGATAAGATACGAAGCGCCAGGTATTTTTCTCCGTTCTGCTCAAAGTAGTTGGCAACATCGAGGTAGAACGACGGCGATCCTGAATACTCTTTTTTGAGTTCCAGATAAGTTGGATATATCAATTCAGCGGGAACTTGTTTTAATCTCACCATATAAGGAGTTTGGGGGTCCCAGGCATTCAGGACAATTGCTCCCGGGGCATCTTCTGAATCGTCACTACTTTCGGTATCATTGGCTTCATACGACTTGTTTTCGGCTGCGGCTCTGTTCCGGCGGCGAGTGCCGTACCCTGTAACTACCACTTCCTGGAGGTCACGTATATCCAAGGTAAGCGCTGCATCAATTACTGCTAGATTGCCTGTAGTGGTTTCTTCAGTTTTGTAACCTATATATGTAAAAACCAGTGTTGCTTCAGATGGAATATTAAGCATGTACTTTCCTTCCATATCGGTTACGGTGCCATTAGTGGTTCCTTTTACAACAATATTTACACCTGGTAAAGGTTCTCCGGTAGATATGTCAACTACCCTTCCGGTAATACGGCAAGGAGCAGCATTAAGACCTCCGCCATTGGTTACCGTTCCATTGTCGGGATAATTAGTGCCCAACGGGAAGGTGTAGGTGTTATTTCTATTTCTTCGCGTACGTTGTGTTTTAACTACCGGCCTTATAAAGGAGGCTGGTTTTCTGTTCCACCATTCCTTTCGATGCTCGAACTGCTGCACTACGCTTTCAATTTGGTTGTTTCTGGCTTTTTCCTGCTGAACCTTTTTATTATTCAATAAGGCAAAATAATCGGCTTTCATTTCGTCGGGCGGAATAATTTCGTTTTCTACATAATCTTCCAGCCGGTCGAGCACAATAAGGGATGTATTCCGGGTTACAATACCATACGTTTTACCAATGGCGGTGATCAGGTTTTTATTTTTTACGTACTGCATATCGAGTTCGGCGATCGCTTTCTGTGCCCATATCCTCGAAACATGGGCTGCCCCCGTGTTTACGGGCTTTAAATGAATCGTGTCCGAGTAAAGGACTGTTGATCCAATTCCAAAATTCAGGACCAAGCTACCTTCATTGCCTTTCATTTTGCCAGCCATGGAAAAGGTGTTCGCAAATTCACCTGGAAGGGAAGGATAAGTCTCGAAGACAGTGCCCGACAGATATTTAGCCGAAATAAACTGATACTTTAAGGAAAGGAGTTCCTTTAATGCGTTCACAACATCAATAGCGTTAAGGTTGATAAATTTACCTCCTGTTGCAGTAGCAACATACCGTAGGTAAGAATGATCGGCTACCAGGTTAGAGTTAATAACGAATACAGGTTTATTCCCGGGAACCAGCTCCGATTCGCCAAAGTTGCTCATGCCATCGGTAAACAGAAAAAACTCATCAGCAGCAATTTTTGGGAGATCGAGTGATCCGAGTTGCGTGCCTCCATCGTATTCAATCTTTTTTATATATCTGATAAGTGCCTGGCAATTTCCTTCTTTGATTTTAAAACTAACAGGCAATTCAGCCTTGTTGCGAAACACCACCAGTTTCACTTCCAGGCTTTCAATTTTTCTGAGGTACGATTCCAGCAAGTCAAGTTCTTTCTCCAGGTTTCTATTCGATCCTGAGCCGGAAGCATCCCAAAGTACACAAACGCTCTTTGGTAGCGCTTTGTCTTTTATTCTTTTTTCAGGCTTTATAACAAAATAGAAGTAACTGCTGTCTACGCCAAACTTTTCATAATACACATTTTCCGAATACCGCACCCGGGGAATTTCGATGGCAAGCTGCTGGTTGGGACAGTAGTCCGTAAAACTTGCCTGGGCTTTATACACTTCATTCCAGTTCCTAAAGCTGAAGTTGGTTATCTGGTTCTGTGAAGGCGATAACCGGAATTCCTGTTTAAGCACTTCAATATTCAGGTTAAATTTCGAAATTTTAGACTCAAATTGAAGAGGAAGCAGATAAAGTACCTTATCATTGTCCAGCAAAAGCTCCTGTTCATAGGCAATTACAATCTTTTTAATTCCCTTGGCAGGGATCGGGTAAACCCGGCTGCGGAATACATTTCCGGTGGTTTGTTCAAGTAAGCCCGGATCAATACCCCGCCGAACAATCTTTTCGAATGTTTCTCTTCCTTTGGCTTTTTCGACTACCACTCCTTCGCGCAACTTTCCGCTAACATCCATGGCGAACCGCGACACAGTTTGCCCATCGCCCAACGGAAACTCGAGTTCACCCTCCAGTATCCTGTTCTCAGTATTGATAAACTCCATTTTATAGGTAGTTACAGCGATATTGCCCGTAACGCTCACTTCAATATCGAGACTTGATAGTTTAAGCGGGTATTCTTTACCTTGTTCACTTATGGTAATCTTCGGGTAAATACCGGTTGTTTGACTCTTTGCAGGAAGCAGGACCGCCAGGAATATTACTGAAATTAAAAGCAGGTTTTTCATGGTACTGAGTTAATGGTTCTGCAATATAGAGTATTGCCGCAAGCTGTACCCCCAAAAAAAGTAATCAATATTTAGTCGGTAGAAAAAATACAACCATCCATTATTCAAACCTGATATTCATCCCCTCAAAATTCACGGTCATCACCTTGTACTTTTTCATAAAATCCTGGCCAAAGTTGCCATACAGGTTTTCCTGGTTGCTCATCAGCGATTTGGTGAGGATACGCAAAGAGTCCAGGTTGGTTTGAACACCTCCCGCGGTTAAGTTGGCTTTTCCAAGAATATATGCTTCCACATCGGTTGTGCCGCCAGCTCCTCCAACCTGATCGGTTTGCTTTTTGCAGTTCTGTGTAATAAAATCCTTGTATTTGTTGAAGAAAGTGCTATAAAGCAAAGTGCTGTGCGCTCCGGTGTCGAAGTGGAAAGGCAGGGTGTCGTTCTGATAAGTCACCATGATTACGGGTGTTGCCTGGTCAAGTGCAAAATTCCGGCTGGCGACCTTCGAAGGAGTTTTGGGTATAACCAGGAACTGGTCGTCTTTGGCCGTAAACTCTTTTAGCGCATTCATAATCGGGAAACCAATAATCCCTTTGATACTGTAAATGCCGTTTCCGAAAGTCAACACCGAGTCTGGAAATACAATGAATGGCGAATTCTTTATTTCGATATTTCCCAATTTGAGGTTAACCATTGCCAGTTGGGCTTCAATCCGCTTGCCAGTAAGGGCCAGTACATAAATTTTCTTGCCTAGAGGTTTAAACCCATATTTTTCGGCAACGGATGTAACAATTACCGACATATTAGCGCCTGAGTCGAATACAAAATCGATCGAGTCGTTCTGCAAAACCACAGGTAGATTAATAAGCCCGGCCATATCGCGGTGAATAGGTATCCGGACATCCGACGTGGTAACAGCTTCCATTTTGGGTACTTCTGCCAACGCTTCCCGTACCATGTTATCATCTTTGGTTTCGGAGATAAAGGAAGAATCGTAGAGCGATGAGAACTTTTCAATAAATGCGTTGCCATCTGCAAGCGCCTGTCTGTAATTTTCAAGACGGGTGAAGTTTATGGAGCGCATCAGGTAAAGGTCGGAGACAAGGGTATCATTAAATTCCTTCGGGTATTTTCGCAGAAGCTGATCGATGGCTTTGTTCGAAGCTTCCGGTTTATTAAACACATACCCCAGCTTAGCCTGGAAAAGCAAAACCTCAGGAGTTTTAATACCTGAATCCATAGAGCTGACAAGCTTGTCGAGCCTGAAGTAATTCCGCTCCTTGTAAGCTTTCCAGAGCTGAGAGGATTGTTCGGGCGATAATGATTTCTGGCAACTGAAAAGGATGGATGCCAGAAAGAGGAGAGATATTAGTTTTTTCATTGAGGCAGATTTATGGTTAAAAATATTAATTATGACGAAATGAAAGGAAAAACATTACAAAAAATCATTGGTGACCGGATAAAAATTGTAGATTTCTCTCTGCGGTCGAAATGACAAGGTTTATAGTAGATTTAAGTTGGAGAGGGGCTCAGTGGGCGGCGAAGCCG
>JAEYWD010000009.1 GCA_023429135.1 Bacteroidota bacterium | reverse complement strand
CCGCAGACCAGGCTCACCTTAAAACCTTAGAAACCATGTGTCATTTCGAACAAAGTGAGAACTTAGCGACAGCGGTTTCACCGAAGGTAAATCTAAAACTTAAAAGTTTATTCGGACAACATTGTATTTTAGTATCAATCGACTTAACAATATTTCTCCTGTTTTATGACAGATGCCGATTTACTTAAATCCTTAGCCGGCAAGGATGAAAATGCATTCAGAATTCTCGTGGAGAAATACCAAGCCATGGTTTATAAAGCCTGTTTTCATATATTGAATAATTACCAGGATGCCGAAGATGTTGCCCAGGATACATTTGTAGAGGCTTATTTATCTATTGCAAGCTTCAGGGGTGATGCTAAAATTTCGACATGGCTTTACCGCATTGCTATTAATAAATCGAAGAACCTGCTAAGAAAAAACCGCTGGCAGGCTATAATGCAACGTTTCGATAAATATCTGCCGGGTGAAAAGTCTGTAGCTTTTGATACGGAAGACCGGTCGGCACATGAAGATATGCACCTGTACGAGAAAAGTGAAGATCAGAAAGTGCTTTGGAAAGCTATAGAAAATCTTCCTGAAAATCAACGCATCGCTTTTACTTTAAATAAGTATGACGAACTTTCGTATCAGGAAATTGCCGATGTGATGCAAACATCGCTTTCGGCTGTGGAATCGCTGATTCATCGGGCTAAACTGAATTTGCAAAAGAAATTGATGGATTATTTCTCGGAAAAATGAAAAAAAGTAAATGTCAAGCGCAAGTTTTATAAAAAATGATTGTCTAAACTTTTAGAATACATTAAAATGAGCGGAATACACATAAAAAATGACGTAATTGCCTATCTGGAGAAAACACTTCAGCCGGAAAGGCAAAAGAAGATGGATGAACATTTATCTTCCTGTGTGGCTTGTCAGGATTTTGTGACCCGGATGTCTGCGGTTTATTTCTCTGGCGACAAGCAAAAAGTTCCAGAGCTTAACCCTTATTTTTATACAAGAGTTTGTGCTAAATTAGAGAAGGAACAGCAAGGCTCCTGGGAAATTCCTCTTCCGGTTTTACGATCGCTCCGGCCGGTGGCTGCCGGGCTCTTTGTACTAACAGCAATAACCTTTACAATTTTTTTAAGCAACTACATAATTTCGACAAACCAGTTTAATATAGGTACTAAAGCTGGGTCGTCGGAGATGACTTACGAGTATTACCTTGAGAATAGTGGTGACCCCATGCTTAATTCAATTGTAAGTAACGAAAATTAATATGGAGAAATTCCCGAAGATCAGATTCATTGTTATAACCATACTGATTATCACAATTATCAATATAGTCGCTCTGGCGCTTGTGTTGAGGTTTTCTTTCCATGAGCATAGAGGAGAAAGAAATATTGAGAAGAAGGAACATTCAGGCAAAGGATTCGACTACCTGAAGGAAAGGCTTCAATTGACTCCCGATCAGGTAACACTGTTCAGGAACGAAAAGGACTCTTTTTTTGCTTCAGCAAATATGGTTTTTGATGAACTTGAAAAGAAAAGACTCGAAATGATTGATGAATTTGGAAAACCAAATCCCGATACCGTCAGACTATACTCACTGGCAGCCGATATGGGAGTGAAGCATGGGCAATTAAAACGTCATGTGGTGGATCATATGCTGAAATTACGATCGTATTGTACGCCCGAGCAACTGGTAAAGCTCGATAGTATGTATAATTTTATGATCCGCACCGATTCACCATGGAGGAAAAAGAGCGGTCAGAAGTCGGAAAAAGGAAACGAAAAAACTGAAAAGTAAGAATATACATTTGTAGTTAGTTAGTTTGGTAAGTAAGCCAAAAGCACTGCCTCTGTGAAGAAGCAGTGCTTTTTATTGTTTAGAATTTCTTAATACCTATAATTTCTTTTACTTCTTTTAAAGTTTTCGAAGCGCTGGCAATAGCTTTTTCAGCTCCCATCTTCACAACTTTCGAGAGGTATGTATCGTTGCTTTCGATTTCTTTGATACGTTCACGTATCGGTGTAACAAATTTCACAAGGTCTTCTGCCAATTGTTTCTTGAGGTCGCCGTATCTGATTGAACAATCTTTGAATTTGTCCTTGAAATAGCTAATGGTATCGCCAGTCGAAACAACCTCCATAATAGTGAACAAATTCTTAATTGGTTCTGAAAATTCTGAGTTTATCGCAGTTGGGCCTGTATCAGTTACTGCCCGCATAACTTTTTTCCTGATCGCATCGTCCTCATCAATCAAATATATTCCATTTCCTTCCGATTTTCCCATTTTTCCCGACCCATCAAGGCCAGGTATTTTAATAGGTTCCGAACCGTAATTGAAAGGCTCTGGTTCTGGAAAATAATTAACACTATACATGTTATTAAAGCGGTTGGCAATGTTGCGGGTCATCTCGAGGTGTGGTACCTGATCCTTGCCTACGGGGACTTTATTGGCCCGGTGGATTAGTATATCCGCGGCCTGAAGTACAGGATAGGTTAATAATCCGGCATTCACATTGTTTGGCTGTGATCGTACCTTTTCCTTGAAAGTAGTGGTTCGTTCAAGTTCTCCCACATACGAAATCATATTGAACAAGAGGTATAATTCGCAGGTTTCGCGAACATCACTCTGGATATATATTGTTGCAAGCTCGGGATCAATACCTGAAGCAAGGTATTCGGCTATAATTTTTTTTACATTTCCGTGTAAATCTTCCGGGGTAGGATGGGTGGTAAGCGAATGTAAATCGGCAATGAAAAAATAACAATTGTATTCTTTCTGCATCTTTACAAAGTTCGTAACTGCCCCGAAATAATTTCCCAGGTGAAGGTTTCCAGTCGGACGTATTCCACTAAGTACGGTTTCCATCGTTTTAACATTAAAAAATTGCGTAGCTGCAAAACTATAAAAATGTTGCTTAAAAAAATCGTATTTTTACGGCCTTTCCAAAGTTGAGTTTAAATCACCTGGAAATAAAACGAAATGATTATGGAAACAACACGACAACAAAAAGTAGCCCGGCAGATACAGCGCGATTTGGGCGATATTTTTCAGAGACTGGGCAATTCGTTTACTCAGGGAAAGATGATCACAATAACTTCGGTCAGGGTAAGTCCCGATCTGTCGTTTGCCAAAGTTTATATCAGTATTTTTCCTTCCGAAAATGCCAAAACTCAGCTCGAACACATGCAGACCTATATCCGTTCCATTCGCAACGAACTGGGTAAACGCATAAAGAACCAGGTTCGTATTGTTCCCGAGCTTGCATTTTTTATCGACGACAGTCAGGACTATGTGCAGCACATCAATGAACTGCTGAATAAATAAATCAATATGCAATACGATCCCATTAAACGAACTTTAGGAGTATTTTTTAACCGCGCTCCATGGATGCGCGTTGTGTTTTACAAAATGCTCGATACGTTACTCCTTCGAACCTGGCATATCAAACGCAACCTGAGAATGATTGTAAAGTCACTTCCTCATGATAGCCAGGTGCTCGATGCGGGCTCCGGGTACGGGCAATATACTTACAGCCTTGCAAAAGTGAGCAATAGCTGGAATATTCATGCTGTGGATGTAAAAACCGAGCAGGTTGAAGATTGCAACTCTTTTTTCAGGAAACTGGGTTTAGGCAACCGGGTAAAGTTCGAGGTTCAGGATTTGACAACATATATTGCGCCATCGCGCTATTCTCTCATCCTGTCAGTAGATGTGATGGAGCATATTGAAGACGACAGAAGTGTTTTCAAAAATTTTTATCAGTCGCTGGCTTCTAAAGGAATTCTTTTGATTTCAACCCCTTCCGACCAGGGGGGCTCCGATGCCCACGACCACGATGATACTTCTTTTATTGAAGAGCATGTTCGCAATGGTTACAGTAAGGAAGATATTACCGAAAAGCTTCAATCGGCAGGTTTCCGGAACATCGATGTTAAATATAGTTATGGTACTCCTGGAAAGATATCGTGGCGCTTAAGCATGAAATTCCCTATTCAGGTACTCAACGCATCGAAGTTGTTTTTTGTGCTTTTGCCTTTCTATTATATTATAGTAATGCCTTTTTGTCTGATTCTGAATTATGCTGATTCGGTATCGCAGCATAAAACAGGAACAGGCTTGATAGTTACTGCCATAAAAGATTAGTATGAACCTGCCATTGTTTGTTGCCCGACGCTATTTATTTGCCAAGAAATCGAGCAATGCCATCAATATCATCTCGGCAATATCGGTTACTGGGGTTACTGTCGGCACAATGGCACTGGTTATCGTCTTAAGCGTATTCAATGGCTTCGACGATCTTGTTAAATCTCTTTTCAATTCATTCGATCCTGATTTAAAAGTTTCGCTTGTTGAGGGGAAAACATTTATACCTTCGGAAGAAAAACTAAAAACGCTCGCTTCTATGCCGGGAGTGGCTGCCTTTACAAAAGTAGTGGAAGAAAACGCTCTTATCCGCTACGGCGATAAGCAACTTCCCGCTACTATTAAGGGTGTTGATAAAAATTACCTGAAAGTTTCGGGGCTCGACTCGATGGTGGTTGAGGGTGAATTTATTCTCAACGAAAAAGGCATTGATTATGCCGTTGTTGGTATGGGAATATCTTATTACCTGTCAATGGGTTTAGGGTTTATAAGTCCCCTTACGGTTTATATGCCTCAAAAGAGCGAAGGCTATTCGGTTGATCCTTCAACAGCTTTTAATACCTATAATATACACCCTCGTGGCATATTTACCATTGAGCAGGAGTACGATGAGAAATACATAATTGTTCCTTACCGGTTTGCTGCTAAATTGCTTGGTGATTCGGTTTCAATATCGGCAATTGAGATAAAACTGAAAAAGGGCATTAATGCCCAAGTGGTTCAAAATGAAATAATAAGTTTGTTTGGAAGTGATTTTTCGGTTAAGAACCGTTACCAGCAAAAAGAAATATTTTATAAAATAATGAAATATGAGAAGTGGGCTATCTTTTTTATTCTCAGCTTTATTCTGATGGTTGCTTCATTCAATATTATAGGCACTTTGAGCATGCTTATTATTGAAAAGAAGAAAGATATTGTTACTTTTCAGAGTTTGGGAGCCGATAAAAACCTGATTCGGAAGATATTCCTGCACGAAGGACTGATGATTAGCGTTTTTGGCGCTTTTGTTGGAACATTATTGGGAGTTTTAATTTGTTGGATTCAGCTCCAGTTTGGCATTGTAAAACTATCGGGCAGCGGTTCTTTTATTATCGAAGCTTATCCTGTGGCAATCAAATTTTCCGATATTGTTTTTTCTTTTTTAACCGTTTTATGTATTGGTTTTTTTGCCGCCTGGTATCCGGTTAAGTTGATGATATCTAAATATTTGATTTGAAAAATTTATTGATTATACTTGTTTTATCATCCCCTGTAATATCCCTTTAATAGGTTAGATAATTTAGTTTTCCTCAAACAAATTCATAAAAAAGATATGCTGGTTATAACATTTCTGATATACCAACGTAAAAACCTGTGGTAACTTTTCAACAATTGCTTATTTATATTAACAATTTTTGACAAAGAGCTTATACTGCTTTATTTTTTAACGAACATTCTCGGAACGAATAAATTATAAATAGATATTTAACTAAAGAAACCACTATATGAGCCCTAACTTTTCGCAAATCTGCAGATTAGTAATCTTGGCATTATTAATTTTCATTCCTCAGGTAACCTTTGCTCAATTGAAAGAAAAGATCGACTTTACATACAAAGTAGATTCTGTTCAGGTTGCAGGGCAATATCAATATAATATTCATGTGAAAGTAATTGAAGGTGAGGGGCCATTTACTGTTAGTATATATGAAAACCTAAAGAGTGATTTAAAACTTCTTGATAAAAAGGATAATGTTTTTGACAGAACCTTAATGACTTTAAATGAGAGAAGAATCTGCATCATTTATGTCCAGAATTCTTCTATAAGTGCCGTAAAAAAATTGAAATATAATTAATCCTGCATATGGTAAAAAGATTTATCCACATAGGTTTCTTATTGTCGGCTTTTGTTACCAACATTTTTGCACAGGTTACCATTACTTCAACTGATGTTATTAATGTTAGTTGCAACAGTTTTGGTAATGGATCTATAACTATTGGTATCAGTGATGCGGGAAATAATCCTCCTTATACCTACGAGTTGCGCCGAAATTCAGATTTAGCATTAATATCTTCAAATACAACCAGTAACCTTTCACATACATTTAATGCCCTTTTGCCTAATGTTTATTTCATCAGGGTAATTGATAATATTGGCCAATCGGATCTTAAACCAAATGTTCTGGTTACAGAACCATCTGTTTTAACTGAAGGTGAAATTGGAACAAATCATAGTATATGTTCAGGAGGCGATCCTAATAACCTTACAAGTGAAGAAGATGCTTCCGGTGGTACTGGTGTTATCCAATACGATTGGGAATATAGCGATAATGGGGGCGGTTCATGGACGTCTTTAGGTATTAATAATAGAGAGTATAATCCTCCTGCACCGTTAAATGTTACGCGAATGTATAGAAGAAAGGCATGGAATACATGCTCTCCAGTATACACAACTCCGGTAACCGTTACGGTTAATACTCCTCCAACATCAGGTGGTGATATCGGAATATCTGGAGTTGATGCTCCTTCAATCATTTGTTATAATACCGATCCTGCTTCTTTTGCAAGTGCTAATGTTGCATCAGGAGGTTCTCCTGCTCCTCAATATGTTTGGCAATACACTACAAATATGGCTGCTGTGCCTGGTGATGGAAACTGGACCGACATTGCCACTTCAAACTCTTTAACTTTTGATTATAATGTTCCGTTAACAGTGACTACAAAGTTTGTTAGAAAGTTTTATAATACATGTGGAGCAGTTTATTCGGATGTTATTCAGGTAAATGTTAATCCCGAAATTACTGCTACAGTTAACAGTACTAATGTAACTTGTAATGGATTGGGTAATGGTACAATTACAATATCAGGTGCAAGTGGCGGGAGTAATTTATTTCAATATACAATTAATGGTGGAACATCCTGGTTAAATACTTCTAATTTTACAAATCTTGGTCCCGCAACTTATAATGTTCAAATAAGGGACAGGAATTATACATCCTGTGTTAGAATCCTAAATTCATCTTTGACAATAACGCAACCAGCAATTTTGTCTGGAGGAAGTATATCTATTTTACATGGTCCTACTTGTTCTGATAGTAACGATGGCCAATTGAGGGCTAATCCTACAGGAGGTACCGCTCCTTATTCCTACCAGTGGCAGATTCGCGCTGGTGCTGTATTTAATAACATTCCTGGAGAAACTAACCGGGATTTTCTTTCGGCTATGCCGGGAAATACTTATCGCTGTGTTATTAATGATGCGAATAGCTGTGGTCAAGTATTCTCTTCCATAAACTTTACCAAGGCTGCTCTTCCAATAGGAGTGAGAGACAGTATTCCTGATGCTATTGTTTTTGGTGTTGCAAGTGTCACCAATGCTTGTCAGGGTCAGGCTAATGGGTCTGTAACGATTAACGTTACAGCCGGAGGTGTAACACCTTATACTTATTCAATCACAACAGGTGGTGGAAGTGGCTACCAGCTATCGAATACATTTAATACTTTAGCGGGTGGAACATACCAACAATGGGTTGAAGATAGACGTACTTGTAGGAAACGAGGAGTAGATGTTGTTGTTGCTGTTAACCCGTTACCCACAGCCTACAATGTTACCGGAGGCGGATCTTTATGTGCAGGCGGAGCAGGAGTTCCGGTAGGTCTGGACGACAGCGATGCAGGTATCCACTACCAATTATATAGAGGAGCCTTGGCGATCGGAGGACCGGTTGCCGGCACAGGAGTTGCGATAAGCTTTGGGAACCAGACGGTAGCAGGCACCTATACAGTAGTAGCCACCAATGCAGCTACCCTATGTACCAACCCGATGACGGGCAATGCCGTTGTAACAGTTAATCCGTTACCCACAGCGTACAATGTGACAGGTGGTGGAGGATATTGCACAGGCGGAGCAGGAGTTCCGGTAGGTCTGGACGACAGCGATGCAGGTATCAACTACCAATTATATAGAGGAGCTTTGGCTATCGGGGGACCGGTTGCCGGCACAGGAGTTGCGATAAGCTTTGGGAACCAGACGGTAGCAGGCACCTATACAGTAGTTGCCACCAATGCAGCTACCCTTTGTACCAACCCAATGACAGGCAATGTCGATGTAACTATTAACCCGCAGCCGACTATTACTTTGGGAGCTAATCCAAGTGTTTGTCGCGGTATAAACATTACCAGCCTTACATATAGCGCTTTAATAGGGGGTGCTGATCGTTACAGTATTGACTTTGATGCCACCGCGGAAGCGCAAGGATTTGTCGATGTTGTGGATGCCATTCTACCTGTAAGCCCTATTTCAATTACGGTACCTATTTTAGCCAATCCTACCGTCTACAACGCTTCTCTAACCATTCGCAACAACGGTACAGGATGCGAAAGTAACTTATATAACATAACAATTACAGTTTTAGATTTACCTGCAATAACGCTGGAACCCCACGATGCTGAAATATGTGAAGGATCCGATACCAGCTTTACAGTTGGAGCCACAGGGGCAGACCTTATCTATCAATGGCAGCTAAATACAGGAAGCGGCTGGAATAATGTTGCAAACGATGCTATTTACAGTGGAACTCAAACTTCTACCTTAAATATTACAGGAACTCTACTCTCTATGGATGGTTATTCATACAGATGTGTCGTTTCAGGAAGTTGCGCGCCAGCAGTAACTTCTGTACCGGCTACATTAACTGTAAATGAAGCTCCTCACATAACTGTTCAACCTTTTGATGCAACATCATGTGAAGGTGATAATGCTATATTTACTTTGACAGCCACAGGTCAGGACTTGTCATATCAATGGCAGGTAAACGACGGAGGTGGCTGGGTTAACCTGGCAGATGTCGGTGTATATTCAGGTAGTTCAACCTCGACATTAACTATTACAGATGCACTGCAGAGCATGGATAATTATCAGTTTAGTTGTATAGTATCCGGAAAATGTTCACCTGCGGTTACTTCGAATACTGCTACATTAACGGTAAATCAATCTACAGAAATTATCACACAACCTCTAAGTACCCTTCTTTGTATTGGTGCAGATGCTCAGTTTACAGTTCAGGCAGCGGGAACCGGTGTAATTACTTACTCCTGGCAAACTGACAAGAGCGGTATTTGGGCAAACCTCATAAATGGAGGGAAGGTTTCGGGTGCAAATTCCAGCACTTTAATAATTACAGGTATTGATGAGTCTGATGAAGCTCATTATCGTTGTATAGTACACAGTGATTGCGGTTCTGATATTATAAGTGATCCTGCATTATTGGATGCTAATGTTATTACTGCAACCATAGGTAAGCCTACTCCATTTCTTATTTCAAATACCACAGTCATTAATGTCGGAATAAAAGTGAGAAATCATGTCCATATAGATGATTTAAGCTATAACCTTGTAGCTCCAGATGGCACTAAAGTCGCGCTAAAGAGAAGTTTTTGGCTTGATGCTGGATATGGTTATGCGAACAACGATGTTAATCTTGAGTTTACCACCTTGAAACCAATCACTGACACAATACCGACCACAGCTACACTGGATGCTACACCGGGAACATATGCTGCAACAGGAGATTGGTCAGCCATCTATGGAAAAGATCCAGCTAATGGAGCCTGGAAGGTTGAAATTGAAGATATTTACTCCGATGGGACTAACTCCGGGGAATTAACCGAGGCCAGTATTAGCTTTACTGATATTAATTATAATAGTAAGCTTGAAACTATTAATTATTTCTCGGGTGCAGTTTCTGTTGAAATAGTTGACCCTGTTGATGACGGATGTTTGTCATCAGGTTGTGGAACCATTACTGCTAAAACTGACTACATAATTCCAATGGGCCTAAGAACTAAATGCTCTAATAGTTGTGATGCCAAGGCTGTTGTAACAGTGGCTGGAGGAATTGGTCCTTTCACCTACGAATGGTACGATCAGGCTGATCCTGCAGTTGTGATTGCAACCGGCAAGGAAACCGACCTGTGCAAAGGATCTTACTTTGTTGTTGTTACCGATGCTATTGGGTGTACTGCTACAGCCACCGTTGAAGTAACATCTCCTGATCCTATTAAGATCGACAATGTAACCTATAGTGCTAATGTTGTTAGCAATAAACTTAAGTGTAATGGCGAAAAGGCCGATATTACCATTAATGCCACCGGTGGCACCGGTGCTCTCCGTTATACTTATGATGGCGCTTCAACCACAAATAATATCGGAACACCATTTACAAACCTGAGTGCAGGTACTTATCAGTTCCATATTCTTGATCTGAACGATTGTATTAAAGATACTACCATTACTATTACTGAGCCCGATGCTCTTGTAATTGATGAAGTTACTTATAAACAAATACTTTGTGCTGGTGGAAACAGTGGCGAGATTCAAGTGACTGTTATAGGTGGAACTACCCCGTATACTTTTGAACTGTCGGATGGTACTACCAATGCAACCGGAATCTTCACAGGTCTTGTTGCCGGAACTTACACCGTTACTATAACCGATATAAATGGATGCGGTGGAATTGTTACTGCACCAGTTGATCTTGTTGATCCACAGGTATTGGAAATTAGTTCTGTTGAATCAGTAAATGTGAAGTGTTTTGGAGAGAATAACGGTTCTATTGTTATTCATGGCAAAGGTGGCACAAAACCCTATACTTTCTCTGTTGATGGTGGGGTTACCTTCCAGAACGATTCAACTTTCAATGCTTTAATTCCTGATGTTTATAACCCGGTTATTAAAGATGCTAACGGATGTTTAACTCCTGCAGCAGCGCCTGTAACAATCACAGAACCTACTGATATTGTCATAACATCGGTGGCTAAAGTTGATGTTACATCGTGTTACACCTCTCCTGAAGGTTCTATTGATATAACTGCCTCTGGTGGTACCGGCGCTCTTCTCTATTCTATTAACGGCGGTACAGACTTTTCAACCTCGTCCAGCTTTACTGGTCTTTTAGGTGGAACATATAATGTTGTTGTTCAGGATGCATCTTTATGTACGGAAACAAGAACTGTTATTATAGACAGACCTGCAGAGATTGTGGTAACAGCTCTCACCTTCACCAATGTTAGCGGTATATCCAAGGGTACTATTCATGTGGAAGCTACTGGTGGAACAGGTTCAATTACTTATTCTTTGAATGATGGACCTTATCAGGCTAGCGGCGACTTCGTCAATCTCGATCCTGGAACATATAATATAAAGATAAAGGATTCAAATAATTGTTTGATCGAAAGAACGGTTATCATATCTGATCTTGTTGTCGATATTCAAAAGAAGGATGTTAATTGTTATGGTGAAACCACCGGTGAAATTATTCTTACAGTATTATCGGGCGGTAACAATATTCTTTATTCGATCGATGGAGGCGTAACTTCGCAGGATAATGGCAATTTCACTAATCTGGCTTCAGGAATATACAATATTAAAGTATGGGACGAAACTGGCGCTACATTCGAAACTGCCGTATCCATAGGAAGTGGGTCTCAAATTACAGCTTCTGTCCTTATAAGTGATATTACAACCTGTGCCGGATCAAATTCAGGAGCCGTTCTTATTCTTGCTAATGGCGGTTCAGGAAATCTTAAATATTCAATCGATGATGGCACGACATACCAGGATGAGGACTTATTCAATAACTTGATTGCTGGTAGTTATGATATCAGGGTAGCTGACGAATCCGGATGTTACATTCCCAAAACGGCAGTTATAAAGGAACCAGTTGCAATATCGATTGATGTTCAAACTACTCAGGTACGTGGTTTAACAAAAGGAAGTGCTCACGTGGATGCAACTGGAGGAACAGGTACTCTTCAGTATTCACTCGATGGTGTTACCTATCAGGCTTCTCCAGATTTCTCCGAACTGGATGCTAAAACCTATACCATTTATGTTAAGGATGCGAACGACTGTGTAAAAACTTCAACATTTGAAATTACACAGAGTCCTTTCACAGTTAATGCCATAGTAAATAACGCTTGTAATGATGATAACGGAGCTATTGCAGTATCTTGTGCCGATTGCGTAACAGGCACTCAGTATTCAATTGACGATGGTGTTACTTTCCAGGAATCTCAATTGTTCGGAAACCTTAAAGTAGGTGATTATAAATTAGTAATCCGGTTTACTTCAGGTCCCGATTATAAGGATATTGTATCCGTAAGGCATCCAAGTGTTACTGCAAATATTGTTAACGCAACTTGTAGTCAAATGTCGGCAAATGGTTCTATTCAACTAACACTCAATAATGCAATGAGTGCTACATTCCTATGGTCTAATGGTAGTGCCGAGCAGAATGTCAGCAATCTGGTGGCTGGAAAATATAAAGTTACCTTTGTAACCGATCAGAACTGTACTGTTAAAGATAGTTTTGTAGTTGCAAGTACCGATCCTTCTATTGTAGTTACAGAAGGTGATACCTCGGTTTGTCCGGGCAGAAGCGTTGAACTCAAGGCTCGTGGATTGTTTATTGATCCAAATGAAATGGTTTCGTTTAGCTGGCTACAAGGTGATACAACTTTAATTGGCTCTTCCTCGTCGGTATTTGTTTCTCCAGATTCGGCTTCGACCTATACGGTTTACATGAATTACAGATCGTGTGTTAGTAAAGATACTGTCCGTGTTAAAGTTCATCCGTTGCTTGGACTGTATGCGGGCAGAGATACAACTGTTGCAGAAGGTTATTCGTTACAATTGGATGCAATAGATAAGGCTGGCGTAGGATTTGTCCGTTATAACTGGTTTCCTGGGCTTTATCTTGATAACGATACTATTAAAACACCTTTATTAACACCAGAAGAAGCTAAACAGGAGATTATTCCATATGTAGTATTCGCAACCACAAAAGAGGGATGTCTGGAAATAGATAGTGTTTACATTTCAATTGCGGGCAAAATACATCCGTATTCCGGTTTTACACCGAATGGCGATGAGGTAAACGATTACTGGGTAATTGATAATGCCGAGGCTTATCCCGATCTGAAAGTTACCGTATTTAACAGGTGGGGCGAAAAGGTATTCCAATCGAAAGGTTATGGCGGAGATAAAGTCTTTAACGGTAAAAGGAACGGGAAAGATCTACCTGCTGGCACTTATTATTATGTAATTGAATCAGGTGATGGTTCCAACCGTAAATCTGGTCCGCTTACAATTATGAGATAAAATGCTGTTCCCGGTACCCTAAACGGGAACAGCTTAATTAAAATATGGCTAAATGAAGAGAAAACTTTTACTTTTACTTACCGGGATTCTATTGATGACAACATTCAGATCGAATGCCCAGCAGGATTATCAGCTTACATTATATATGCTGAATCCTTTCATCTATAATCCTGCAATAGCCTCTACTCCCAATTTTTGGCAAATAAGGTCGAACCATCGGTTTCAATGGGTAGGAATGACCGACCCTCCCGTAACCAATGTTATATCGGCATTTGGACCGCATAAAAAGAAGGATATGGGTTACGGGGGAAATCTTTTGTACGATGTAACCGGTCCTACAAGCCGTATGCAGTTGAATGGCGTTTATTCATACAATGTTGCACTGGTAGAAGATATAAGGATGTCGATGGGATTGGCTGTTGGCGTAATGCAGTACAAAGTTGATGGAACCAAGATTACTTTACCCGATGAAAATGATCCGGTATTACAGCCATCAATATATTCCAAAATTGCCCCTGATGCTTCTGTTGGGGTATATTTTTGGAATCCCGAATTTTATGCTGGTTTTTCGGTAAAACAGTTGTTAAATAATACCATTAAACTCGGCGCTCCTGACGCCGATAAAGATGTTATGAATAAATTGAAATCTCACTTCTATCTGGTTGGAGGATACAAACGCGTGATTAACAGAGATTGGGCTATTGAACCTGGTATTATGATTAAGAAAGTGGTTCCTGCACCATACCAGGTAGAACTTAACTGTAAGGTTATTTATGATAAGGTATTCTGGGGAGGACTATCCTTCAGGTCGTCCGATGCTGTTTCTGTAGTATTGGGGTACACTTACGACAGAAAAATATTCTTCGGTTATACGTACGACATCGGATTAAACGATATGCGTAAATATAACAGTGGATCTCATGAAATTTGTATTGGATACAATTTTGCAGTCAGTCGAAAAAGGTAATTAGTTTTTCTGACTTTTATCAGAAAAACATTCTAAATTTGTTCCCAACAATCAGAGGCTTTTTAACTTTTTTTAATATCCGAAAAACTAAAAAAAGCATCTGATTGTTGTTTTATTTTAAAGAGTTTAAATAAATTAGAATCTTTTCTTTTACAAAAATAATAACGAATGAAAGCAGGTACAAGACGATTTTTTAAGGTAGTTCTACCTTTGATGGTGATGGCGTTGGTGATCCTGGCATCTTATACCTATTGTCACCGCGAGACAAAGGAGCAGGTGCTGATGCAGATTGTTACTCAAACACTCGATATGGCTCATTTTAATCCTCTTCAAATAAACGATGGGTTTTCGGAGAAAGTTTACGATTTGTATTTAAAGCGTATGGATTTCGGAAAACGCTTTTTTACAAAGGAAGATATTAAAAAGCTAGAGGAATATAAAAGCAAGATAGACGATGAAATAAAATCTCATAGTTTTGAATTTTATAATCAGGCCAATGTAATTTATAACGCCCGGGTGCAGTTAGTGAAAGGCTTTTATAAAGAAATTCTTTCAAAACCTTTCGATTTTAGTATTTCCGAGACTCTTGAAAGTGATGCCGATAAAACTGATTATGCTTTAAATGATGAAAAGCTTAAAGATTTGTGGCGAAAATCTCTTAAGTATCAGGTTTTAACCAGAATCGATGATATGATCGACCTTCAGGAGAAAAGAAAAGCTTCAAAAGGTAATAAACTTGATACTGCCAAGGTTAAAACTTTCGCCGAAATGGAAGCTGAAGCGCGTACCAAGGTTTTAAGTCTTTATAACGACTACTTTAAGCGCATCGAACAACAAGACGATACAGACAAATTTGCTGCCTTTGTAAATGCTGTTACCAATGTTTACGATCCTCATACACAATACTTACCACCTTCTGATAAAGAGAATTTCAATATATCTATCTCTGGCCAACTGGAGGGCATTGGTGCTCAGCTTCAGGAAAACGATGGTAATATTAAAATTGTAAATATTGTACCAGGCAGCCCTTCGTGGTTGAATGGAAAATTACAGCCTAACGATGTTATCATGAAAGTTGGACAGGAAACTCAGGAACCTGTTGATCTTTACGGGATGAAAATTGATGAGGCTGTTAAGCTGATCCGTGGTAAAAAGGGTACCAAAGTGCACCTTACTATTAAAAAGTATATTAACGATTCAATCATTAATGTTACCTTAACGCGCGATGTGATTGTTCTGGAAGAGACTTTTGCTAAGTCTGCGATTATTTCCAATTCGGGCTCTGCCGACAAGTATGGCTACATTTACCTTCCCAAGTTTTATGTTGATTTTGACAGAACCGAAACTGGTCGCAATTGCGCCGACGATGTTGCCAAGGAGTTAACCAAGCTTAAAAGTGAAAATGTGAAAGGCATTGTTCTCGACCTTCGTGAAAATGGCGGAGGCTCGCTACCTGATGCTGTTCGCATGGCGGGCTTATTTATTCCAAAAGGACCAGTAGTGCAGGTTAAAGCTAAAATGGGACCAACCCGGGTGTTGGAGGACAAAGACCCTGCAGTTCAGTATGGTGGCCCTCTGGTAATTTTGGTTAATTCCTTCAGTGCATCAGCCTCCGAGATCCTTGCCGCGGCCATGCAGGATTACAAACGTGCAATTATTATTGGAACCCCGTCCACTTTTGGAAAGGGTACTGTTCAAACTTTTGTACCGCTCGACGAACAGGTTGGCGGAAGTTATTCCAATCTTAGACCATTAGGGGAACTTTTAATTACGATCCAGAAATTCTACCGCATAAATGGTGGAGCTACTCAGTTAAAGGGTGTTACACCTGATATAATAATTCCTGATGCTTACAGTGAAATGGAACTTGGTGAAAGAGAACAGGATTATTATATGCCCTGGACCAAAATTGAACCGGTAAGCTATACCCAATGGACAGGTATAAAGGATTTTGATAATATTGTAAAAAAGGAAAAAGCCAATATAGAAGCTGATCCTGATATTCAGGTTGTCAGGGAGCAATCGAAAGCCCTTAAGAAGTTAAAAGATGAAACTATAATTCCATTGAAACTTGAAGACTACAATAAAATGGAAAAAAGCCACCGTGAGATGACTAAACGCTTTAATGAATTTTCAAAGAAAGAAAATGGGTTAGCCATACAAAGTTTAAAAACCGATTTGGCTTCTGCTAAATCGGATACTTCTAAACTGGCAAGGATGGATGCCTGGATTAAGGATCTTAAAAAGGATATATATTTAAGAGAAGCGATTAAGGTTGCCGGTGCAATTGCTGCAAATTAGCCGCACTTTTTAATCATTAATAGGCAATGGATTTAATCTAAATTCATTGCCTATTTTTATGCCTGCATTTTTTCATTAAATTTGATATAACTTTTATCTTATAGTTATGGCAGAGTATATTGGAGTTTTAACATCGGGAGGGGATACCCCGGGTCTCAATGCAGCAATCAGGGGATTGGGGAAAGCAGCACAAAACCAGTACGATATTGAAGTTATCGGATTTAAAGATGGATTTAGAGGTTTAATGGAAAATAGGTTTGTTCGCCTTGATAAATCAAGTTTATCGGGCATTTTAACTGTTGGAGGAACAGTTTTAGGAACCAGTCGCGATAAACCCAACAAAATGCCCGTAGGCGGCAGAACTTTGGATATGACTGATGTAATTGCTGAAAATTATCACAAACACCATCTTGATGCACTTGTTTGCCTCGGTGGTGGAGGTACCATAAAAAATGCTTATTTATTAAAGCAGATGGGGCTTAATGTTATTACGCTGCCAAAAACCATAGATAACGATGTAGCAATGACCGATATCACTTTTGGCTTTGATACAGCATTGGGTATTGCAGTTGAAGCTATCGACCGTCTTCATAGTACGGCATATAGTCATCATCGTATTATTGTGGTTGAAATAATGGGTCATAGGGCGGGTTGGCTTGCTCTGGGTGCCGGTATTTCAGGTGGGGCCGATGTTATTCTTATTCCCGAAATACCTTATGATATTGATATTGTTGCAGAGTCTATTCTGAAGAGAGTACGTAATGGTTCTCACTTCAGCATTGTTGCGGTTGCCGAAGGTGCTATTTCGAAAAAAGCAGCAAAGAAAGTGAAGGATTATAAGGAAAAAATTGAGAAGGCTGAGGATAAGAAAGAAAAATCGAAGCTTAAAGAAGAATTAAGAATTTACAGAGCGGCGCATGAAGGGCATTCGCTTGATCTTGCCAGACAACTCGAAGAATTAACCGGCGTTGAATCACGAACCACTATTTTGGGCCATTTGCAACGGGGCGGGACTCCTTCAGCAGCCGACCGTTTATTGGCCACAAGGCTTGGGACAGCTTGTGCCGATTATATTAAGAAAGGTATTTATGGTGTTATGGTGGCTGCTATTGGCGATTCAACAGAGCCTGTTTTATTGGAGGATGTAGTTGGCAAACGCAAGGTGGTACCCATGGATCATGCCTGGGTAAGGAGTGCCCGAGCTGTTGGAACCTGTTTGGGCGATTAAAAACAAAGAAGCCGCTTGATTTCTCAGGCGGCTTTTTTGCTTGTGACTGATTATCTTAGTTACCCCTTAATCCACCTGATCACGTCATTTAGGTTTGCAAAAATCAAAAGGCCAAAAAGTAATATTAATCCAACTATTTGTGCGTATTCCATAAATTTGTCGCCAGGTTTCCTTCCTGTAACCATCTCGTAAAGCAAGAATAAAACATGTCCTCCGTCTAATGCAGGAATGGGAAGTATATTCATAAACGCAAGAATGATTGATAAAAATGCCGTGAGCCTCCAAAAAGCTTCCCAGTCCCATACGCCAGGAAAAATATTAGCTATAGTGCCAAAACCTCCCAAAGATTCAGGTGATCTATGTATTAACTTGAATTGTTTCGTATACTCACTTAAGGTTTTCATTCCCTTGTTAATACCAGCCGGAATAGACTCCCAGAAATCATATTCAAGTTTTCGGAACTCAAAAAAATTACTTAAACCCTGAGCTGCAACCCCAATCAACCCCGTTTCCGGAACAAGCACTTTTATATGTCTTATACTATCGTTACGAAGAAGTGTTATTGTAATCTCCTTATTCTTATGTTTTGAAAGTTCCTGCCGAAACTCTAAGTAATATTCAACTTTAAATGAATCAATACCGATTAGTTTATCACCTTTTTTTATACCTGCTTCTTTAGCCGGAGAATCTTTTGCAAAATCTTCCACGTAAAAAGGGAACCGAGGAGAAATAAATTCTTTAGGCTTGTCCAGTAAATCATCAATTAAAGTTTCTTTTATAGGTATATTAACTAACTGTCCGTTACGTTCGACCTGTACACTTTTCGATATATTAAGAACTATATGAGGTGTAATATCTCCAAAGTTTTCAATTACTTTATTGTCGACGGAAATTATTTTGTCGCCATTTCTTAACCCATTTTGAAGGGCTAGAGAATCGCAGCTTATTCCGTACTTAGCATTTTTGGTTGGTAAATATTCTTCACCCCAGACATAAAGAACCAATGAAAATATAACCAGCGCAAGGAGGAAGTTTACCAAAACGCCGCCAATCATAATAAGTAGACGTTGCCAGGAAGGTTTCGACCGGAACTCATGTGGTTGGGGAGGCTGTTTCATTTGTTCCATATCCATGGATTCGTCGATCATGCCCGAGATTTTTACATAACCGCCCAATGGGAGCCAGCCAATACCATATTCAGTTTCTCCTTTTTTGAATTTCAATAACGAAAACCAGGGATTGAAAAAGAGATAAAACTTTTCGACACGGGTTTTAAATAATTTGGCAAAAAAGAAGTGACCCATTTCGTGCAGAATCACTAGAATTGTAAGACTTAATAAGAACTGTGCAATTTTTATTAATATTTCCATTATAATTTATTATCAAATTAGTGTGTTATTAACGATTTGGTAAACTCAATTGTTTCCAGGTTACTGTTTTTTAAATCTTCATATTGGGGCGATTCTATATAGGGCATGGTAATCATAGCTTTTTCAATAACATCCGACATTTGGAGAAATCCTATCCGGTCTTTCAGAAAGGCATCAACAACTACTTCGTTTGCAGCATTCAATATGCACGGGAGGTTTCCGCCTTTTTCAAGAGCGTAATATGCAAGTGTAAGATTGCGGAAATTTTGTGTATCAGGCTCTGCGAATGTCAGGGAAGAATATTCGGAAAAATTCAATCGTGGTAACTTATTATCCAGACGTAACGGGTATGAAAAAGCATACTGAATGGGTAGTTTCATGTCGGGTAATCCCATTTGAGCCTTTATTGAGCCATCTGTAAATTGGACCATCGAGTGAATGATGGATTGAGGATGAATAACAACCTCTATTTGTGAGGGTGAGACATGAAATAACCATTTCGCTTCAATTACCTCCAGTCCTTTATTCATAAGTGAAGCCGAGTCTATGGTTATTTTGGCTCCCATTTCCCAGCAGGGATGTTTTAGGGCTTCCTGTCTCGTAACCGTTTCGAGATATTTTCGGTCTTTTCCTCTAAAGGGACCTCCTGATGCGGTTAAAATAATTTTTTCAATTTTGTTGGTCCACTCTCCCTGAAGGCATTGAAAAATTGCCGAATGTTCCGAATCAACCGGAAGTATCGCCACTTTGTTTTCAGCGGCAAGTCTGGTAATCAGATCGCCAGCTACAACCAGGGTTTCTTTATTTGCCAGAGCAATGTGTTTGCCTTTCTTTATGGCATGGATGGTGGGCAAAAGTCCTGAGTAACCAACCATTGCAGTAAGAACAAGGTCAACGGTGTCCATTTCAACAACCTGGCAAATGGCTTCACTACCACAGTAAACTTTTATGGGTAAACCCGAAAGGGCTTGTTTTACATGTTCAAATTTATGCTCGTTAGCAATAACAACCACATTAGGGACATAGCGCATTGCTTGCTTAATAAGAAGATCAGCGTTGTTATTTGCGGTAAGGACTTCAACTTCGTATATATCGGGATTTTGATCGATAACTTCCAGAGCCTGGGTTCCGATAGAGCCTGTAGATCCTAATACAGCAATATGCTTTTTTTGCGCCTGCATTTAATAAAATAAAAGCCCGAAAATATGGATAAAAAATGAATTAGGAAACCATAGGATGTTTTTTTAAAAAACAATGTAGTCTCTTGGATTTATCGGCTTTCCGTTGTGCCAGATTTCGAAATGAAGATGTGGTCCTGTGCTTAGTTCTCCTGAGTTCCCAATTATTGCAATAGCATCGCCGGTTTTTACATTATCCCCAACTTTTTTCAGTAAACTGGCGCAATGTTTATAAACTGAAATGATGTTGTTGTCGTGCTGAATTTGAATTACGTTCCCGGTTTCTACTGTCCATGTTGATAAAATGACAACTCCATTGAGTGTTGCCTTAACAACTTCGTTTGGGTTAGCAACAATGTCAATTCCAAAATGATTCTTCTGTGAGTTAAAATCGTCTGATACTAAACCTTTTACAGGAGTAAAGAAATGCATATCCGAAATACTTCCTTCATTTTTTTGGGCGGATTTGGACGAGAAGTTGAATTGTTCCTGTTTCTCTATTTGTTTTCGGAAAACAGAATCGGCTGCAGATTTTGTGAATGAAATGTTTTTATCTGCTATTCCGGGAGCCTGTGAGGATGAATCGGAGAAAGCTGGCCCTTTTCCCAGAATGATCGCGTTCATATTTTCGATGTACTGATCCTTAATGCGGATGGTGTTTGCTAAAGAATCCAGTTTTAGCGCATTAAGTATTATTTCGCGTCGCATATCTTTACTGGGGTATCCTGGAATAAACTCACGGAGTGGAGTGAAAGCTATGAGTCCTATTACCAGGGTGGTCATAAAAATAGAAACAGTACCTATTAAAGAAAGTACATTAAATAATGATAATCTTAGATGCCAAACCTCTTCGAAAGTATTATCGTTAAAGAAAACAAGCCTGTATTTGTGTTTTAGCTTGTTCATCAGCATTTTACGTTTCTTAACTTTGACAATATTCGACATAGTTTCAAGAGGTTTTGTTACTACTAAAGTAAAAATTATTCTACAACTTTTACAGCTTTAGGATCCGACATCCACAAACCATGTTTGATACAGTTGCTCATTGCTGTAAGATTCATGCTGACTTCAGGAGCGACAATATAAAAATCGATTTCAACATGGTTTGGCTTATTTCCCATTGTGCCAGGAGTAAACATGGCCTGGGCTATGAACGTTTCCCGGTTCCATAATTGTACATAACTGATATAATGATCAAAATCGTCGGGGTGTAGATATTCTTCGCCAAGTTTAACTTTTACCTTGAACTTTTCACCTTTTTTTACTTCGTCGGGGCAAATAATATGAGGTGTGTGACGGTCAAAATAATCCTTTCTAAGTTCCTTTTCCTCTTTTTCGATGTCTACTGGGCTGAAAACTCGCGGCATATCAGGTCTCTTTATTAGATGTTTAGAATTTTTCTTTTCAAAAATACGTTTTTTTTTTGTGTAATTGATTCGAATCGCTTACATTTGCAACTCCAAATTAGAAACGAAGTACATAAAGATATATTGCGGGATGGAGCAGTGGTAGCTCGTTGGGCTCATAACCCAAAGGTCGTAGGTTCGAGTCCTGCTCCCGCTACTAAGGATGACACCTGAGCACTTTCGCTCGGGTGTTTTTGTTTTGGTCCAGTAGAATCCTTAAAAATTTTCCTAAAATCCATAAAATTTCCGCTAACAATCGTTGGTAATGCCCGTATAAGAACCTGTTTCGTCTTTGGACGATTTATGTTTAACCCCGGAACTTATCAAAAATGAATAGTAAGAAAGTGGATCTCAACAAAGTGCAGAATGTTTTGAGAATTGTTGATAAAATGCTTGAGAATGCTGATACTAATAGTTCGAAGTATAACATCCTTTTATTCCTGAAGAGTTACAGCTTTTATCTCATGAATAAGAACGAAGAGTCGTTATATATTTGTGATCATCTGCTCGACCATAGCTATCGCGTAAACTTTAATAAAGCTATTGTTTGTCAGGCATACAATCTGAAGACCATGATTTATATGCGTAACAGTGAATTTACCAACATGTATTCGTCGATTAAACAATCGTTAGATTTGGATAAAAACAATACAGAGACTAACAACCTTTTTAATATGTTTAAAGAGAAACTGCTCTGCTGATTAAAACCTTTGTACTTTCCAATCAATTAACAATCTGAGTATTTGCTATTGAAGGTTGTGTTTTTGCTCTTTGTTTAAAATTTTGATCCTTAATTAGTAATCGTTTTGTATTTTCTTAAAAAATTCCTAAATTTATTTTAGCCTAAAATTCTTACTTAAACGTTTTATGTTAAATTTCTTTGATTTTCAATATTAAAATGGTTTTGGGACAAAG
This sequence comes from Bacteroidota bacterium, assembly GCA_023429135.1. Classification (GTDB taxonomy): domain Bacteria; phylum Bacteroidota; class Bacteroidia; order Bacteroidales; family JAAUTT01; genus JAAUTT01. Next base: position 38,387 of record JAEYWD010000009.1, on the reverse strand, counting down.
AAGTTGGCTAATTTATAGCAGGAAATGAGAATTGAAGAGTTTAAGATAAAAGCTTCAGACAGAATTAACTTATACATTAAATGCTGGTTGCCGCAGGGTCAACCGGAAGGTGTTATAATTCTGGTTCACGGTCTTGGTGAGCATATTAACAGATATAATCAGTGGGCAATTCGTTTCAGCAATACCGGATGGGCAGTTGTTGGCATGGATTTAAGAGGCCATGGACAATCGGACGGAAAGCGCGGAGCCTCGAATTATCAGGCTTACCTGAATGATATTGATTCGGTCTTTAATGTAGTGCGTAAAAAGTTTGGCGATATTCCCGTTGTGCTTTATGGTCATTCAATGGGCGGAAATCTTGCTTTGGGGTATGAAATTTCCCGTAAACCTGATATCAGTCGGTTAATTGTTACTTCCCCTTGGTTAAAGCTCTCTAACCCTCCAGCTAATTGGCTTTTGTTCCTTGCGAACTTCCTTGTGAAACTTATTCCTAATTTCGTGATCTCTAATCGGATAAATCCTACGTATTTAAGTCGCGAAAAAAACATTGTAGATGCCTATAAAAGAGATCCGCTGGTGCATAATAGAATTTCTATCAACTCATTTTTGCAGATGCAGGAGTGGGCCTTGGTAATTTTAAAGAATAAGCATAAAGTAAATATTCCCTTATTGCTTTTGCATGGAAGTGACGATAAAATTACGTCGTGGAGAGGTTCATGTATTTTTGCCCGCGAAACAAGTGAAAGTACGAAATATAAATTATGGGATTCCTGCAATCACGAACTCCATAATGAATTTTGCAGCGAAGATGTTTTTGACTATATATCTCTCTGGCTTAACGACGTTAAAAATGTAAAGATAAGATCCTATGCCGGCTGAGATTTTTCGTACTGTTGTCCCTGTTCAGTCGTTTAGCGATAAAATTTCATATAAATCCAATTCCTTTCTTTTAGGTTCCTGTTTTACCGAAAATATTGGCAATCGCTTGCAGTGGTTTAAATTTCCTGTTGTTGTAAATCCTTTCGGTATTGTTTATAATCCTTCATCAGTTAAATCGTGTCTCAATAGGTTAATCTCTGGAAATTCATATCACATCAATGATTTATCTCAAAGGGATGGACTTTATTTTAGCTTCGATCATCATTCAAAGTTTTCTGATACCGATCCTCAGCAATGTCTTCAAAAGATTAACGACTCTTTTTCCCAAGGACAATCTGCAATTGCTAAAGCATCACTCCTTTTCATCACCTTTGGAACTTCATATTATTATTCGCTGAAAACTGATGGTAGAATGGTTTCAAACTGCCATAAAGTGCCCGACAGTGAGTTTTACCGAAAACGACTCTCCGTTGAGGAGATTGTTCGAGAATACAATGACCTGATACCCATTTTGCTTAAATTAAATCCTTCATTAAAAATTATATTTACCGTCAGTCCTATCCGTCATTGGAAAGATGGGGCTCACGAGAATCAGTTGAGCAAAGCGGTGCTTTTTTTAGCAATTGATGAATTAGCGGGAATTTTTGATTGTATTCGTTATTTCCCTGCATTTGAGTTAATGATGGACGAATTACGCGATTACCGTTTTTATGAGGAAGATATGCTTCATCCTAATAAAAGCGCAATTGAATTTATATGGAAAAGATTTGCCGATAGCTTTACAGATAAGGACACTCAAAGGATAATGTCCGAAATAGAAAAAATTCAACTGGCGAAACAACACCGACCGTTTAATAAGGACACCGAAGCCTTTAGGAAATTTGTACATCAACAGATCGAAAAAATCAATCAACTCTCTGAAGCTTTTCCGGAACTTGATTTAGATTTCGAACTCCGCTATTTTACTCAATTCTGAGAAAAAATAATTTTTCCATCTAAACTTATTTCCAAAACTTTTGTTTAAAGTTTTGGAAATAAAAAATAAACATATGAAGTTCAACCTAATATTTATCATAATCCTATTTCCCCTTTTAATCTCTGCTCAGCAGTTAGAGATTGGAGTTCTGGAGGGGAAGATTTTAAATGTAAAAAACAACGAACCAATTCCTTTTGCAAACATTTCCATAGCTGGAACAAACATTGGCGTTTTAGGTGATGAGGAAGGTAATTTTATTTTACGCAATCTAAAACCGGGTTATGTTGAGTTACGTGTATCTTCTGTGGGTTTTAAAAACTACAGTTCTCAACCTATTCTTGTTACAAATGCTAAAAAGGTTTTTGTTGAAGTTCTTTTGGAAGAAAGCCAGGTTCAACTTCAGGAAGTTGTTGTTCAGGCTTCTTCTTTCAGAAAAAAGGAAGAAAGTCCGCTTTCGTTGCGAAGAATTAATATTGATGAGATTGAAAGAAGTCCAGGGTCAAACCGTGATATTTCGAAGGTAATTCAATCTTTACCGGGTGTGTCTTCAACTCCTGCGTATCGTAACGATGTTATTGTTAGAGGAGGAGGCGCAAGCGAAAACCGTTTTTACCTTGATGGTGTCGAGATTCCTAATCTGAATCATTTTGCCACGCAGGGGGCATCAGGTGGTCCTGTTGGGATAATTAACGTGGATTTTGTACGTGAAGTAAATTTTTATTCAGGTGCATTCCCCGCTAACCGGGGTAATGCCTTAAGTTCGGTTTTGGAATTTACCCAAATTGACGGTAACAACGAGAAAACAAAATTCCGAGGCTCGGTTGGAGCTTCAGATATGGCTTTAACCCTCGACGGTCCGTTAACCGGAAATACGAGCTATATTTTTTCAGCCCGACGTTCTTATCTCCAATTTTTGTTCCAAGCATTGGAATTACCATTTTTGCCGACTTATACCGATTTTCAGTTTAAGTCGCGTACAAAAATAAATGCAAAGAACGAGATAACAATTATTGGATTAGGAACTATAGATGAGTTTTCACTGAATACAAAAGCTAACAAAACGGCCGACCAACGATATATTTTGAGTTATCTTCCGGTAAATGAGCAGTGGAATTATACCTTGGGTTTTGTTTACAAGCATTTTCGGGAGAATAGTTATGATACCTGGGTTTTTAGCAGAAATATGCTGGACAATACTTCGTTTAAGTATCGTAACAATATTGAAGTGGATAGTTTGAAAACGTTTGATTATGAGTCGTTCGAGGCAGAGAATAAATTCCGTTTCGAAAGAAATATTCAAATGTCCAAAGGTTATAAGATCAACTTTGGCGCAAGTTTCGAATATGCCCGGTATTTTAATTCAACTTATCGGTTACTTTTTACCGGAATACCTCTTCAATACGAAACCAATCTCGATTTAATGCGATGGGGTGCTTTTGGTCAGGTAAGCAAAAGTTATATGGAAGAAAAACTAAGTTTATCGCTTGGGCTTAGAGCCGATGCTAATAATTATTCTCCCGAGATGCGGAATTTGTTCGACCAACTTTCGCCCCGTTTCTCAGCTTCTTATGCATTAACTCCTCAATGGACTGTAAATTTCAATACCGGACGATATTTTCAGACTCCGCCCTATACAGCTCTCGGATATCGTAACGAAACCGGTAGGTTGGTGAATAAGGAAAATAAGATAACTTATATTAAAAGCGATCATTTAGTTGCGGGTTTTGATTTTCTTCCCAATCCATCCTCCAAGTTTTCAATTGAAGGATTCTATAAATTGTATAACAATTATCCTTTTTCAGTCGACGATTCTATTGCACTTGCAAGCAAAGGTGCCGATTTTGGAACTTTTGGCGACGAGGCCCTGCTTTCGATTGGAAAAGGTAGATCCTATGGTGCTGAATTTCTCTATCAGACCAAGGATTTATTGGGGATTAACATGATTCTGTCGTATACAATGGTGCGGAGCGAGTTTGAGGATAAAAGCAAAAAGTACATTCCTACAGCATGGGATAATAAGCACATTTTTAATCTTACAGCCACGCGCGAATTTAAACGTAACTGGGATATAGGTTTTAAATGGCGGTATGTTGGCGGGGCTCCTTATACGCCTTACGACCTGGACAGAACCAGCCTGGCAAATGCCTGGAACGCACAGGGTAGAGCATATCTGGATTATTCACGTTACAACCAGTTAAGAGCTGGCCCCTTTCACCAACTCGATATCAGGGTCGATAAGCAATATTTCTTTAATAAGTGGACTTTGCGATTATATATGGATATTCAGAACCTGTATAATTTCAAATCGGATGAACCCGATAATTATATCCCTGCTGAAGATTCTAACGGTGTTCGCCTGCCTGCTTCAGGTAATCCGGCTCGTTACGAACTTACCAGGATAAAGAGTGATGGCTCTGGTACAATTCTTCCCTCGGTGGGGATAATTGTTGAGTTTTGATCCTGATTCCCGGAGGTGATAATGAAATTGCCGGAGCTCAATTTTAACTTACCGGAGGCTAATTTTAATTTTCCAGATCACAATTCTAACTTTCCGGAACTCAATTTTAATTTTCCGGATCTTAATTCTAATTTCCGGGATCTCAATTTTAACTTTTCAGAGACCAATTCTAATTTACGGGAGCTGAATTTTATCTTTCCGGAGACTGATTCTAATTTCCGGGATCTCAATTATAATTTACGGGCTGGTGTATGATAAAGAATTTCTCGTATTCTCTAAACCTGCGCTTTTACAATTTGAGAGAATTAACCCGCTCCAGATCCTCGGGAGTATCTATCGAAATGCTTTCGTAATCAGTTATTTCTACTTTTATGGTATACCCGTTTTCGAGCCAGCGGTTTTGCTCCAGGCTTTCAGCAATCTCGAGAGAGGAGGGAGAGAGTTTTGTTATCTCTCTTAATACTTCTGCCCGATAAGCGTAAATTCCCAAATGTTTCAGAAAAACAAAATTCCCGGCCCAGTTATCCTGAGGAGTATTTCTTAAGTATGGAATAGGAGAACGGCTAAAATAAAGAGCCTTGCCAGCGGAATTTTTTACCAGTTTTACGTGGTTTGGATTCATAATATCCTCCAACTTTAGCATAGGTTTCGCTAAAGTCGCTATATGCGTTGACGGATCGGAAAAGCATTTCTTAAGTTGTTCAAGTGCTTCGGCCTGAATGTATGGTTCGTCGCCCTGAACATTAAATACAACATCGTACCTGGATTTTTCCTCGTTTTCGATTTTGTTTAATGCTTCACAAATGCGGTCGGTGCCCGATGGATGATCGGGAGATGTCATCACAACCTTGCCACCGAAACTGGTAACTACCGTTGAGATTCTTTCATCATCCGTGGCTACATAAACATTTTCGAAAGCTTTAAGTGCTTGTTGGTAGACTCTTTCAATCATTGGCTTGCCGTTTACCAGAGCAAGAGGTTTACCGGGAAACCTGGTTGATGCGTATCGTGCTGGAATAATACCTAAAAATTTCATGGCTTTTGATTTTGGGCAAAAGTAGCTAAAAAGCTGCCAAAATTACTCAACTAATATAAGGGTAAAGTGAATGAGAATTTAGAGCCCACCCCGGTTCTACTTTCAACTGTGATTTTACCTTCATGAAAATCAATTATCTTTTTTACAATGGCTAATCCAAGGCCCGTACTTTTTTCGTTATCAGTGGGTTTAACACTAACCTGCCGAAAAGGTTGAAAGATAAAGGGCAGATCTTTTTCAGGGATTCCTTGTCCGCAATCTTCAATAGAAGTAACTACACTGTCATTCTCTATTGAAACACTTACTGTAATTGTGCTGTCAGGAAACGAATATTTAATAGCATTGCTTAAAAGGTTGTTCATTACCTGTTCAATTCGGCGAGAGTCAAAGTGAAATGGGAGACTGGAACAGGAAGAATTTAGTATAATCCTCATATTCTTTTGGACGGCAAAAAATTCGTTCTGCTGAATATTCTCCCTAAGAAAACCAACATAATTAAGCTTAACTTTTTTAAGTTCCAGTGTCCCCGATTCTATCTTCGAAAAATCTAATAAATCGTTTAGGAGCTGAAGCGAGAAATGGCTTGTTTTTTTTAGAATTTGAAGCATTTCTCTCAAATTTTCGCTTTTAAGGTCTTCCAAAGCTTCAAGGATTATTTCGGAAAAGGAGTATATGACCGATAAAGGATTGCGAAGGTCGTGAGCGGCGATTCCTATTAGTTCATTCTTTTGCGTGTTAATAATCTCAAGTTTTTGATTTTTTTCATCCAAAGCCTTTTTCTGCTCCTGTATTTCAGTTATGTCATCAACAATCACCAGAACCATTTCTTCGAGTTTAAATGTTATGTTGCGTGTCGAATACTGGAAATGCTTTTGGATTAATTGATTTTTAATCAAAAACTCGCGTGTAAGTATGGATCTGTGTGTTGGGACTTTTTCGAGAAAGGAGGTAAGGAGGGATGATCGGAGATTGCAGTTAGTGCAGTTCGAGGTGGATCCACAATTTGCATTTTCTACTACAGTGTAAATACACCCAATTGCATTGCCACACAGTTCGCCGATAATTAAATCTTCATCCTTATAAAAAAGGGACCTGAACGAATCGTTAAAACTCTGAATTCTCATATCCTTATTAGCAATAAATATTGCCGATGTAATGTTATTCAGTAATGTGTTCAGAAATTCATTGGAGTCTTTTAAACTATCTATGTTAATTTTCATCTTCGTATCCCTTAAACCCTCAAAAGCGTTTTCCTGTGCAGTAAATATAGTAAATTAAACTGTTAATCTGTGTTAAAGAAATAGTGATCACCTCCGGAGTAATGAAAAAAAATGTAATTTTGTCAGGTTTCGAATTATTCTGTCAGTTATGGAAGTTCAAAAAGTTAAACAACGGTTTGGTATTATAGGAAATGGAGTAGGACTAAACCGCGCCATAGATATAGCGATGCAGGTTGCACCAACCGATTTGTCGGTTCTTATTACCGGAGAGAGTGGGGTAGGGAAGGAAGTGTTTCCTCAGATAATCCATCAGCATAGCTCCCGAAAACATGGAGCTTATATTGCAGTAAACTGCGGTGCAATACCTGAAGGTACAATTGATTCCGAGTTGTTTGGTCATGAAAAAGGTTCGTTTACCGGGGCTACTGACCAGCGGAAGGGATATTTTGAAGTTGCTAACGGAGGTACCATTTTCCTGGACGAAGTTGCCGACCTGCCTTTATCGACACAGGTGCGTTTGTTGCGCGTACTCGAAACGGGTGAGTTTATTAAAGTGGGTTCCTCCAAAGTGATGAAAACCAATGTAAGGGTAATTGCCGCTACAAATATTGATATCATTAGGGCCATACAAAATGGGAAGTTTCGCGAGGACCTTTATTACAGGTTGAATACAGTTCCCATTTTTATTCCACCCCTGCACGATCGTGTGGACGATATAAATCTCCTGTTCCGGAAATTTTCACTCGATTTTGCGGAAAAATACCGTATGCCGCCTATTCAACTCGACGACGAGGCGCAGCGAATGCTCGAATCGTACGATTGGCCCGGAAACATCCGCCAGTTGAAAAATATTACCGAGCAAATTTCAGTTATCGAGCACAACCGGAATATCACCCGTGAAACACTTCAGAAGTATCTTCCCGAGTATGCAAGTGTTAAACTTCCGGCAGTAATTAGTCACGAGGATCATAAAAGTTTCGCATCCGAACGAGAAATTCTGTACAAAATTCTTTTCGATATGAAAAACGATATGACCGATCTTAAGAAGCTGGTGGTCGATTTACTGAAAAAGGAAGGTAACAGTGCCGATATCCATCAGAGTAATGCTCAGCTTATTCAAAAGCTTTATCAGAGTGTCGATCCTGTAATGCCTTCCAACAATCAGAAGATTGAAATAGTTCGGCCTGACAATAATATTGAGGATACTGAAGAATTTTTAGAAGAATCATTATCACTTTCCGATAAAGAAATTGAAATGATAAAAAAAGCCCTTGATAAACATGCGGGAAAACGTAAATTAGCGGCATCCGAATTAGGAATTTCCGAAAGAACTTTGTACCGGAAAATTAAAGAATATAACCTCGAGTAATATGTTAAGAATAATAGCACTGTCCATTTTTAGTCTTTTTTTATATAATTCATGTAAAGTTTATACCCTTTCGGGCGCATCCACCGGAGAGGCAAATACCGCCGAAATCCCATATTTTCAAAACAGGGCCTCGGTAGTTCAGCCTTCATTAAGCAGAGAGTTGACCGAGAAGCTGAAAGATAAAATTCTGTCGCAAACCAATCTTAAACTGGTGAATGACGGTGGCGATACTAAATTCGAGGGTGAAATTACCGGGTACGAGGTAACTCCTGCAGCAATTACAGGCGACAATCTCGCAGCAAAAAACCGTCTTACCATTACAGTAAAAGTTAAATTCGTAAATTCTACCGATGGTCAGTTCGATTTTGAAAGCAGTTTTTCACGATTCGAAGATTTTGACAGCAATACCTCTGTTGATGCTGTTGAAAGTGAATTGATAGATAAAATTGGAGATCAACTGATAGAAGATATTTTTAACAGAGCTTTCGTAAATTGGTGAGTGGCTCCGACTGTTCACATTTTTTAATATCGATATGAATAAAGAGCGATTTCAGGAACTAATAACAAGACCCGAAAGGATTGAAGACGCTGATCTGGTGCAGTTGCAGCAGGTGATCAGAGACTTTCCTTTTTTTCATAATGCACATTTGTTATTGCTTTATGGACTTTATAAACAAAAGTCGGAAAAGTTTAACGACCAGTTAAAGCAATCGTCATTATATCTGTCGAATCGTTCTTTTTTTGTAAGTGCTATTTATCAGGGTTGGCAAAACAGAACTGATGAATTATCTACTGAAGAAATTCATCGGGAGGAAATTGTTGCCAAACCGGTTGTTATCCAGGAGATAATTGCCCAGGAGGAGGTGAAGTCGCCTGATGTTGTTGAGTTTGAAACTGAACAAGTTAGGGAGGTAGTACTGGAGGTAGCACCAACAACTTTACCAGAGCCAGAGATTCAAGAGGAAAAGACAGTGGAACATTCCTTGGAAATAAGCCAGGAAGATAGTTTTACCTTTTCGTTCGAAGACTCGCAGGTAATTGAAGCATCAGATAAGAAGGATCTGGAGGACTCCGTAAAACAAGAAACAACAGTTGATTTGCTGGAGCTGGATATGAGCCAGGCAAAAGCTGAGGATGAACCCTCGGACGATTTAATAGATCATTTTCTGAAGGTAAACCCCCGTATTGTACCAAAACTCGACCTTGAAGATTCACGTGGCGATATTTCCCAGCCTGGTTTGGAAGAAAATGATGAGATTGTAACGGAAACGCTAGCAGCTATTTATGAGCAGCAGGGTCATTTTCTTAAAGCAAAAGAAGCATTTCAAAAATTAATTTTGAAATTTCCCGAAAAAAGCACTTACTTTGCCAGTCGAATTCAAGAATTAGAAAAACGTATTAAATAATTATAAAACAATAATATATGGTTCTGTTTGCAGTAATTATCTTCATTGTGTGTGTGTTGCTTATCCTTATTGTATTGGTTCAAAATTCAAAGGGAGGTGGTCTGGCAGCAGGTTTTTCTTCATCGAACCAAATAATGGGAGTACGTCGTACTGCCGATTTTCTTGAAAAAGCTACATGGACCCTTGCGGGAGTTCTTTTGTTTTTGTGTCTTGCAGCCAGTGTTGCAATTCCAAAAATGTCGCGCGATGTTAGAAAATCAGCTATTGAAGAAAGAGTTAATGCTCAGGATCCGGCTGCTGTTCCCGCTTTTCCTTCGCAGTCAGCACCTAAGCAGGGTACAAATAATTCAGGTACCACTACCACTCCAAAACCCGCTGAACAGAAAAAGTAAATTTAAGGACTTAATATTGAAGAATGCCGGCATTCAAAGTGCCGGCATTTTTTATTTATGACCTCTGTTCTTGGTTATCATTTATCTTTTTCTTGCACTACTTCATCCTTGCTAAGTCCTCTTTGTAGGAAATGACAGAATATGTCATTTGATTTGGCAGAATTTTGCACAAAAACTGCAAAAATGTCGCATTGAATCTCAAAATACGCGAAAAAGACCTTTTGGCATAAAATGTGACAACAACGAGACATAATTAAAATTGATTGTTTAACCAAATAAAAATTAATACCAATATGGCAGATGTTAAAATTAAACCATTAGCCGACAGAGTGCTAGTTGAACCTATGCAGGCTGAAGAAAAAACCAAAAGCGGAATCATTATTCCTGATACTGCTAAGGAAAAACCACAAAAAGGAACTGTTGTGGCTGCTGGCCCTGGTACAAAGGACGATAAAATGGAAGTTAAAGTTGGCGATGTAGTTCTTTATGGTAAATATGCCGGCTCTGAATTAAGTGTCGAAGGTAAGGATTATCTGATGATGCGTCAGTCTGACATTCTTGCAGTTATCTAATGGTATAATCAGTCATAAAAATTAAAACATAATTCATATGTCCTCGAAAGAAATTAAATTTAATCTTGAAGCACGCGATCTTTTAAAGAAAGGTGTTGACCAACTTGCAAATGCTGTTAAAGTTACTCTCGGTCCAAAAGGTCGCAACGTAGTAATCGATAAAAAATTTGGTGCACCACAAGTTACTAAGGACGGTGTTACAGTTGCCAAAGAAATTGAGTTAAGCAATAAATTTGAAAATTTAGGAGCTCAAATGGTAAAAGAAGTAGCTTCCAAAACCAACGACGATGCTGGTGATGGTACTACAACTGCTACTGTATTGGCTCAGTCGTTAGTTCAGGTTGGTTTAAAGAACGTTACTGCCGGTGCTAACCCAATGGATTTAAAACGTGGTATCGACAAAGCTGTTGTTAAAGTTATTGATGCTTTAAAAGGTCAGTCGAAAGAAGTTGGCGACGATTTCAAGAAAATTGAACAGGTAGCTTCTATTTCTGCCAATAACGATACTGAAATCGGTAAATTAATTGCCGAAGCTATGGGTAAGGTTAAGAAAGAAGGCGTAATCACAGTTGAAGAATCGAAATCGTCCGAAACTACAGTTGATGTAGTTGAAGGTATGCAATTCGACCGTGGATACATTTCTCCATATTTCGTTACCGATACCGAAAAAATGGAATGTGTTCTCGAAAACCCATTCATTTTGATCTACGACAAGAAAATCTCTACCATGAAGGATTTTCTTCCAATTCTGGAACAGTCGTTACAAACTGGCAAACCTTTGATGATCATCGCTGAAGATATCGATGGTGAAGCTCTTGCAACATTAGTTGTTAACAAGCTCCGTGGTTCACTCCGCATTGCTGCTGTTAAAGCTCCTGGTTTTGGCGATCGTCGTAAAGAAATGCTCGAAGATATTGCTATCCTGACTGGTGGTACCGTTATTTCGGAAGAAAAAGGCTTAAAACTCGAAAATACTTCTCTCGATATGTTAGGCCGTGCTGAGAAAGTTACCATTGACAAAGACAACACTACCGTTGTAAACGGTGCTGGCGAAAAGGCTTTGATCGATGCTCGTGTTGGTCAAATCCGTTCGCAGATTGAAAATACAACTTCCGATTACGACCGTGAAAAATTACAGGAACGTTTGGCTAAATTAGCTGGTGGTGTTGCTGTTCTTTACATTGGTGCTGCTACCGAAGTTGAAATGAAAGAAAAGAAAGACCGCGTAAACGATGCTTTAAGTGCTACCCGCGCTGCTGTTGAAGAAGGTATCATCCCTGGTGGTGGAATTGGTTACATCCGCGCAATCAAAGCTCTCGACGGAATGAAAGGCGATAACGATGACGAAACAACTGGTATGGCTATCGTTCGTCGTGCTCTCGAAGAACCACTTCGCCAGATTGTTGAAAACGCTGGTGGTGACGGAGCAGTTGTTGTTCAGAAAGTAAAAGAAGGTCAGGGCGATTTTGGTTACAATGCTCGTACTGATGTTTATGAAAATCTGATGGCTGCCGGTGTTATCGATCCTACTAAGGTTGCCCGCGTAGCTTTGGAAAATGCTGCTTCTATTGCTGGTATGGTTCTTACTACCGAATGTGTATTAGCCGAAAAAGAAGAAGAAAAACCAATGGCTCCACCACAAATGGGTGGCGGCATGGGTGGAATGATGTAAAAATCGGTTTATCCCAATATAAAGGCCCTTCCTGTTTTCAGCGAAGGGTCTTTTCTTTTATAGCTTTTCCGAAATTTGTTGCAACTCCTCTGATATATCATTACGCCAAAGGATAATTTGATGCTTTATATGCGCGAATTCTTCAGGATTGAGGTTGTGGTCTACTTTTTCCAGGTGGCCTATTAGTAAATCAAACTTAGTGTTAAAAATAGTCAGTGAGGTTTTGATGTCCGATTTAAGTGAGGCGACTTTTGATTCCAGCATTTCCTTAGCATGACTTAATTCGTTTTCGAGAAACAAACTTTTGGTGATGTCCAGATTTACGCCCGTAACATGCTGTGCTTTCCCGTTTATGTCGCAAATTACGTTAAAGTAGCATCGAATGTTTTTATATCCTCTTTGTTGGTTCTTAATTCTGAAAGAAGTCTTGTGGCTGTTCTTATGCTTAATTGAATGGTGAAGTTCTTCTTCAAATCTGGGAGCATCGTCGGGATGAAAATGTTTAATCCAGTCCTCCAGAGTTGATTTAAAACTATTTATTTCCATATTGTAAATGGCATACATTTGCTCGTTCCAGTATAATTTTTGATTGACCAGATTCCATTCCCATATACCAATTTTTGCTGAATTTACAGCAATTTCCATTCTCTCAGTTAATGTTTTCAGGTTTCGGCTGATGTTGTCATTTTCGGCTTCTCTTTTTTGAAGCGTCTCAGCCATGCTATCCATTGCCATAGCCAGAGCCCCGGTTTCACCCTCCTCGTAGCCGATATTCGTGCGGGCTGAGAGATCGCCAGCCTCATACTTATTTGCTGTGAGTACGAGTTTTTCTATATTTCTGTACACATATTTTTTGTAAAAGGCAAAAAGGAGGATGCTGAAGATAATAGCAAAGGCCGTTAATCCTATACTTTTGTAGAATTCCAGATTTGTCTCTTTCAATGCCTCCGACAGGGGGCTACTAACAACAATATACATGTAGGGACTTTCTTTTTCGATGTTAATTCTGACAAATCCATACAACCTTTTACTCCCAGGTTCATCTTTCTCTACAAAGGATCCTTCATCTGTTGTAGCCAGAATAGCTTTTTGAATTTTTGGAGACTCTCTTTTCCCAACAAGCCTTTGTGGAGTATAAGAATGATAGAGTATTCGGCCCGAATAGTCGTAAAAAGCAAAATCGCTCCCTTTAGGCAAAGATGAAACAGAAAGGATATGCTGATATTGAGCAAGGTCAAAAGATGCTATTAAAACAAGTTTAACGCTGTCGTTTGAATCGATTACTGGCAAGGCATAATGGAAAACAGGAAGGTTAGTAAGTCTGCTTTTTGCGAATTCTCCGGCCGAAAAGGCTTTTGTTCTCATAACATCCTGAAAATACTTTCTGTCTTTAACTGAAAAGGGTTTGAATGGTATTGCAGAGGCATTCACATCACCATTTGGCAAAGCGGAAAGTACAACAGCAAATTGTGGGTTTTCGCTTAAAACAGCTTTGTAAAGAGTGTTTAAACTGTTGTTGTTGAGATTGGGAGTCTGTAATTCAGGCAATTTCGAAATTAACGATAACATCTGCCGGGTATAGGCTTCCGAGTTTTTTTGCTGAAGGCCTATGTTTCGTGCAATGCTGATTGCTAGGTTTTTCGCACCTTCTATATGGTTCTTCTTTTCAGTACTTAAATTATATAATGATAAAATAATAAAAGGCAAGGCGATAAAAGTTATAATGATGCCGAATTGCCATTTAATTGAAATGTTTCTGAATTTCATGCATGTAGTTTTTAAGTTTAAGGCAATTCATTGCTCCCGCAATGAGTATTGATTAGTGAACCAGAATATTATCTGTTAATGCTTATCAAACGTTATGCTTCTATTAAGATATTTTATTTTTTAATAGTTGCGGCGATAAACTTTAGTTCTTTAAATGTACAAAATTTCTGTATAAAATATTAATAATTGATTCTCTTAATGGCTGGTTTATAGACAAAAAAAGCCGGACCTTTCTGAGACCCGGCTTCAGGAATAAATACTGAATCTATTTTTTTAATTTCTTAAACGCCTGGTCTATAGCTGTTTCGGCAAGCGGTTCCATAACTTTGTATCCTGCAAGATTTGGATGTACACCATCGTAAGTGAATTCGGCTTTTAATCCATTTCTTTCGTCGGCCATGGATGAAAAGTAATCCAGGTATATCCAGCCGTTTTTGGCTGCATATTCTTTTATCCATTTATTTAAATCCACAACCTTTTGTGCTGGCTCCAGTCCCTTTCTCCATGGAAAATCGTAAGCCGGGAGCACCGATGCCAGGATTACATAAATATTGTTTGCCTCTGCAATTTCGCACATGGATGATAAGTTATCCTGTATCATTTCAAGTGTCGATAGTCCTGTGTTTCCGGCAATGTCGTTAATTCCGGCATTTATAATAACTATTTTTGGTTTCAGGTGAACAACGTCCTGTTTGAAACGAATTAACATCTGAGGAGTTGTTTGTCCGCTGATACCACGGTCGATATAAGGCCTTCCTTTAAAGAAATCAGGGTCTGTTCTCAACCAGCCCTCAGTTATTGAGTTTCCCATAAATACTACGCGATTCTCGCCAGGAGCAGGTAACCCAATTTTAGCGTTCTCATCATGGTATCGTTTTAAATTGGGCCAATCCATTTTCATCCGCATCTCTTCTGCTTTTTGTTGTTCAGTCAATGGTTTGTTTTCCTGCGAAAAGGCTTGTAAGCTTGTTGCAAGAAATAGAGTGGCTAAATAATACTTTATGTTTCTTTTCATTTTTAGATAGTTTAAAGTTGCCAAATGTAAAGGATTCTTAAAAAAGAACATTAAATATATTACAGTGGTTTTCAACAATTCCAGAACATTTTATACATTTGTGCCGGATGAAAACAAATTTCAATACATATCATTTCTTATTTGCCGGAATAATTGTGGCATAGGGCCGAAATATTCTTAGCCCGCATATTCGCTTGATTTTAAAAAATTATTCAGGTTGTTCAGCTATGCTCTAGTCTGAACTTAATTAATATTTAAAGAAATGAATTTGTTATTAGAATTTGGTTGGAACACCAACTTGCAGAATTATTCAGATACTTTCCCCGATCAAACCTCCGTTGCCGGACGGGTTATTTCCATCCAGGGGTTCAAATACCATTTGATTACAGCACAAGGAGAAGTTGAGGCTGAGCTCTCAGGCAAGATGCTATATGCTTCGGAGCCGGAAGATTTGCCTAAAGTTGGCGATTGGGTTTTTTGCATTGCCTACGACAGCATGGGATATATTATTGATATTTTTCCCAGGTTTAACGAAGTCTACAGAAAAGTTGCCGGCAAGAGAAACGACCGTCAGGTTCTTGCCGCTAATGTGGATTTTGCATTGATTGTGCAGGGACTCGATCAGGATTTTAATATTATGCGACTGGATCGCTACATGGTTCAAATGATCAATTGTAATGTAGAGCCCATCGTAATTCTTAATAAAGCCGATCTGATTACAGATAAGGATTCTTATCTCAATCAGATTCAGAAACTAGGGAGAAATTGTACAATTTATTTTTGCAGTACTTACACCGGTTTGGGAATGGATTTTTTAGCCGGTGAAATCTTTAGAAAAGGGAAAACTTATATAATGGTTGGCTCCTCGGGTGTTGGTAAGAGCTCTATTTTGAAATGGCTTAAGCCGGATTTGCAGCGCGAAACCAAAGAAATAAGCACTTCTACCGGAAAGGGCGTTCATACAACCACCACACGTGATTTATATAAGTTGCCAAATGGCAGTTTGCTGATCGACACTCCGGGAATGCGCGAGTTTGGTATTGCTATGGATTCGGAGCAAGCTGGAGCAGGCCTTTTTCCTATAATAGACGACTATGCTGTGGAATGCAGATACTCCGATTGCCGACACCTGAACGAAGATGGCTGCGGTGTATTAAAAGCTCTTGATGAAGGTAAACTAAGCCCTGAGGCCTATGAAAGTTATCTGAAACTAAGAAAGGAACAGCGGCGCTTTGAGTTGAAAGCTGGAGATCAAAAGCGCTTAGGCAAGCAGTTTGGTAAAATGACCCGCGAAGCGAAGGATTACAGGAAAAAGTATAAATATTAGTCGATGGTCCTCAGTCCACGGTCCATAGCCGATATTGGAAAGGCAGGTTGGTTAGCAATGGACTATCGACCATCGTCTATTGACTTACATTCTGCATTCTAGCTGAGGTCTGACGTCTGTGGACTGTCGACTCGTATTTTGTATTGGCCATGGACCATCGTCTATCGACTTGTATTCTGCATTCTTGCTGTCGTCTGACGCCTGTGGACTGTCGACTATTTTAACTTCTTTCTCTTGCTCTTCTTTCCATGGGCAGCAAACAGTGATAAACGAAAGTGTTTACCGGTGTTGGAACTCCCAGTTTTTCACCCAGTATGGCTACCGATCCGCTCTGGTATTCTATTTCCGACGGTTTCTCTGCCCAGATATCGCGGGCCAGGGAAGTGTTGGCGTCGTAAGGATACGAATCGATATAATTCATTATTTTTTCGACGGTGTCATCTTCAAGTTTTGCACCCGATTTTAACCCAACCATGTATGTTTCGGTTAGTAAATTTTGCAGAAGTACCCGTGTTTCTTTGTTCTCGCGGACACTGCCATAGGGTGAGCGGGTAAGGGCAAGCAGAGAGCCGGAGCCAATTAATATAAGCTTTCGCCATAATTCGGTTTGAATACTCTCAGGAATTGTTCCCTTAAATCCCGATTTGGTAAAGATTTGCTGAATCTCCAGGACCCGCGCTGTTTTTTCATTATTCAGCTCTCCAAATACAATTTGCGGATCTACCCCGTAATGATTAATCACCCCGGGAGCTTCTATTTTGCTAAAGATTCGACAAAGGCCGCCAATAACATGCTTTTCGCAAAGAATTTCTGTTAACTCTCCTAGAGCCATTACGCCATTTTGCAATGGCATAACTATCGTGTTTTCACCAATTATGCTTTTTAGCTGGTGCGCCATTTCTTTTACCTGCCATGCTTTGATGCCCAGGATAACCAAATCGGGCTCTTTCAGCTCAGTTGTATTGCTTACAACTTTGGCCGGCTTTACCAAAAAGTCGCCATTGATACTTTTAACAAACAGGCCATTTTTACGAATGGCTTCGGCATGTTCTCCGCGGGCAACAAATGTTACATCGTTTCCCGCATAAGCGAGCCTTCCGCCAAAATAGCCGCCCACACCGCCGGTTCCGATTATCGCAATTTTCATTTTTCGTATCTTAAAAGTTGGAAGATTTGTAAAAGTAGCTTATTTCGAAATTATCTGCAATTTGTGATATTGCGCTTTAGGCCATCAAACTTTGTGCGGCTGACAGGCGATTTCTGAAAAAATAAATTAAACTCCTCTTCCGTAAGTTCTTCCCAGTCTTTATTTTCAAAATTCACCAATTTTAAATCGGGGTGGAAACGTTTTTCACTGGTAGGCTTGTTTTTCCTGTTCCAGGGGCAAACATCCTGGCAAATGTCGCAGCCAAAGATCCAGTTTTCGGTTTTCCCTTTGAAGGTTTCTGGAATTTCGCCTTTGTTTTCTATCGTAAGGTACGAAATACATTTGTTGCTGTCAATTACTTTGGGGGAGACGATTGCTCCGGTTGGGCACTGGTCGATGCAGATGTTACACGATCCGCAGTAATTGTGGAGATTGGGTGAATCATAATCCAGCTCCAGGTCGAGGATAAGTTCGGCAATAAAAACAAAAGAGCCGAAATTGCGGGTAAGCAGGTTGCCGTTTTTGCCAATCCAGCCGAGTCCGGCTTTTACTGCCCACGATCGTTCCTGTACAGGTGCCGAATCGGTAAAGCATCGACCATTTACCGGAGCAATTTCTTTGTTGATATAATTGAAAAGGGAGAAAAGTTTTTCTTTCAGAACAATATGGTAGTCCTCGCCATAAGCGTATTTGGCGATTTTGTAATCGCTTTGGAATTCGTATTTCTCAGGGAAATAATTCTGAAGAAGCACTATCACAGATTTAGCGCCGTCTACCAGCAATGTGGGATCGGAGCGCTTGTCGATATTACGCTCCATATATTTCATATCGGCCTGGTAGCCTGAATTTAACCAGGACAGGAGCCAGGGTCTGTCTTCCGTAAGTTTCTCTGCACGGGCAATACCACAAGCATCAAAACCCAACCTCAATGCTTCGGTTTTGATAAGTGCGCTTCTTGTTTGAATGTCCATGTGGTATCCTTTTGTATTGGCCGTGGACTGAGGTCTGTCGACCGTGGTCTCTTCCTTACAACAACCCCAACTCCAGCAAAGCCGCTTCGCTCATCATACTCTTATCCCACGGAGGATCGAAGGTGAGGTTAATTGCTGCGCCCTTTACTCCGGGGATAGCTTCTACCTTTTCTTTGATCTCAATCAGAAGATCGTCGGCAACCGGACAGTTGGGAGCTGTTAAGGTCATGGTGACTTCTACCTGGTTGTTGTCGTCAACATCAATTTTATATATAAGGCCCAGATCGTAAACATTCACAGGTATTTCAGGATCGTAAGTGTCCTTTAATACGTTTACTACTGCGGTTTCGAGTTCTAACATAATATTTAGTTTTTTAGTGTTTAGGTGTTTAGGCTTTAGGCAAACAGCCATTCAAACACCTTACTTTTTTATTTCTACAGCCTAAAATAGCTACAGTCTAAATGCCTAATTTGGTATTATAAGCCAAAGCGTAATATTTCATTTGTTTTACCATAGCAAGCAAACCATTGCTCCGCGTAGGAGACAGGTTCTGGCGAAGCCCTATTGCATCAATAAAATACAGGTCGGCATTCATCACCTCAGCCGGTTTACGGTTCGACATCACCCGTATTAACAACGCAATAATGCCTTTTGTTATAATTGCATCGCTGTCGGCGCGAAAAACAATATTGTCGCCTTCCATTTCGGCATTAAGCCAAACTTTCGACTGGCAGCCGGTAATGACATATTCGTTTGTCTTATATTTTGGGTCGATCACCGGAAGATCTTTGCTGAGTTCAATCAGATAATTGTACTTATCCATCCAGTCGGTAAACATCTCGAATTCCCCGATTATCTCATCCTGAATTTCGTTTAAAGAAGCCATAATCAAAATTTTGGGCAAAATTAAGAAAATAACTACTTGGATAAGGCGATCTGGGGGATTTTATTATGTAATCTAAAGAGGCTAATGCTCTAAAAATGATCTGGGCTTTTTTGCAAAAATGTGAAGTAGTGATTTGGTTCAATGGGAGGTAAATCTTGGAATTCCAAGTTGCTTGCAGATAAGATCACAAAGATCATCATCTATATCGGGATGTCTGGGAATCAGTGTTCTTTTACCATTGTTGTGATTCATATACTTGTCGTGCTTAGCCCCATGTTTGAGGAACCCACAGTTATGTTCGTTTAAATACCTGATAAATTTTGCCCGTTTCATTTTATTATGACAAAATAAATTCTTCTTCCAGCAGCATTTCTCCTTCAGGTTGATATTGTTCCCTTGTATCTTCAAAATACATTTCCAGAGCATCGGTAATATTTTCTTTTAACTCCTCTATATTTTGACCTTGGGTAAAGACAGCAGGAATCTCTTTTAATTGTCCTATCAGGAAGCCGTTTTTGCCTTTTTTTATTACAAGTGTTAACTTCATAAATTTTGGACTCTTAGTTGAACAGTTTACCAAAGATACAACTAATAATGATAATTAGAATTGTTATGTAAACCTCACCATAAATTGGAGCGAACTTTCTATTTTTGAAAAATATTTTAAGTCGATGATATTAAACAAGCGTAAAATTGTAAACGATCCCGTTTACGGATTCATCAATATACCATACCCCATTCTTTTTGATTTGATTGAGCATCCATATTTCCAGCGATTGCGGCGTATTCAGCAACTTGGGCTTACCAATATGGTTTATCCTGGTGGAAATCATACCCGTTTTCAGCATGCATTGGGCGCTCTTCACCTGATGGAACAAGCTATTGCAGTGTTGCGTTCCAAAGGTCATGAAATTACTGAAGCCGAAGCTGAAGCCGTAATGATCGCAATTTTGTTGCACGACATTGGCCATGGACCTTTTTCCCATGCGCTCGAATCGACTATTGTGGATAACTGCTCTCACGAAGTTTTGTCGCTTTTGTTTATGCAGGAGTTGAACGATATTTTCGGAGGGAGACTTCAGCTCGCTATTGAAATATTTCAGGACAAATATCCCAAGCATTTTCTTTATCAGCTTGTTTCGAGCCAATTGGATATGGATCGTCTTGATTATCTTCGCCGCGACAGCTTTTTTACAGGCGTAATTGAGGGGATGATTGGCTCCGACCGCATCATTAAAATGCTCGACGTTGCCAACGACGAGCTGGTGGTAGAAGAAAAGGGAATTTATTCTATCGAAAAGTTCCTGATAGCCCGCAGGGTAATGTACTGGCAGGTTTATTTTCATAAAACTGTCATATCTGCCGAGAATTTGCTTGTGAATATTTTGAAACGGGTAAAATACCTGGCCCGCAATGGCGAATCAATATTTGCCACGCCTTGCTTCGAATTTTTTATTGCCAACCCCTTCCCTGGAATTGATCCCAGCACCGTTACACCGGAATCGCGAAAAATTGTGCTCGATAATTATTCTAAGCTGGAGGATAATGATATTTTTTCTTCGGCTAAAGTCTGGGCCGATAGCAAAGATCCGGTTCTCTCGCTGTTAAGCTCTAACCTGATGGGGCGTAAGCTCTATAGAATAGAGATGCAGTATCAGCCTTTTGATGAAGTTTATACTGATAAAATTGGAGGGGAGATTGCTAAATCGAAAGGAATTACTGCCGAGGAACTGAATTATTTTGCTTTTACAGGAACCATCAGCAACCTTGCTTATAGTCTGAACGACGATAAGATTAAAATTCTGAAAAAGAATAAGGAGACTATTGATATTGCCGAGGCGTCGGATATGCTTAACCTTACAGTGTTGTCGAAACAGGTGGTAAAGCATTATTTCTGTTATCTGAAAATGTAGTAATTAATATTGTAGAGACGCAATGCATTGCGTCTCTACAATATTAATTACTATGATCTGTTTTTCTTATCCGACAAATGATGGATTACCAGTGCCAGACCTCCAAACAGGAATACCATTGAAAAATAAGCAACTTCCTGATCCAAAGCAGTTGTAACTGTAAGAATGTTGGCCATTAATATTCCCAAGCCTATGCCAATAAAAAATGTCCCGAATTTCAAACTTGAAAAAGTTAAAAAGTCCGATTTCATTTCAGGCGGAGGGGTAGCGCCTTTCTCTATCAGCATAATTCTTTCTTTTCTTTTTACAAACAATTGTACAACTCCGTAAATTGCGGTAAAAACTACCGCCGCCATCATAATATCCGCTAAATGATCCATGTTTTTATATTTAAGTGAATAAATTTGTTCTACATAATCTTTGACGCCTTCACTTTTAAATCGGTTACAAAAATTTTTAAAGATTTTTCTGTAACCGAATGTCATCTATCGACGTCTTTTTAAGTGTATGCAATTTCACGACGACATATATTATATTGAAAAGGTAATTGGCGGTGATATCACCGCTTTCTCGTACCTGGTTGAAAAACATAAGCGTACGAGCTATACCTTTGCACTGAAGTTGCTGAAAGTTCCTGAAGATGCCGAAGAAGTAGCTCACGACGGTTTTGTGAAAGCTTATCAGTCATTGAAAGATTTCAGGCACGAAAGTAAATTTACAACCTGGCTGTTTAAAATTATTTTTAACCTTGCAGTGTCGAGGTTAAGAAAAAAGAAACTGGAGGTGACTTCGATTGACGACGATAAATTTAATTCGTATAATGTTGCCGAATCGGAAAATTTATTCAATTCGCTTACAAGCAAGGAACAGAATTTGATGGTGCGTGAAGCGGTGGATAGATTACCCGATGACGAAAGAGCTGTTATTACTCTTTTTTACCTGAACGAATGCTCCGTAAAGGAAATTACCGATATTACAGGTTTTTCGGAAGCAAATGTGAAGGTGAAACTATTCAGGGCAAGAAAGAGATTATGGGAAATGTTGAAGTATATGCAACAGGATCAAAAAATTAAGGAATATGATGGATGAGGATAAAAATATAGATCGTGCCACTTCCGGATGGTTAAAGACGATGACTCTGGATGATCCTTCGGACAATTTTTCGAAGAACGTGATGAATTCTATTTATGCTCTCGACGCCCGGTCATCAGAAGATCATTTTAATTACTGGTGGCTTCTGCTTTTAATTCCTGTTTTTGGAGCCGGTGGATGGTATTTGTCAACTTTGCCTGAGTTTATGGCTAAGTTCACTAATGTATGGACTTCGATTACGGAGTATTATAATTCTCTTAACTCCAGTTTTGGTGAGGTATTTGGAAGTCTTAAAGGTATTTCGATATCTCCTCTTGTGATACTAATTTTTCTTGCAATACTCTCGCTGCTCATTATTGAAGATATTTTCAGCAAAAGCAGGCAAAATATAAAAGCCGACGCTTAAAAGTAACCCGTAACACGAAACTCGTAACCCGAAACCCGCAACTCACATTCCAACCGGGTTGGGCACTATTGGCTTTTCTTCGGATAAATTCTTAGGTGCTCCTTCAACATCTATTTCTTCAATTAGAATACCATCCGGTGAAATAAATGATGTTGGCAAGCCTGAAATATCAGGGGTAAAAGCTCCCAGGTTACTATTATCCGGCCCTACATTTACCAGCATATTATAGGCTACTGTTTGATTAGAGATACCGATACATTTGCGGAGAGTCGCCAGCGAAACATTATTGATGCTTGCAGAGCGGATCAGCGTTTCTTTACCATCGGATACCGAAACTTTGTAGATTTCAACCGGATAATTGATGGCTTTGGGAATCACTTTTTTTATCATAATTGCATAATCCAGTCCTTCTTCCTTTGCTTTTTCAATAAGTTTAGCCTTCAGTTCATCTCTTGAATTCTGCTTTTTACCGGAAAGCTCAATAATTCCCGGCCCGGTAATATAACTTATTCCATTGTTGAAAAATGCAAACCTGCGGTGACCATTCGATTGTGGAATTGCGCGTGTTGGAGTCCTGTCGCACAACAGGGTGCGCAAAAGGCCATTTTCTACGAGTGTAAGATCCTTGGGAGGAACTACCCCGTCGGCATCAATATCGAAATGTCCGATTAACGGAGTGTTTTTATAAGCTTTTAATGCAGGTTGTGCTTTAACAGTAAGATCGTTGGCAATTACTTTTTTATTTTGTTTATTACCAAGGGAATTGGGGTTATTGCCATAGAAAATTTTCATATTTCTATCAGCATAAAGCGGTTCACGTATAGCAATCAACGGATCTTCCTGTGAGAAAAGACTAGCAGAAGTTAATTCCGATGCGGCCTGATCTAAAAAGAGAACCGGACCACTGTAATTCCTGTCGAGAACTTCGGCGGTCTTAAGATTTTTGAGTCGTTTCACGATCAATTCAATTTCCTTCATGAACCAGTCGTTCGAAGGTAAATCAGCCGGGGTAGGAGCCAGCACATCAAACCGGTCCATTTGCCGTGAGCCGTCGGACGATGTAATGGATGCTGCAACGGTAATTACTGCCACATCCACCGGAGTCTTCACTTCCGATCCTTCGCTGTTAACCATGTATGTGTTGGCCTTTGCAAAACGGAAGGAAACACCCGAATCGTCAATATCTCCATATTTTAAAAAGTACCCGGATATTTCCCTGATGCGCTTTTCCCAATCGGCTTTATTATACTTAAAGTCAGAACCGCTAATCTTTACTTTAGAAACTGGTGCTTTGGAAAAATCGGGAACAAGGGAATCAAGAGGAACATTGTTTCTTTTCAAAATATAAAGTTTGTTTTTATAGGTTTCTCCGGCGGCTTTATAAACTTTATCGGTTTGTATCCATAAAGTTCGTCGTATGCCGTAATAATCGGCATCGAGCGGGAGCGGGATATTGCCACCATTAAAGCGGACATTGTTATTTTCGTTTTCGAAATTTTCGTCGCAAATCTGGTAATTACCAACCATTACACGCACCATTTCGGTGTTAAGCTTGTTTTCGTCGGAGAGGATAATAGCGCCCAGCGATGCCAGGATAACGGCATTTTCGCTGCTGCCAATGGTGTAGTTAATGAAGAATGGTTTTTCGTAATCGAGGTACGAAAGGTTTTTCATGTTTCTGGAAAGTTCATCGTTCAAAGCTTTCCAGATGGGTTCCTCATTAACCTGGGCTTTAACTGATGTGAACGACAAAATCAGTATTAACGGTAAAAGTATGTTTTTGGTGATATATTTCATTTTTGGAGAATCTTAATTTAATTTTTCAGAGTCGGGACGCGCAAGAACCGGGATGGTTTCGTTTGCATTGGGCTTGCGCTGAGTCTCAATTTTCTTTACAAAGAGTGCCGGAGCAATGGCTGTTACAGGAACATTACCCGATTCGGCACCGCAAATGCCGCTAAAAACTTCCGGTTTGTTACCCGTTGCTTCAATTTCGGAAAACATGGCCAATGGCGTTCCGATAAGGTTTACGCCACGAACGAGTTCATCAGGACGACCATCCACATAAACCCTGTATACTTCTGTTGGAAAGATATTGAAGACATTGGGTGTGTAGACCTGCGTAAGCGTAAAGCCTCCCACAACATCCTGGAAAAGATATCCGTAAGCTTTTCCTTGCTTTTTACACTCGCTTATCAGCTTTTTTCTTAATTCTTCGGGAGAATTTGGTAAAGTAGTTTCGATAATGAGATTCGACTGGCGTGAGGTTGGTTGCAGACCTGTATTTGCCCGGCCATGACCGTTGGAGGTTTCAAAACCTTCTAGTGGAGATCGCGACATCAGGAAGTTTTTCAGAATGCCTTTTTCAACCACAGCTACGCGTTGCGATTTTACTCCCTGATCGTCGTACTGATATGAGCCTATTAACTTTACACCATTGTAATTATCGAGTGTCGGGTCGGAATATACATTGATGAATTTTGGTAAAACTGAACTTCCAACCTTTGATTTAAAAGTTTGGGAGTCGTTGTTGCTGCGTAAACGCTGTCCTTCGATGCGGTGACCAAAAATTTCGTGAAAAAAGACAGATGAAGCTGCCGGAGAAAGTATGGCAGGTCCTGAGTAAGGCTCGGCCAATGGTGCGTTTTTTAATTTTTTCAGTCCTTCAACTATTGTCTTAACATCGGCCATAATGGACTGGTGAGAAGGTAATCCGTTCAGATCCTTGGCAGTGTAGGTTCTGAATAGCGGAAGTACATCTCCGTCAGGAGTTTTAACACTTCCGGTTATCTGAAGACGACAGTATGAAAAATTCTGTGCAATTTCACTACCCTCGTTGGATACGAAGTATTTACGATCGTTTACTATGCCTAATTCGGCCTCAGCCGAAAATATGTTTGCTTCACCAACAAAGGGCCGTGTATATTCCCTTACTTTTTCTTCCCATGCTTTTTTGTCAATGTTAATGGGTGTTGTGCGGGGCTCAACGTAAATAAAAGGTTTCTCCTTCGAAAAGTCGGCAAGTTTGCTTTCCTGGCCTTTTGTGTTATTTTTCTTTGAAAGATAAATACTCACAGCCCCTCTGTAAGCAGCATCGGTCGATTTCCACACTGCCTGTTTAATTGCAAGTTCCTGGTCCTCGAAGGGAATAGGAAGGCTGTTGCCCAATGCATCGCCTATACTGTTGTTTTCTCCGGTGAAGGTATGTGTGTTATCAAACGAGTAATCGCCCACCCGGATAGTAGTTGATAAAAAACGATACCGGTTTGAATCGGAGTTTATCAGGCTGCCAAACGACGATGAAATTGAAGTGTAATGTGTATCGTAAACCTGGTAACTCAAAAAGTAAGGTGCGTTTGGTTCCTTCTGAAGAAATTCCATTTCCCGCTTTAATTCACTTTTAAGAATAGAAAGGAGCGGATCTTGTCCTGATGAGGTAAAATTAAAACTGAAGAGCCATATCACAATTATCATAAATGGCTTATACGAAATTCTCATGTTCTGAAATTAATTACTCAGTCAAAAATAGCATTAAAGCAATTAATAATAACAATAAATATGCCTTCATAAATATCAAAGCCTTACAGAATTTATTTTTTAAGGTGTTTTTAATGAAATAATGCAGCGTGGTTTGTATTAATAATCAATAATTTTGCTTGTTATAAGATTTAGTGGTGAATCTTTTTTTGGTTAAAAAGTCCTATTTAGAAACAACTGTTATTTTTGTGCCTTCTTTTCAAAAAGGATTTAATTTAATTTATTGTGAGCGAAAATAAGAAAAGTCAAGGGATTAACCAGCTTACACTAGCAGGTTTGATCATCACCCTCGGGATTGTTTACGGCGACATAGGAACCTCTCCGCTTTACGTTGTTAAAGCTATATTTAAAGGTTTCACCGATTTTAAGGAAGAATTTGTTCTGGGTGCAATTTCCTGTATTTTCTGGACATTAACCATTCAAACTACTTTAAAATATGTAATAATCACGCTTCAGGCTGATAACAACGGCGAGGGTGGAATTTTTGCCCTGTTTGCGTTAATAAGAAAAAAATCTAGCTGGGCATTTCTCTTTGCTATTATAGGTGGTAGTACCCTGCTTGCCGACGGTATTATTACTCCGGCTATTACAATCACTTCGGCAGTTGAAGGGATACAGATTATTAACGGTAATGTTCTGATTGTGCCTATTGTACTTTTTATTTTAGGGTTGCTGTTTCTCTTCCAGCAGTTCGGAACAAGGTTTATAGGAAGGTCGTTCGGGCCAATTATGTTTTTTTGGTTTTTAATGATTGGAGTTCTTGGTTTGCTTCAGGTATTTCAGTATCCGTCTGTGCTTAAGGCTTTAAATCCCGAATACGCGGTGATGCTTTTATCGCAGTACCCGCAAGGATTTTTGCTGCTGGGGGCTGTCTTTCTTGCAACTACAGGTGCCGAAGCTTTGTATTCCGATTTAGGCCATGTAGGAACCAAAAATATAAGGCTAACCTGGATTTTTGTGAAGGTGATGCTGATTTTAAGCTATATGGGTCAAGGAGTTTGGGTTCTCAACCATCCAAGCGAGGCATATGCGGGGACTAATCCATTTTTTGCAATTATGCCCGAATGGTTCGTAGTTACCGGTATTATTGTTGCAATTGCCGCTGCTGTGGTGGCTAGCCAGGCATTGATCAGCGGTTCTTTTACACTCATAAGCGAGGCTATTTCCTTAAATTTCTGGCCAAAATTTAAGTTGAGGTATCCCTCTCTGGTGAAAGGACAAATTTTTATTCCCAGGGTGAATGTTTTCTTATGGATTGCATGCAGTTTTGTTGTGCTTTTCTTTCAGGAGTCTGCCAAAATGCAGGCTGCATACGGGTTGTCCATAACCATAACTATGATTATGACAACCATCTTAATGAGCCTCTATATTTACAATAATAAGGTTCCAATACCCTTTCTTATCTGGTTTCTGATAATATTTTTAACTATTGAGGGAGCTTTTTTATATTCAAACCTTCATAAATTTTGGGATGGAGGCTGGTTTACAATTGCAGTGGCAAGTGTGTTGGTAGTAATAATGTATGTATGGTATAATGGTAGAAAAATCAAGAATAAGTTTCTGGCTTTTGTTGAGATTGAAAAGTATGTCCCAATTATTCGCAGAATTAGCAAGGATGTGACAATACCTAAGCACGCAACAAATCTTGTATATATTACCAAGGCCAACAGCTTCTTCGAAATAGAAACTAAAATAATTTATTCCATTGTAAACAAACAGCCCAAGCGAGCTGATGTTTACTGGTTTTTACATGTGGATATTACCGACGAACCCGATACCTTTGAATATCGAGTGGTTCATTACGATCCGGGAACTATTATTAAAGTTGATTTCAAATTAGGATTTAAGGTAGAACCACGAATTAACCTTTACTTTAAGCAGGTAATTGAAGATATGGTGGCTGCCGGAGAAGTGGAAATGCTTTCCAGATATGAATCGTTAAGGGAATTTAATATCTCAAGCGATTTTCAATATATTCTTATCGATCGCGTTGCCTCTGGCGATCTGGAATTTACTCCTCATGAACAGGTTATTCTGGATTTTTATGAACAAATACGCAAGCTTGGCATTACAGAGTCCCGTTCTTTAGGATTAGATACCAGTAATTGTGTAATTGAGAAGGTTCCGTTACTTGTTGATCAACAGTTAAAATCGAGGATTGTAAGAAAGAATGCTTAAAATGTGTTTTAACCTTTCAGGTTTTAAAAAAAACCTGAAAGGTTTCGACCTTTAGAGGTCTTTTAAATTTGGCGTACTTTCCCCGATCCGGTTACATTGGCATTGATCATCGCTTTTCCTTTGTAGAAAACACTTCCGCTACCAGTAATGTGCACATCAAGCTTGTCGTTAGCGTTAACCTTGCAATTGCCCGATCCTGTTATTCTTACATCGGCGCTGTTTGCATTAAAGTTTTCAGCATTAATATTCCCTGAACCGGTCACTACCATTTTCGAATAACTGGACGACCCATTCCCTGAGAAGGAAATATTACCTGACCCTGAAATTACCGACGAAACATCTTTTGCAGATAAATCAGGCAGGTTTATGTTGCCACTGCCACTTATAACAAGGTTCAGATTATTGGCTTTAATGCCTGTCTCGCTTTTAATACTTCCCGATCCCGAAATTGTTAAGTTTTCAATTTCCGACATGGTTAAATAAACAGTTATTTTGCCAAGATTCCAACTGCCGGGACGTGTTTTAATCTTTAGCGTTGAACCCGAAACAACAGTTTCAATTTTCTCAAGATCGTTGGCATCACCTTCCAGTTCCAGTGAAGTACCGGTGCCTTGTTTCAGAAGTACATTAGCCGAAATGGATAAATCGAGCGAGTTAAACCCCGAAACATTACGGTTTTCTTTTGTCTGACCGGCGGAACTTCTTTCTTTCTTGCCGTTTTGTGCCTGGCAGCTACTGGTAATACTGATAGTCGCTAAAAAAAGTACGATGTATACTAAATTCTTTGTTTGCATATTGATGAATTTTAAGATTTACATTAAAGAGACGAGGTGTTTTAAATTTTGCTGCACCTGTTCCTGGGTTTTTGTGCAACATAAATGATATTTTTTATTATTTACCAGCTATTATTCAAATAATTATTGGCGGTGGTAAGTGTAACATGTTCCTAAATAAGGTTAATACATTTTGCGATTCAATGAATTTGACATACGTTTGCAAAAATTAGTTTTATGGAATTTGCAGTCCAAACCATTGCCGAATTTTTACAAGGTGAAATAGAAGGGGATCCTGAGGTTAAAGTCAGCGACGTTTCGAAGATTGAAGAAGGAAAACCTGGAACGCTTTGCTTTTTGGCCAACCCGAAATACGAGAAATATTTATATACAACACAGGCTTCTGTGGTTATTGTGAATAAGGATCTGGTACTTACTGATAAAGTCAACTGCACGCTCATCCGCGTGCCCGATGCATATCAGGCGTTTGCATCCTTACTGGAGTTGTACGATTCTTTTAAACCGCAGAAAAAAGGAATAGAAGCTCCGTCGTTTGTTTCACCTTCTGCAAAAATTGGCGACGATGTTTATGTTGGAGCTTTTGCCTATGTGGCAGACAATGTGAAACTTGCAAATAATGTTAAAGTTTATCCGCACGTTTATATTGGCGATAATGTGAAAATTGGGGAAAATACAATTGTTTTTTCCGGAGTGAAGATTTATCATAACTGTGTTATAGGGGCCAACTGCATTATCCATGCAGGTTCGGTAATCGGCGCTGATGGTTTCGGATTTGCACCCAGTCAGGAGTCAAATTACAAGAAAATACCTCAGATCGGGAATGTTATCATTGAAGATTATGTCGAAATTGGTGCTAATGTTACAGTAGACCGCGCCACTATGGGCTCGACAATTCTCCGTAAGGGTGTGAAACTCGATAATATGGTTCATATTGCTCACAATGTTGAGGTGGGCGAGAATACCGTAATGGCGGCACAAACCGGTATTGCCGGTTCAACTAAGGTGGGGCGCGATTGTATGTTCGGTGGTCAGGTGGGTATTGCACCACATGTTTCTATTGCCAATGGTGTAAAACTTGGAGCAAAATCGGGTGTAAACGGATCAATTAAAAAGGAAAACGAGATTATGATTGGCGCACCGGTTCAGCCTTATTCAGAGTTTATGAAATCCTTTGTCATATTCAGACGTTTGCCCGAATTAAAGAGCAAAATTGACAAAATAGAAAAGGATCTTTCGGGCAAATAAATCTGTCTCTCTTTCCTAATTATTCTTAATTCTGGTAATCGTCCCACCGGTTATTTCAGTTATTTTTTTTATCTTGCGCCCGATTTTTAAATCATCAAACTGATTTTATGATTGTTAAGCAGTGCACTATAGGCAAGCCTGTTTCGGTGAAGGGAAAGGGATTGCACACCGGCCTGGAAACGGAAATTACATTTTGTCCGGCGCCCGAAAATTTTGGTTACAAATTTAAACGCATCGACCTGGAAGGGCAACCTATGGTTTCGGCTATTGCTGAGAATGTAGTTGATACCTCACGGGGAACTACAATCGAAGAAAAAGGCGTTCGTATCAGTACCATTGAGCATGCTATAGCAGCGCTTGTTGGAAGCGGCATCGATAATGCTATTCTTGAAATTACAGGCCCCGAAACTCCCATTATGGATGGTAGCGCAAGTGCATTTGTAAAGGCTATTGAGGAGGCTGGGATTGTTGAACAGGAAGCCGAGCGCAAATATTATGAAATAAAAGAGAAAATTCATTATTCGGATCCTGTTAAAGGCATCGAGATTACGATATATCCTGACGATCATCTGAGCTATCAGGTTATGGTGGATTATAATTCAAAAGTATTGGCAAACCAGTTTGCTGTGTTGAACGACCTGTCAAAGTTTAACCAGGATGTTTCGATGTGCCGCACTTTTGTGTTTTTGCATGAACTCGAATTCCTTTTGCAGCATAACCTAATCAAAGGTGGCGACTTAAACAATGCTCTGGTAATTATCGACCGTCCTGTTACTCAGGAAGAACTCGACCGTTTGGCCGATTTGTTCCAGAAGCCCAAAGTGCAGGTAAAAGCAGGCGGTGTTTTAAATAATCTGGAGCCTCATTTTACTAATGAACCTGCCCGTCATAAGCTGCTCGACCTGGTTGGCGACCTCGCTTTAATAGGAATGCCCATCAAGGGTAGGATTATTGCTACCCGCCCTGGTCACGCCGCCAATAACGAAATGGCTCGTCTGGTTCGTAAAAAAATGAAAAAGGATTTGGGTAAACCAACTCCTCCAGCTTATGATCCCAATTCGCAGCCATTATTTGATGTAATCGAAATTCAAAAGAGAATTCCGCACAGGTTTCCTTTCCTTTTAGTTGATAAAATAACGCATTTGGACGAGTGGGTTGTTTGCGGTGTGAAAAGTGTTTCGATGAACGAAGCTTTTTTTGCCGGTCACTTTCCCGACGAACCTATAATGCCAGGTGTGCTTCAGATTGAAGCTATGGCACAGGTAGGAGCAATTCTGCTGTTATCTACTGTGCCCGATCCTCATAACTATCTTGTATACTTTATGAAGATAGAAAGCGTTAAATTTAAGCAGAAGGTTGTACCGGGAGATGTTCTGAATGTGAGAATG
The DNA here is from genome assembly GCA_023429135.1 of Bacteroidota bacterium. Taxonomy (GTDB): domain Bacteria; phylum Bacteroidota; class Bacteroidia; order Bacteroidales; family JAAUTT01; genus JAAUTT01. The sequence continues at coordinate 6,740 of JAEYWD010000009.1, read as the reverse complement.
ATTTTAACCGAGCCAATCAAAAGAGGGATAGCGCTTTGTACAGGTCAGGGTTTTGTGGGCGATAAACTGGTGATAGAAGCAGAATTTATGGCCCAGTTGGCGCGCAAACCAAACTTATAAATATTTAAAAGAAACAAAATTTTTATATGAGTCAAGCACTTGCATCAATTCATCCGGATGCTAAAATCGGACAAAACGTAACTATTGGAGCATTTACAACAATTTACGGAGATGTAGAAATAGGAGAGGGAACATGGATTGCCAATAATGTTACCATAATGGATGGTGCCCGTATTGGTAAGAATTGCCGTATTTTCCCAGGTGCCGTAATTTCTGCAATTCCACAGGATCTGAAATTCCGTGGTGAAAAAACTACCGCCGAAGTAGGCGATAATACCACTGTTCGCGAATGTGCAACTATTAACCGCGGAACAGCTTCTAAAGGTAAAACTGTTGTTGGAAGCAATTGTCTTTTGATGGCTTACACGCATGTAGCTCACGATTGTGAGCTCAAAAATTATATTATTCTTGGGAATGGCACCCAGTTAGCCGGCGAAGTCGAAATTGACGACCATGCAATTTTAAGCGCCCACGTTCTTGTTCACCAGTTTGTAAGAATTGGTCAGCATGTTATGATATCCGGAGGTTCTCACGTTCTTAAAGATGTGCCTTCGTTTGTTAAAGCTGCTCGGGAGCCACTTTGTTACATGGGTTTGAATGTTGTTGGTTTACGACGCCGGGCTTTTTCTCCTGAAAAAATCCAGGAAATACAAACCATTTACCGTCATATCTACCAAAGTAGTATGAACAACCGCGAAGCTGTCAGTTACATTGAAACAAATATGCCTTCGACTCCTGAGAGAGACATGATTGTTGAATTTGTTAAAACTTCTAAAAGGGGTATAATGCGCGGCCCAAATTCGACTGCCGAACCCGACGAAGAATAATAATATGGAAGACTAAAACAAAAGCCCCGGCTTGTATTCGCCGGGGCTTTTGTTTTATCTGCCAACTCCTTCTGTTTTACTGTCACTTTCTACATCTACTCTCCGGTTCAGCTTTTTAACACTCTTTCCTTTATTGAATTTGTATGAGTACATAAACTGAATAAAGTAAGATACATCGAATCCTGAAGTGGATTTTGAATACAGGTATTCCGTTTCGGTAATGGTTTTGCTAAAGGTGATATCTTTTGAAAATGGCAACAGCCAGAAGAATCCGTAAGTGTGATTGCCTGCCTGGCGTTGCGCTCCAAAACCATAAAAAGGCATGGAGTACGATTTACTTTGGGCATTCACTGTTACCCCGTTGTAGTTAACAAACAGGAATGTTGTGATTTTATTCTTAAACTGATAGAATGCATTTCCTGTTATGCTGTAGGAAGAGTACTTGCGTTCCGGGAGTTTTATTTCTCCGTCGTCAAATTTGTTGAATTGTCCTTCGAAATATCTGAAGTTTATATTAAAAAACCACAGCATGGCATTAAATCCACCGCCTTTTTCCAATCCGGTAAGCAGGTTATATGGCTTTGTCTGCATCACCAGATTTCCTGTGGTTGGCGAAACAACCAGCTTGTTGCTGGTACTTATTTTGTCCGACAAATATTCAACATAAACATTTGGGGAGAAGTAATTGCTTTTGCCAAAGTTCCATGTATGAGTCAATTGGAGCCTGTCGCGGTACTCAGGTTTAAGATCGGGGTTACCTTCCGAAATCGAGTAATTGTAACTTATCCGCTGAAATGGGTTCAGGTCGTATATGCCCGGCCTGTTGATACGCCGGTTGTAAGTGAATTTAATGTTGTGTTTGGATGATATTTTATACTGAAGGTTTGTAGAAGGCAAAAAGCAGGAATAACCTTCTGATTTATTGTTAATGTCGTTCTCGCTGTCTTCAACTCTGAGGTTGGTCTGAAATCCCCATTTTTTTATGTTGAAACTTAGCCCTGCATAAGCTGCATTTCTGAATTCCGAATATTTGAAGTTGTTGCTCAGCGATACATCACTGCTTACAAAGTCATAATCTATCACCTGATAGTAGATTTGGTAGCCAAATTCAAGTTTTGTCGCCATGCCAATCGGTTGCACATAATTCAGTTTTGTTGAGATGTAGGAACGTTTGTTGTTGTTGCTTTCATCTCTTGTAACGTTACTGCCGGGGAAAGTTAATCCATTGGCCGTGTTTTTGAAGTTACTTTGCTCATCACTCTGGAATGTGTAAAAATTTGTTTCAACAGTAAATTCCTGAATTGGCTTACTGAAGCTCTTCTTATAAAATACAGAGCCCGATTCTTCATTCGATCCCATATCTCTCGTATTCTGGGAATTCATAGTTCCCCTGTCGGCTTCGCCTTTAAGGAGCCGTATGAGGCTCTGCTGATCCGAGGTTTGTGAAATAGGACGATAGGTCAAATTTACACTTAAGTTATTCTTATCGTTGATATAATAATCAAACCCTGTATTAACCGAAGTGAAAGCGCTTTTGAATTTCCCTGATCCGTCACTAATACTTGACGAGTCGTTCATTAAATATAGGTTGTTGTAACCTGAGTTCATTTTTAACGATTGGATATTTCCAAACGCTGAAACGTAAAATGTTACTTTTCCTAAACCATAGTCAAGACTTCCGTTTGTAGCCATGGTAGGCTTTCCAAATGGTTTTGCATATAAGCCAAAGTTACCGTTCATGCCCACTCGAGCCTCTTTTTTGAGGATTATACTGATTACGCCATCGATATCTCCTTCATATTTACCGGAAGGATTGTTAATGATTTCAATGCTTTTGATATCAGTTGGTAATAAACGTGCAAGAAACTCCTTGTCGCGCTGTTTGCCGTCTACCTGGATGATAAAGTTTGCTTTTCCATTCAACGTAATATTATTCTGAAAGTCGACCTGAATCTGGGGGATTTTCTTAAGTACATCGTAACCATTGATGGAAGCTTTTGCGGCTGATTCGGGAATTGAATAAACTGTCCGGTCAACCAGCTCGGTTCCTTTGAGACGTTCGTTCATAACTACAACTTCCGACAACTGTTTGGAGGCTTCAGCAAGATAAATGGTATCTGCAGTAACATCGTGTCCGTTATCGGGTACGGTAATATCTTTCCCCGAAGTTGCGTATCCGATGAAACTTACCTTGATGTGGTATTTTCCGGGTTTAACCTTTTCGATTGTATACTGGCCGGTTGTGAGTGTGATACTGCCTGTTACGAGTGTTGAGTCGGGCAGTTTGTGAAGGGCTACTGATGCAAATTGAACGGGCGATTTATCCGATTCGGATAAAACATACCCTTTGATGTTTTGTGCCTTTGATAAAATAGGGCACAAAAGAAGAAAAAAGATGATAATTTTTCTCATTTCGAATAATGGATTAATAGAATTTAGATATTAAAGATGGTTTGGTTAAATAAATACTTGATAGTTGTGAAAAGGTCCAAAAAGATTTTGACTACGCTTGGGTTAACGCTTTGCGCTTGGCGGAATTTACAATTCCGCCAAAAATCTGACATTTTACACTTTCCACGTTAACAAGTTTACAAAAAGCTTACAGTGGAAGTTTCACCGTCAACTTTAACAGGAATCGACATGGTGTTACCCGGCATTTCAATTTTCATGGTTCCTTCCATGTGGTTCTTTTCGGAACTTTTGGTTGCAAATCCGGTTTTGGTATCCAGCTCCATGGTGGCCTTGCTTGTGCCAGCCAGATCGTAAAATATTTTCATCCCATTTACTTCCATAGGGGCAGAGCCTGCAGGTGTGATTTTCGATTCTCCTGTAACCAAAGCATTATTACCTTTGATGTCGTTGAGTTTATATTTACTTGAAACTGCCAGAGACATGCCACCGCTGCTGGTGTTAACCATGTTTTCCCACGATCCGCCAATAACTACATCCTTCCCTGGCAAATAGTTTGTAAACGATTCTATTGATGTGGATAAGGTCTTAACATCGGTCAGGTTCTGACTCTGATTTTTAACCATCATCGCAGCCTGTCCTTTAATAGAATCCACATCTTTAAGCACATTTGTAGAAAATAGTTTCAGATTTATAATTTCCAGAACCTTTCCTGTAGGAGTAATTTTAACGAAAAGAGGAGTAGAACAGTAACGGTTCATAAGGCAGTCCATTACTTCATTAATTTTATCAGATTTTATATTGCCGGGATTCGCGGAGTTATAAGTAAAATTCTGACCCATGGCGCTGGTTTTAGTAACAATGGTATCGAAACGTACTTCGGCTACCATAAAATCAGGAGTTTGCTCAATCATTTTAAAAGAAACAACCGAGTTGTTGTTTACAGAAGTGGTCTGCTCCATTCCATTCATGGACTGAATAATGTTTTGCTGCGAAACTTTCTTAAGCCTGTATACTTTGTTTTTTTCAGGAGCAAGTTTAAGGGGAGCTGATTGTTGTGCGCCAATAGTAAAACAGTAGAATAGAGCTATTCCAAGAATTATTAAATTTTTCATCTTAGGTTATTTAAAAGGTTGTTGAATTTGTTACGCAAATGTATTTCAAAAAATGAATCGAATGCTAAAATTTAGACTAATTATATCTTGCAGGGCATAAAGATTACATAAAAAGGAATGAAAGTTAGAATTATATTTATGAACTTTTTAATTTCAACTGACATAATCGCGATTATCAATGAAAAAAATATCTCTTTTACATGTATTCTGTGCAATTCACTTGTTTTGCCATTCTCAGGATTTTAAATCTGAATTATTAAGAATTAAAGAAAAAAATAACCTTGTTGGTATTTCTGTATGTTTGGTTAAAGATGGTAAAGTAGTATTTACCTTTAATGATGGTTTGCGCGACATAGACCGGAATTTACCCGTTACGGAGCATACAGTTTATAGAATTGCCTCAGTTTCTAAAATGGTTACTGTATCTGCCCTGATGCAACTTTACGAAAAAGGACTTTTTAAGCTGGATGACGACGTTTCGGAATATCTTGGCTTTAAGTTACGAAACCCAAATTTTCCCGATAAGCCTGTTACGTTCCAAATGTTGATGTCGCATACCTCCAGTATACGCGATGGCGCCGGTTATGATAATTTTCTTTCTGCATCGTACACACAAAAGCCTTTTCCATTGCTGAGTTCTGTTCTTGTCCCCGGAGGAGTATTTTATACTGACGATATATGGAGTAAAACCGATGCTCCCGGTTGCGGCTATTTCCAGTATGTTAATCTTAACTTTGGCATTTTGGGAACTCTTGTGGAACGGATATCCGGCGAAAGGTTTGATAAATATTGTATTGATCACATATTTAAACCCTTGGGTATGAATGCCAGTTTCGATGTGAGAGATATTCCGGATATTAATAATATGGCGGTTCTTTACCGGAAAGAAGATGGGAAGTGGGTACCGCAAAACGATAATTGGCGCGGAGTCAGGCCGGCAGATCGCGCGCTCGGGGATTACAAAATCGGCTCGAATGCCGTATTATTTGCTCCGCAGGGAGGACTTCGGGTTTCAGCAGCCGATCTCACAAAGTTTATGATTGCTCATATGAATAACGGCAAATATGGCAAAGTTCGAATTCTGGCTGATTCAACAGCAAAGCGCATGCACAAAGTTGTTTGGTCTTATAACGGTAATAATGGCTTCTCCGAAAAGGATTTTTATACCAATTATGCTCTTGCTTTTATGCGAACCGATAAACTTGTTCCCGGCGTCGGGTTAATTGGTCATTCGGGCGATGCTTACGGACTTTTAAGCGGATTATACTATTCGGAAAAAGATAAAAGTGGTATTGTGTTTATGACTAACGGCGGAGAATGGAAACCCGGAGCTTATAGCGGTTGGCAAACCATTGAAGAAGATGTTATGACGGCCTGTTATAAATTTCTGAGATCAAAGTAATATTCTGGGGGCTATATCGAAATACTTGCAGATGATTTTCTGTGATTGGCAGAACTTTATTTTTTTGCGAGGTTTTGATGATCAATTTTGAGGTAAAATTTTTAAATACTCTCAAATGAAATCAACAGTTCTCTTTAAAATTGCCGGAGTAATGAACCTTCTTTTTTTGCTGTTTCACCTTCCGTTCTACTGGATGTTCCGTTGGGAACAAACTCTGTCATCGCTTAGTCCTGATAATAGGAATATTATGCTAACTTTCAATATTATTGCAAATATTCTTTTGTTATATTTTACAGTTGTTTTACTTCGTTATTCACGATTGCTTCTGCTTAATGCAATTGGCAAATCGTTTCTGTTACTTGTCTCCGCATTTTATATAGCCAGAATATTTGCAGAGTTTTATTTTTGGGGATTTCATGGTGTTTCTTCAACGGTTATCATTGTTTTGTGCGCTATTCCTGCCGCGTGCTGCCTGGTTCCATTGTTTAAATCCCAGGAGGTGAGCTATGCCGGTTAAAAAATACAAAACTATTCCAAAGGATTCTCTGGTTGGAAAATCCTTTGGAAATTTTGATTATTATGATGCTTACAGCATCACCATAAATGGCAGGAACTCTTTCAGTATCGACTTTCTCTTTTCAAAATTCAGCAACATTTCTCCGGCCTGGATGCAAGCGCTTATGAAAATCCGAAATTTTCTGGTGAGTTTTATAGGATTGAAAACGGGTGAGTTAGATACTGTTTCGGAAAATGATCTGAAAGAAGGCTGTAGAATTGGATTCTTTATCATTACAGCACGGAATGAAAACGAAATTGTATTTGGCGAGGATGATAAACATCTGAATTTTGAATCTTCCCTGCTTCTGA